>NZ_JBICTU010000047.1:0-42573 GCF_043197795.1 Sphaerisporangium sp. NPDC049003
CGTATGTGATGTTCACCTCGGGGTCGACGGGGGTGCCCAAGGGCGTCGCGGTGACCCACCACAATGTCGCCGCCTTCGCCGCCGACCGCCTCTGGTGGGGGCACGACCGGGTGCTGGCGCATTCCGCGCTCGCCTTCGACGCCTCCACCTACGAGTTGTGGGTGCCGCTGCTCAACGGCGGGACCGTGGTCGTGGCCCCACCCGGCCCGCTCGACGCCCCCGCCCTGGAACGGGCGGTGCGCCAGGAGCGGGTGTCCGGGGTGTTTCTGACGACCGGCCTGTTCAACGCACTGGCCGAGGAGTCGCCCGCCGTGCTGGCCGCCGTACCGGAACTGTGGCAGGGCGGTGAGGCGGCGTCTCCCGCTGCGGTGGAGCGGGTCGTCCTCGCCGGTGGCGTCGTCAACAACGGCTACGGTCCCACCGAGACGACGACGTTCGCGCTCTCCTACCGGGTGGCGGAACCGTCTTCAAGCGCCGTCCCCATCGGGGGTCCGCTCGACAACACACGTGCCTACGTCCTGGACGACAGGCTCCGCCCTGTGCCCACCGGCGTGCCCGGCGAGCTCTACATCGCCGGAGAGCACCTGGCCCGCGGCTACCTCGGCCGCCCGGACCTGACCGCCGAACGCTTCGTCGCCTGCCCTTACGGCGAACCCGGAACGCGCATGTACCGCACGGGCGACCTGGTACGGCGTCGCGGCGACGGGAACATGGAGTTCGTCGGCCGGGCCGACCAGCAGGTCAAGATCCGCGGTTTCCGCATCGAGCTCGGCGAGATCGAGACCACCCTCGCCCGGCACCCCGGCGTGGCCCAGATCGTGGTCCTGGCCAGGCAGGACCACCCCGGGGACAAGCGCCTGGTCGCCTACCTGGTCCCCGGCGACACCTCAGCACCGGAAACCGACCTCTCCGGCCAGGTGCGGCGCTTCGCCGAGGAGACGCTCCCCGCCTACATGGTTCCCTCCGCCTTCGTCGTCCTGGACGCCCTCCCGCTCAACCACAACGGCAAGGTCGACCGCCACGCCCTGCCCGCGCCCGTGTGGCAGGAGCCGGCCGCCGCGACGCACAGGCCCAGGACCGAGGCGGAGAAGCTGGTCGCGGAGGTCTGGGCCGAGGTGCTCGGGCTGGAGCGGGTCGGCGTGCACGACGACTTCTTCGGTCTCGGCGGCAACTCGCTGCTGGCCATCAGAGTCGCCGCCAAGGTCAGAGCGGCCGTCGACCTGGAGATCCCGGTCAACGCGGTCTTCACCCATCCCACGGTCGAAAAGCTGGCCGACACCGTCGAGGCGCTGCTGATCGCCGACATCGAAGGACAGATCCCGTAGTTCCCCCTCATGAAAGGAAGAAGTCCCGATGACCGAGCAGCTGTCGGAGCGCGCCGTCACTCTCACGGCCGACAAACGCGCCCTCCTGTCGCAGCGACTGCGCTCGCGAGCGGCGAGCACCACCGTCCGGCCCCGCGCCGCGGGGACCGAGCCGCCGCCGTCCAGCGGGCAGGAGCGGTTGTGGTTCATGGAGCAGTTCGCTCCGGGGAACGTCGCCTACACGCTCCCAGTGGCCATGCGCCTGAGGGGCGAACTGGAGGTCACGCTGCTGGAAAAGGCGCTGACGGCGCTGGTGACCAGGCACGAGGCCCTGCGGACGCGGTTCCCCACCACCCAGGACGGGCAGCCGAGGGTCGTCGTCGACGAGCCTGGGCCCGTCACGCTGAAGATCACCGAATCGGAGACCCCCGAGCGGGCGGCCGAGATCGTCGGCGAGGAGGCGATCCGGCCGTTCGACCTGGCGGCCGACGCGCTGCTGCGGGCGTCGCTGATCCGCATCGGGCCGGACGACCACGTGCTCCTGCTCGTCGTCCACCACATCGTAAGCGACGGCCAGTCGCTGGAGATCATGGTCGACGAGCTGCTCAAGCTGTACGGCGGGCTCCGCGAGGGCACGCCCGCAGCGCTGCCCGAACCGGCCGTCCAGTTCGGCGACTTCGCCGCCTGGGAGCAGGCGCGGCTGGCGGGGCCCTCCGTCGAGCCCGACGCCGCCTTCTGGCGCGAGCAGCTCGCCGGGCTGCCCGACCTGGAGCTGCCCACCGACCGGCCGCGCCCGGCCGAGCAGAGTTTCGACGGCGCTGTCCATGCCTTCACCTGGGACGCCGAACTGACCAGGGCCGTGCGCGACCTCGGCAGGGCACACACCGCCACGCTCTACATGACCCTGCTCGCGGCATACCAGGCGGTGCTCGCCCGGCACGCGGGCCAGGACGACTTCGCGGTGGGCTCACCGGTGGCCGGACGGCCCTACCAGGAGCTTGAGGGTGTGGTCGGCGCCTTCGTCAACATGGTGACCCTGCGCAGCCGTACCGGCGACGACCCGACCGTCGCCCAACACCTGCTCCGCACCAGGGAGACCGTGCTCGGCGCGCTCGCGCACCAGGACCATCCCTTCCACCGGGTCGTCAACGACCTGCGGAGGGAGCGGGACCCCAGCCGTTCGGCGATCTTCCAGGCGACTTTTGCGCTCGCCGACCAGGCGGTCCGCGCCACGACCGTGGCCGGGCTGGACATCAGCCCGTTCGATTCGCCGCTCGCGGTCACCCAGTTCGACCTGGCGCTGTACGTCAACGAGACCGACGAAGGATTGAGCGGCTTCTTCACCTACCGCACCGACCTGTTCGAGCCCGCGTCCGTCGAGCGCATCGAGCGCTCGATGCGGCTCTTCCTCCAAGGTGCCGTCGCCGACCACGACCACCGCTTGTCCGAGGTGTCGCTGCTCGACGAGGAGGAGCGCGAGTCGCTGCTCGGCGACTGGGCGGGCACCCGCACCTGGCGGCCCGCGCACCGCACGCTCGGCGAGATGGCCGAGGCCCAGGCGGCGCGGACCCCGGACGCGGTCGCCCTCGTCGCCGGGGAGCGCTCGCTCACCTTCGCCGAGCTGCACCGCCGGGCCAACCGGCTGGCCAGGCACCTGCGGGACTCCGGCGTCGGCCCCGACGCGCGCGTCGCGATCTGCCTGGACGGGACCGTGGACGCCGCGGTCGCGATCCTCGCGGTGCTCAAGGCGGGCGGCGCCTACCTGCCGCTCGACCCCGAGCAGCCACGTGACCGGCTGGAGTTCCTGCTCGCCGACTCGTCGGCCGTCGTGCTGATCACCGATTCGGCGCTGCGCGACCGGGCGGCCGGTTTCACCGGCACGGTCGTCGAGCTGGACCGGCTGGCCGACGAAGGCGACGACACGCCGCTGGAACCGCTCGCCGGCCCCGGCGACCTCGCCTACGTGATCTACACCTCCGGCACCACCGGGCGGCCCAAGGGCGTCGGCGTCCAGCACCGGCACATCGTGGCCTACCTGGAGTACATCCGCGAGGAATACGACATCGTGCCCGACGCCGCCTTCGGGCTGCTCCAGTCGCTCGCCTTCGATTTCAGCATGCTGATGTTCTACCTGCCGCTCACCAACGGCGGCACCCTCTACCAGCTGCCCCGCCGCGGCTCCGCGCCCGAGCTGGCCGACGCCGTGCCGCGCCTCGACTACCTGAAGATGACGCCCTCTCACCTCGCCGCACTGGGCGCGGAGGTGGAGCCCGAGCGGCTGCTGCCGCGCCGCGCGCTCGTCCTGGCCGGCGAGGCGTCGCCGACCGCCTGGGTCCGCGATCTGGCCTCCCGCGCGGGCTGCGCGATCTTCAACAGCTACGGCCCCACCGAGACGGTCGTCGCGGTGACCACCGAGCGGGTGGACCCCCAGGCGCCCGCGGCCGGTACGGCCTGGCCCATCGGCCGCCCGCTCCCCGACGCCCGCGTCTACGTGCTGGACCAGGCGCTGCGCCTGGTGCCGCCGGGTGTCGCGGGCGAGCTCTACATCGGCGGCGACACCATGGCCCGCGGCTATCTCGGCCGCCCCGCACTGACCGCCGAGCGCTTCGTCGCCGACCCGTACGGCGCGGCCGGAGCACGCATGTACCGCACGGGCGACCTGGTCCGCAGGCTCGACGACGGGCGGCTGGAATTCCTCGGCCGCACCGACCACCAGGTGAAGATCCGCGGCTACCGGGTGGAACTCGGCGAGGTCGAGGCCGCGCTCGGCACGCTCCCCGGAGTCGTCCAGGGCGTCGTGGACCTGCGCGGCGACCACCTCGTCGCCTGGCTGGAGAAGGAGCCGGGCGCGCAGGAGTCCCCGGTGTCCGAGCTGCGGGCGAACATGCTCGACCGGCTGCCCGACTACATGGTCCCCGGGCGTTTCGCCTGGCTCGACCGCTTCCCGCTCCAGGCCCACGGCAAGGTGGACCGCAGGGCTCTGCCGGACCCCGAACCCGAGCGGCTGGACCAGCGGCCCGGCTACACCGCCCCGGCCGACCCGACCGAGGAGGCCATCGCCACGATCTGGGCGGGCGTCCTCGACCTCGAACGGGTCGGCACCGGCGACAACTTCTTCGACCTCGGCGGCCACTCGCTGCTGGCGACCCAGGTCGTGGCGAGAATGCGCAAGGCCTTCCCCGAGAGCAGGCCGCCGATCGGCGTGCTGGAGATGTTCCAGCACCCCACGGTCGCCGAGCTCGCCAGGCTCGTCACCGAACGCCAGGGCGAGACGGCCGCCCCCCGCCGGATGCTGGCCGAGCTGACTCGCCCGATCGATCCGAAGAACCGGGTCGGCTCCGTCATCTGCGTGCCGTACGGCGGCGCCAACGCGGTCGTCTACCAGACGCTCGCCGACGCGATGCCCGCCGGCTACTCCCTCTACGCGGTCGCCGCCCCCGGACGTGAGCCGGGCGAGGAGGAACAGCTCTCCTTCGAGGATGTGGCGGCGCTCTGCGTCGAGGAGATCGCCGAGCATCTCCGGGGCCCGATCGTGATCTACGGGCACTGCGCCCCCGGCAGCGCGCTGGCCGTGGAGCTGGCCCGGCGCATGGAGGCGTCGGGACGCGAGCTGGATGCCCTCTACCTGGGCGGCATCTTCCCCTTCGCCCGGCCCCGGGGCCGCTTCCTCGGCCCGCTGAGCAAACTGATCAGTGACCGGCTGTACGGCACCCGCACGATCGCGGCCGAGCTGCGGGCGCTCGGCGGCGACATGACGGGCCTCGACGAGGAGCAGGTGGCCTTCACCGTCGAGCTGATGCGCCGGGACGGCCGGATGGCCGAGGAGTACTTCACCCGGATCCTGGGGACCGAGCAGCCCCGGCTGAGAGCGCCGATCATCTCGGTCGTCGGCGAGCGCGACCCGAGCACCGAGTTCTACCAGGAGCGCTTCAAGGAGTGGTGCTTCCTGTCCGACTCCTCGTCGCTGGTCGTCATAGACGAGGCCGGGCACTTCTTCCCCAAGTATCGCGCCGACGAGCTCGCCCAGATCCTCACCGGCACCCACACCGCCGACGCGGCCTGGCGGGAGGCGCACTCGCGCGAGGCGGGCGGCACCTGGTGGCTCCAGGACAGCGTGGAGCGGCGGGCCGTGCGGGAGGAGCGCGAGCCGAGCATGCGCCGGTTCCTGCCCGTCGCGCTGGGGCAGCTCGTCTCGCTCACCGGGTCGGCCCTCACCGAGTTCGCGGTGCCGATCTGGATCTACACGATCACCGGGTCACTGGCCCACTTCGGGCTCATCGCCCTGCTCGCCCTGGTGCCGGGCATCATCGTGGCCCCGCTGGCGGGCGCGGTGGTCGACCGCTACGACCGGCGGCGGGTGATGATCGCCGGCGACCTGGTGTCGGGAGTCACACAGGCGGTGATGCTCACGCTGCTGCTGACCGACCGGCTCTCGGTCGGCCCGCTCTACGCGCTGATAGCCGTCGTCTCGGTCTCCGTGACGTTCCAGCGGCTCGCCTACCAGGCGTCGATCCCGCAGCTGGTGCCCAAACGCTACCTCGGGCACGCCAACGGCATCGTGCAGCTCGCGATCGGCACCGCCCAGTTCCTGGTCCCCCTCATCGCGGTCGGCCTGCTCGCCTCGATCGGGCTGGAGGGCATCCTGACCATCCAGGTGGCGGCCTACACCTTCGCCATCGTCGTGGTCCTGTTCGTCAAGTTCCCCACCACGCTGGGGCTGCGCCGCCGTGAGCCGATCTCGGCCGAGATCGCAGGCGGCTTCCGCTTCTCGCTGGGACACCGGAGCTTCCGCGGCATGCTGTTCTTCTTCGCCGGCGTGAACCTCTTCCTGGCTCCCATGTTCGTCATGGTCTCGCCGCTCGTCCTCTCCTTCGCCCCGCTTCAGGCGGCCGGCGCGGTCGCGGTCGCGGCCGGGGCGGGCGCGATCACCGGCGGCGTCGTCATGAGCCTGTGGGGCGGCCCGACCCACCGCAGGCTGCGCGGCGTGATCGCCGCGACGATGCTGATGGCGGTCGCCGGCGTGCTGACTGGACTGCGGCCCAGCCTCTGGCTGATCGGCGTCGGCGCCTTCGGCATGTCCTTCGCGCTGGCCCTGATCAACGGCACGATCATGACGATCATCCAGGTGAAGGTGCCGCACCGCTTCCAGGGGCGGATCATCGCGGTCAACACCATGATCGCCGCAGCCACCGTGCCGATCGGCTTCGGCGTCATCGCCCCCCTCGCCGGCCCGCTCCTCGATCCGCTGCTGGCCGTGGGCGGCCCGCTCGCGGACACCCTCGGCGCGATCATCGGCACCGGGCCGGGGCGCGGGATCGGGCTTCTCTACCTGCTGTGCGGGCTCTGCATGGCGCTGCTCGTGCTCGCCGCCACCCGGATCGGGACCCTGGCGCGCTTCGACGACGAGGTGCCCGACGCCAAGCCCGACGACCTCATCGGCATCGAAGAGCTGGAAAGGACCCACGCATCGTGAACACCACCACCATCGCCTGGGAGATCAGGGAGGGCAGGCCCGCTGCGGCCGACGCCCAGGGCTCGGACCTGGGCGAGACCTGCGACTGGCTGCGGGAGAACCGTGAGGCCATCCGTGCGGGCCTGGACGAGCACGGCGCCCTCTACCTGCGAGGGCTGCCGGTGAAGGGCGTGGAGGACTTCGCCGAGGTACGCGACGCCCTGATCGCCAAACTCGCCGGATATGTCGAGAAGGCCACCCCGCGCAGCCACTTCGGCAAGGACGTCTACTCCTCCACCGACCTGCCGCCGTCCCAGACGATCCGCCCGCACAACGAGAACAGCTACGCGCTCAGCTTCCCCGGGCTGCTGATGTTCGGCTGCCTGATCGCCCCCGACGAGGGGGGCGCGACCCCGGTGACCGACGTGCGCAAGGTGCTGAGAAGCATCCCGGAGCCGCTGGCCGACCGGTTCCGCGCGCACGGCTGGTCCCTGGTGCGCAACTACGGCGACCACATCAGCCTCGGCTGGCGCACCGCATTCGGCACCGAGGACAGGGACGAGGTCGCCGCCTACTGCGCGGAGAACCACATCGCCCACGAGTGGGTCGGCGGCGACCAGCTGCGCACCGTGCAGCGCCGCTCGGCGACCATCCGTCACCCAGGAACCGGCGAGGAGGTCTGGTTCAACCACACGGTCTTCTGGAACGAGTGGGCGCTCGACCCGGAGATCCGTGAGGTGTTCCTGGAGGACCTGGGCCACGACAACCTGCCTTTCAACACCGCCTACGGCGACGGCGAGCCGATCTCCAGGGAGGACGTGGAGACCATCGACGCGGCCTACCGCCAGGCGACGGTCAGGGAGACATGGCGGCCGGGTGACATTCTGATCGTCGACAACATCCTCGCCGCCCACGCCCGCGAGTCCTTCAAGGGGCCCCGCAAGATCGTGGTCACCATGGGCGACCCGGTCCCCCTGGACACCTGCGCCCCGACCGTCCAGCCGCAGGCCGGCTTCGCCAAGGCCACGGCCGGGGTGGGAGTGGGGACCAGGGAGGCCGCCAAGCCTGCGAAGGCGCGCCGCTGGTTCGGCCGCCGCTCCTGACCCGCCGCTCCTGACCCGCCGCTCCTGGCACTCCGGCCGTACGGCGGATCCGTCCCGGCCCGCCCGGCCCCTCATCCTGGGGTACGGCTGCCCGGTGGCAATCCCCTCGAACCGTAGAGGCGGCGTTCGAGGACGCGGACAGACAACCACGGGCTCCTGGCCGCTGAGCTGCTTAGACAACACCTCAGCTACCGGGAGCCCGCTCCCATTCACGGGTCAACGACCCGAAAATGACCACACCCCGGCGGTCTCCTGACTCGAACCTCGACGCCAAATCCCTTTGTCAGCAGGCTCTTAGGCCGCCTCCTTCTTGTGCCGCGCAGCGGCCTTGCGCGCTTTGGCGGCCTGCTTCTTCTCCCGTGTGAGGTCGGGTCTGTCCAGCCAACGGCTCTGTCTCTCTTTCGGCTCTGTCGCAGATTCGGTGGTGACGAAAGGTTCGGCTGCGTCACAGTGAGTCATGCTTGATCTTGATGAGCTTGTGAGCGTGATCTTTTCGGGGTTGTCGCCGCTGGTGGTGGAGGACGTAGTGGACGAGGGTGAGCGGATCCGAGTGCGGGCGCGAACTCCGGACGGGTCGGTCGCCTGCTCGGGGTGCGGGGCTGAGACCGCGCGGGTGCACGGCTATCACGACCGGACCGTTGCTGATGTCCCGGTCGATGCACGCCGTGTGCTGGTGGTGGTGCAGGTTCGCCGCCTGGTCTGCCCGACGCGTGGCTGCCGCCAGACCTTCCGCGAACAACTGCCCGGCGTACTGGAGCGTTACCAGCGGCGCACCCCGCGTCTGACCTCGCAGATCGGTGCGGTGGTCCGCGAACTGGCTGGACGAGCCGGCGTGCGCGCTTTATCCGCTCTGGCTGTTGGCCTGTCCCGGCACACCGCGCTGCGCCTTCTGCTGCGCATGCCTTCGCCCCAGTCTCGGGTGCCCCGTGTACTGGGAGTGGATGACTTCGCGCTGCGCCGGCGTCACCGCTACGCCACCGTGCTGATCGACGCCCAAACGCGCGAGCGTATCGACGTTTTGCCCGGCCGCACCGCCGATGTCCTGGAGGCCTGGCTTCGTGCTCATCCCGGAGTGCAGGTGGTGTGCCGGGACGGCTCAGGCGCCTACGCCGAAGCCGTCCGCCGCGCGCTACCGCAAGCTGTCCAGGTCACCGACCGCTGGCATCTATGGCACGGCCTGGGTGAGGCCGTCGCGAAAGAAGTAGCCGGACACAGTGCCTGCTGGGCCAAGGCCGGACCGCCGATACAGGACGGCAAGCGCGCCAAAACCACCCGCGAGCGCTGGCACCAGGTCCACGACCTGCTCGGCAAAGGCGTCGGCCTGCTGGAATGTGCCCGCCGGTTGAACGTGTCCCTCAACACCGTCAAACGCTACGCCCGCGTGGCCGAGCCCGAACGCCTGCAACGCGCCCCGCAATACCGGCCTACCCTCGTCGACCCCTACCGCGACCACCTCCGGCGCCGCCGATCCGACGACCCCGCAGTCCCCGTCCTGCACCTGTTCAACGAGATCAAAGCCCTCGGCTACCAGGGCAGCTTCAACCTCCTCTACCGCTACATCACCCAAGGCCGTGTCGAAGCCGACCGCCTGCCCATCTCACCCCGCCGCCTTGCTCGCCTTGTGCTCACCCGGCCCGACAACCTCAAGGACGAGCACCGCCGCTTGCTGCACGACCTCACCACCGCCTGCCCAGAGATGATCGACCTGGCCGAGCTCGTGCGCGGCTTCGCCGACCTGTTGCGGCCACACGAGGGCAACGCCGAGCGTCTCACCGCGTGGATCACCACCGCCCGAACCGCCGATCTGCCTCACCTGCACGCCTTCATCCGAGGCCTCGACCACGACAGCGATGCCGTCCGCGCGGCCGTCACCTTGCCCTTTCATAACGGCGGCACCGAAGGCGTCAACACGAAGACCAAGCGCATCATGCGCCAGATGCACGGCCGGGCCAGCTTCGCGTTGCTCCGCCACCGCATTCTCTTGGCCTAACCCTCCGTCACCACCGAAAGAGAGACAGAGCCGAAGACTGTACAGTCCCGGGATGGGCCCGGAGGGACCGAAGACCGCTGTACTCGAGTCCTCATTCAATTAGTTTCGAACGCCATGGGCGGTTTATGTATCCCTTACTGTCACGAGAAATTCTTCGCCGGGCAGATGTATGACCGAAATCTATCTTGACATAGTCAGCCATTGCAATGAGAGGCGTTCCGTAGTATTCACTGGCAAAGCGATTGAGCACTCCGTCTCTGGTCAACAGTGGCGCACCGACATTCAGGGCGGTTGCAAGAACCAGGATGTCATTCAAAGTGTTGCGAAAGTCGCCCTTAGGTGAAAACCTCGCCCGAAATTTGCGAAACAGCTCGACAACGTCAGGGACGACTTTGCTCGTGGCGGCAATGCATCTAATCGAGTGCTGTGTCAGAAATTCAAAATACCGCAGAGCAACATCTCTGCGATGCTTGTCTAGATGGCGAGTGCAGTAGAGCAGCAGGTCAACCTCTTGGCTATTGATAAGTAGCGATATTGCAAGGTGGCCATACTCGACGACACTGAGCTCGTTCTCACCTAGGTAGAGCGGCAGCAAATCTGTAGATTGCTTGCGCGGCGGGTGATGCTTTGGCCTAGAGCTAGCTAATTCTCGAATTCTGATACTAGGCACTGGGATATAATATGCAACGTCACCTTCTTCTTTGTCCCAGGTGCGAAGAAGCTCGTGCGCTGTCGCTGAGGCAATGAGTCGGCCCTCTACAGCCGGAACATCGATCTTTCCCTTTAGTGCATAGGAAATGATCTGCGTGTCAAGAAACTCTCGCTTCCCACTCCCTTGGTCCGCGACGCCTTCGGCATTCTGGTCAACCGCATCAGAATCGAACTCCACAAGAACCTCCTCTGGCCGAAAAATTGGCCAGCAATGGCACCTGTCAAATACATTACTGGACTCCACTATCAAGTGGGTCCGGGGACGGGACACTCGGGACAGTACAGCACGATGATCTGCCGAATTGTTCTTGTGAGTATCAAGGCGGCAGCGCTCCGCGCCGCCGCACGGCCCGCCGCCCGCCCGCCGTCCGGGCGTGCGGCGTGGGCGCCGGTCCCGAACGGCGGCGGGACTCAGGGCCGCCCGCCGTACACAGCACTCGCCGCACCAAACCTCACCCGCCGACCAGGGGCGCGCAGCCGCACATATGCAGGACTCACGATCGCCAGGCTGTGGCCGGCCACCGTACCGAGTGGGGGGCGATCGAAGGTCCGGGACTTCGTTCCTCAGCCCCGGCCCACCGAGCCGCAAAGTGGCCGAAACGTACGTCCGCTCGCTACCAGTACTACTGATCTGAGATTCTTCCATAGCGCAACAGAGCACGGCCCGCGAGAATCATCGCATGGAGCTCGCGACCTCCAATCCACATAGTATCGCTACCTCTGCGTCGAACAATATGAAAAGCGCGACCTTTAGTCTTGCCCTTAATGAGCCCTCCTTCCACGATGAAAGGCTTATCCTCCTCTTTTTGAGTGGGGATTAGGATGCAGAGCACCTCCCCTCCACTTATTTCCACCGACTCAATCCGAAGACGGTCAATAGGGGGATGGACGCGACCATTGACTACGTCCCGATACCGCTTGGCTCTACCCGGATCCGATGGCAGGGGGTGGATTTTCTTCAGATTTTCTACGTCTCCGACCTGCTTAGTCTCTATGCCGATCACTATCAGCCCGCCAACCTCAGCGTTAGCGAAGCTAGCCACGTCCTGAGCCAGTTCGATCTTCCACTGCGCTTCGGGCTTGTTTTGCAGGTCATAGGCCGAGCGTTTGACTTCAAGCGTTTGAGATTCGTCGCGCCCCAAAAGGTCGGCGACATTTCCTGAAGAGGCAAGCTGGAAAGCGACTTCGGGTACTGCAATCGCCTCGTCCGTGAAGAAGGCAGCGTAGCTCATTTCCCTACGCGCTCTATATATATCGGCTATCGTGATAGCGGGAGACTCGACTAAAGCATGAATCTCCCAATGTCTTGAGCCGTCGCGAACTTCCTCATCCTTGGTGAAATCTTCGCTCATACTTTCGACCTCGACAAGACGGAGGCCGTAACGCATCAACACAGGAGTGACTATACTTCTTAGATTCCGGTGCATCATCCCCGGTAGCGTAGATAATATAAAGAGGGCTACGATTTTGGACTCCGAATAGAAATCCACGTAGACGCCCGTAGCCTCATCCCATGGCGCTTTTCCGCCATCATCGTTGAACCTAACCGAATCGATAGGGGTATCGGAAGTTTCCGTCCAATCATTTTGGGGGTGGGTGCGATAAAACTCTTGCGCTCTGGAAATCGTCTGAGATGCTAGGGTGCTTATTCTTGCAGGACAATACCCTATATCATCAAATTCTAGCTCTATATCGAGATGAGAGGTTCCGTTGATCGTGTATCCATCAACGACAAGTGTTTTAGATTTCGCCAGTCCGCCCATGAACCCCATCATGCCTTCGTAGCTTGATCTAATTCAAGGCTTTCTCCCATCCCATGGCCGCAAGGCGTCAGCAAAGGGCTTCGACCTCAGATGGCAGCGGGGCGGTGATTGGTAGCCGCCATGTCCAATCACCAGGAGGTAACCGAGTCGCTGCCTCCCTGTTGCGCAGGAGTGAGGACGGTCTCCAGTGCTATCCAGCCTCCCGGCGTCGTGCCCGATCGCCTATGGCCTGGCACACCAAGCCATACCCCTGCGGGGAGGGGCGGCGCAATGCCGGAGACTGTCATTGATGAGACTACCGCCGTGCCCGTGGCGTGCCCGATGGGACGGGAAACAAGGGGGAACAGCGGGGAGTCACGGGGAACGCGATCAGTGCGCTGAGCTACGTCTTCGCTGGTCCAGCAAGATTGGTAGGCATCTTTGCAAGCAGGGTGTCAGCGGTTCGAATCCGCTAGGCTCCACTCGTGCGCTGTGATGGACGATGACCAAAGTCTGGCCCAAGTATTAGGGGGTTGACATTGGCAGTCACATTCGTACGCAGAGTCGTTGGGCGGGATGTGTAGAAGTGGTGCAAATAGCGTGAAACTCCTGCTTGGTCTGTAGCGGCTCAGGGAGGACGGCCGGGACACTTTGCCCGTGCCGATGTCTCAACTGAAGTCCGCCCGCTGGTCCAAGTGGACCGTCCTCATGGCCACCTTCGGATGGATCTTCCTGATCGCCGCCAACTACCTGCAGATCCCGCTCTACAGGCAGATCTGGTTGTTCAGCTGGCTGGTCAACACGTTCGGCTGGGTATGGGCTTGCCTCTGGACCTTCACTGCAGTCATCTCGTACCTCTCGGTCCAGACGTACGCGCGAGCAGCGATCGCATTGATCATCGCCATAACGCTTGGGGCGGTTATCTGGAGAGTCGATTGGCGAACCACGTTCATCGACAGCACGCTGCGACTTCACCAGGGAAGCTTCGCCGAGCTCGCCGCTGCTTATCGGGAGGGGAGGCCTCTCGCCCCTCCCTGGTGGATGAAGTACCTATCGGTCGACGGAGAAGTCCAGGCGCAGAATCACGGGCTCTATCTGCCGATCTACGTGGATGAGTGGAGATCAGAGATCGGGTCGGGTCTCGCTTACTTTCCGAGCCGGCCCAGCAACGACTTCCTGATCCAGACTGCCGAAGGGGACGTGGGCCGACCGATCCGCGACCTGGGGAATGGCTGGTGGTGGGTGGAGTAAGCCTCGGAGCCGGCAGCAGAGCGCGGTGGCGTCGTCGAAGGTCTTGCCGCGTGGCGATCGCGTGCCTTGCGGGTCTGAGTGTTCGGCAGCGTGGGGCCTCGCCCTGGGGATCAGCACAAGGAAGACGGGGAGGACCAGGGGACTGCGGACTACTGCAACGCGTACTGCAACGGCCCCACACAGCCGCTCACGATCACCACCGCCCGACACCACTTCGGAGCAGGACACAAGCTTCTGATCACGTACCGGATGGTTCTGATAAGGAAGCGGTCAGTTCATCACGTCGTGCCCGTTGCGTGCCCGTCAGCAGAGGGATCAAGGGGGACTTACAGGGAGCCACGGGTACTCATCCCACTCCCCCGCAGGTCAGCGTTCTGCCTGGTCAGCGGCCATGGCGCGTAGAGACTTCCCAAGCTGACGGCGCGGGTTCGATCCCCATCACCCGCTCCACCTGGGCCCTGACCCTAGCCCACCCTTCTGGCGGGTGGGACGACGGCGACAGGATGATCAGGCAGGCGGGGGCCGTCGCCGCGTGAGCTGTCCTGGCTCTTCCAACGCGCTCCGATACATCAACCCAGGCGCACACCGGCTCACTCACCCACACGTCAGCGACCACTCCAAGCCAAGGTAAGACGATGACGCGGAGGTCGACGATCACGGTGCCTACTCCTGAAAACGGAAGGTCCCAACCGCGGGGGTTGCAGTTTGGGTTGCAGTTCAGGGTGGTCCAGAGATGTTCAGGGCAGACCGCGCGTACCCGCTGACCTGCATTGAACCGTCTGGAACCATGATCGTCCGAGCTTTTAATCCGTACGTTCAGGGTTCGAGTCCCTGGCGGCCCACCAGCGAAAACACCCTCGGATTGACCTTCGTCCGAGGGTGTTTGCTAACACTTCTGCTAACACTGGCCTACGGGGCCGGCTTCAGCGCTTGGGCGAAGACGTCAGCCGCCGACGCGTCAGCCGCCGACGCTTCAGCCGATCGGATCACGTGGGCGTAGACCCTGAGCGTGATCGCAGGGTCGGCATGACCGAGGCGCGCGGCCACCACATGCACCGGCACGCCGGCCAGGAGAAGCGTCGTCGCGTGGACGTGGCGGAGGTCGTGCAGCCGGGCGAACGGCAGCGCCTGTCCCTTAGACGCGGCGTTGTAGGCCTTCACAAGGTCCCTGATGAGCTGGGTGACGGTGTCGGGATAGATCGGCCGTCCGAGGCCCGTCGTGAAGACGTGAGGATCCTTGTCTTCGGCCCACTCATTTCACCTGGCTGAACGGCTCCTTTCGCCTTCACGGTCAAGCTCCCAGGCAGGAGACGCACGCTCAGGCTCTCAGCAGTAACCGCCAGGAACTCGAGAATCGGCGTCTCTGCCTGGTCGAGCGGTCGTGGGGGGGGGGGGGGGGCCCGCGCCCCCCCCCCCCCCCCCCCGCCGGGCCCCCCCCCCCCCCCCCCCGCCGCCCGGGGGGGGGGGGGAACGCGGCGGGCGGGGGGGGGGTGGGGCGGGTGGGTCGTGGTCGGCGGAGGGGGTGTGGCCGGGGGGGTCGTGGCTCTGTGGGGCGGGGGGGGGGGGGGGGGGGGGGGGGGGGGGGGGGGGGGGGGGCGCCCCCCCCCCCCCCCCCCCCCCACGCCGTCTCCGCCGGCGGGCCGACCTCCCGGCGATCAGCCTCCGTGCTCGAAGGGAATCGCCGGGACTCGGTGGGGGAAATGCCGCGCTGGAGAATGCGCGGCACCGCCTGGTCAGGAACGGGCCAGGGTGAAGCGCCCGCTCCCACTCTTCTGGATCACTATCACGGCGTAGGTGCCGGTCACGCTCGGCGTCACGGTGAGGCGTTCGGCTATGCCCGGCCCCTTGCCGAAGGCGCCCTTCGCGTCGGATCTCGGCCTCGCCCACTTGGCGGAGTTGGGCGCCATCGTGAAGACGTCGAGGTCCTGGCCATCCAGCGGGGTGACGGTGAAACTCACCGGAGTGTTCGCGGTGAGGTCCGCCGTGCGGATCTCGACGACGTCGGCCGACTCCATGGACAGCTGGGTGGAGGTTCGCGGCGCGAGCGAGCCCTCCGACTCGGCGAACTCGACGAGGTAGGACTCCGTGGCGTCAGGCCCCAGGGCCCAGGCCACGTGGCTCCGTGGACCGGACGCGGCGTCGACGGCGATGAAGTCCGGCTGATCACTGCCGGGCAGTCTGCTCGAAACGTTCTCCGCGCTGGTCTCGGACTTGAACATGGTCACGTTGACGTCGTTGGCCGGATTCTCCACGGTAAGCGCGGCCACCACCGACCAGGTGGGCCGTGTGGTGGTGATGGAGTAGGAAGCGTTCGGACGGTTGAGCTCGACCCTGTCCAGCAGCGGTTCGTAGAACAGGCCATCGATGGTGTTCTGGTAGAGGGTGGCCAGCACGTTCGACTTCCCTCCCGGCGTGGGCACCACCGCCAACAGAGCGTTCTTGAACTCCACGACGGTGTTCGGCTTCGTCGCCGTGACAACGGAGACGATCTTTTCCGGGCCCTCCGAGGACAGGTCCCAGTAGATCTCGTTCCTCGGGTCATCGTCGGCGAGGTCTATCAACGCGCCGGCCACCCGGCCCTCGACTTCGGGTCCGTCGATCACCACCCACCCGGGACTGTTCCACGTGGGGCTTTCCAGGTCGACCGGCGGGTCCAACGGCCCCCAGCGGTAGTGGGTCTCCCCGTATGTCTGGAGCGCCACCCAGTCGGCCCACCCCTCCGTCCAGGCGCACCCCTGCGAGGTGATCTTCTCAAGCCAGTGGTTGGCACAGGAGGGATTCGCCGGGAACACGTCCGCGTAGACGTAGTCCATGATGAAGTGGCCGAGCTCGTGGGCCACGGTCATGTTCTCGAGCTGATGCTGCGCGCTCAGGTAGATGGTGTCGTTGTTGGTACTGTAATAGGCGCTAGGGATCATGTCGTAAGGGGCCCACATGATGGCCGCCGGGCGGCAGGGTGAAGCGCCGGCGACCCAGCAGCCTCCGGGGTTCCCTGCCCAGCCGGTGTACGCCTTCCAGGTGTCGTACGCGGCCGCGAAGATCCGGAACCAGCCCTCGGCCTTGCTTCCGGGCGTGGAAAGGTAGTCGATGACCGTGTCCCTGGTGCCCGCCTCGACATCGGGAGTGACCGGCGTCTGGAACGAGTGGGTGACCGTGGTCGTCGGATCCGCGACCGCCCAGTAGTCGTTGTAGGCGTGGCCGACCACGTAAATGCCCTGACCGACATCGCGTCCAGCGAAGCACAACTCGTAGTCGCCCTGGTCGTCCGTCAGGCCGCGGGCCAGGATTTTGTCCCCACCCACGTCGTCCTTGCCCACGGCGTTCATCCGGATCTTGGGCACACCCCGGATGGCGCCACCGACCGTCAGGTACGTGATCCTGCCCCGCACGCAGGTGTCCGGGTCCGCCGCGACCCCCACCGCACGCGGAGGGGCGGTGGACGCGGGTCGTGCCCCGCCGAAGAAGGACGTCTCCTTCCCGACGGTGAGGTAGGCCAGCGCCTCGCTACCCGGGCCGGGCCGCCCGTCGCTGACGTGGACGTTGACGGCGGCCGGGCCCGGCTCGGTGGCCAGCACCGTGCCGACGTACCTCGCCCGCTCGTTCTTCCGCATCGGGCCGGTACGGCTCGCGCGGTCCAGGCGAGTGCGCCCGATCGTCGCGGGGCCCCGGCTCATCCCATCAGGCGGGCTCACCCAACGCAGGTTTCCGGGCAGGTCCGTCACCACCCGCACGTCAGCCGCCTTCTCCTTGGCGGTGACCGTGACGGTCAGCGTGGCGGTCTGCCCCACGGCCGGGGCCCGGTCGAGGACCGCGGTGACGGCGAAGCAGTCACCGGGCACGCACCGCTCCGCGGCGGCGCGGCCGGACACGGTCTCCGCCTGGGCCGCCACCCCTCCGGTGGCAAGGCCGGTGGCCAACAACACCACCATCAATAAACGACGCAACATTGACGATTTCCCTTCTAGGGCGCGCAGGCCACGGGCGAGTCGAAGTGTCCGGGTGAGGTCGGGTACGGCGGGCCGCTGTCGTGTTCCGGGATCGCCAGCTCCCGCACGCCCGAGGCGTCGCCCAAGCTTCGGCCCGCGCCGGAGCCCCAGACCACCTTGGCCAGGAAGTCGAGCATCGCCGGGGAGTGCTCGCGGACGATGTTGTGCCCGCCGTTGGCCGGGCCGCAGTGGGTGAAAAGGTTGAAGTTCCCGTTCCAGTCGATCATCTTGTCGCCGGGGTTGGGCCCGTTGGCGGTGCGGTCGCCCTGCAGCACGTCCCGGCCCTCGCCGCCGTACTGCCAGTCGACGCCCTGGTGGTGCTGGTCGTCGGTGGTGGAGGCGTTGTCCTTGTCCGTCATCCGGTGCCACAGGCAGGGGTCCACGACGGTGGTGAGGGTGCCTTCCGGCATGCGGCCCGGGGCGCAGTCGCCCGGGTAGGAACCGCGCGGGTTGTAGTCGAGCAGGTCGGCCCCGGCGCCGCCGAAAACGTGGTCGACGAAGCGGTCATCGGTGCCCCGCGCGGCCGGGTCGAACACGCCGCCGGACCGGCAGTCGGCGGTCGCGGCGTCCAGGACGGGGTCGCAGCCCTTGCCTCCCCAGATCACGTCCGCGCCGTCGTCGCCGAAAACCTCGTCGCCGCCGCTGTCGCCGTTGATCAGGTCGTCACCGGCGCCGCCGTGCATGCTGTCGCGTCCCGGCCCGCCCCGCATGCGGTCGTCGCCGCCCTTCGCGAAGCCGTCGTGCGGCAGGGCCGCGCTCACCCAGGTGTCGCCGTCCGCGTCGTGCAGCAGGTCCGTACGGCGGTCATAGGCCCCGAGCAGGAAGCCGCGGTAGGTCTCCTTGGGCGGGGACTTGAGGGTGACGGTGAAGCCGAGGCGCTGGGCGTCCCCCGCGTCGATCCGCTCGTTCACCACGCCGCCGCGATCGCCCAGCATGGCGTCGTCGCCCTCGCCGCCGTACATCTCGTCGTCGCCGAGCTCACCGAACAGGTCGTCGTTGCCTGCTCCGCCGTACAGGCGGTCGTCGCCGTCCTGACCCCACAGCCCGTCGTCGCCGGCGTCGCCGTAGAGGCGGTCGGCGCCGAAGGCGCCTTCCGGCTCGCAGGTCGCCTGGGCCTGGGTGCAGAACCGGGTGGAGTCGCCGGGCAGCGCCGGGTCGTGCGTACGGCTGCGCGTGGCGTCGGCGGGCGGTTGCCCCGCGCCGTAGCGCTCGGTGTAGACCCGCTCGCCGTTTCCGACCAGGGTGCGGACGAGCGAGCCGTTGTCGCCGAGCAGCACATCGGCCCCTCCGCCGCCCTCGATCGCGTCGCCCTTGTCGTCCGCGCCCGGCTGGGACGAGCCGCCGATCAGATCGTCCTGGCCGGGCGTGGCGTCCTCGCCCTCCAGTTCCGCCTGCCCGCTGGCGACCCCCTTCCAGCCGGGGTCGCCGAGCGGCTCGCTGGTGGTCTGGGCGGACTTGGCCGACAGCGGGAGATCGCCGCGGATCTGGTCGGCGCCGCTGCCGCCCTCGGCGTAGTCATCCTGGGCGCCGCCGGAGATGTAGTCGTCGCCGCCCTGTCCCCACAGCACGTCCACTCCCGAGCCGCCGGAGATACGGTCGTCGCCCGAGCCGCCGCCCAGCAGCGTGACGGCCCGTGGAGTCATCGGCTTGCCGGCCGAGCCCAGGCGGATGGTCGCCCGGGCAGGGCCGCCCGACAGCCTCACCTGACCGTTGTCGCCCAGGACGACGTCGTCGCCGGGTCCGCCGAAGAGCGCGTCGGCGGCGTCGTCCGCCGCGACGTGCGATCCGCCGACCACGTCGTCGTCGCCCTGGTCGCCCTCGACCCAGTCGACGCCCGGGCCGCCTTCGGCGTAGTCGTCGCCCTCCTGGCCGCGCAGCCGGTCGGCACCGCCCTGCCCGAAGATCGCGTCGTTGCCCGCGCCGCCGTCGGCGACGTCCGCGCCGGAGCCGCCCGAGAGCAGCTCCACCCGGTGCGTGTGGAGCTGGCCGGGCCGTACGGCGACCGGGGTGGCCGTGCCGGACGTGCTCAGGACGGCGTTGTCACCGGCGATCACGTCCGGTCCGTCACCACCCAGCAGAGTGTCGCCCGCGTCGGGGTGCGGCCCGGATCCGCCGCCGACGAGTTCGTCCTCACCGGCCTCGCCCGACACCTGGTCGGCCCCGTTGCCGCCTTCCAGGTGGTCGTCGCCGGCGTCTCCGTGCACCTCGTCGTCCCCGATCCCGCCGAAGGCGGTGTCGGCGTCGTCCCCGCCGTGGATCACGTCCGGACCGCCGGCCTCCTCCGGCGTTCCGTCCAGGTCGAAGGAACCGGTGGCGTCGCCGTTGTCACCGACCAGGCGGTCGGCTCCGGCGTCGCCGTACAGGGTGTCGGCGCCGTCGGGCTTTCCGGCGGTACGGCTGCCGCCGACGACCAGGTCGTCGCCGGAGCCACCGAAGAGGGTGTCCTCGCCGGTTTCGCCCACGACCGAGTCGTCGCCCGCTCCGCCGTACAGGGTGTCGTCGCCTGTGCCACCGGTCACCTCGTCGGCTCCGTCGTCGCCGTAGGCGGTGTCGTCACCGGAGCCGCCGCTGACGAAGTCGTCGTCCGCTCCGCCGTACAGGGTGTCGTCGCCCCGTTCGCCGCAGACACGGTCCTGACCGCCGCCGGCCTCGACCCGGTCGTCTCCCCCACCGGCCGAGACGATGTCCTTGCCGGAGCCGCCGATCACCAGGTCGCGGCCGTCGCCGTCCGCGACGGCCTCCTCGCAGGGTTCTTCACGCCTCCGGTCGCCGAAGATGGTGGCGCCGCCGTCGCCGCCCACGAGGTGGTCGTCGCCGTCGCCGCCGACCAGCAGCTTCGCCGAGGGCTGCACACCCGCGGGCAGCGGCAGGTGCCGCACCACCCGGGCCGGGCCGTAGTCGTCACGGCCTTCCGCCTCGCCGACGTCGGACGGCTCGGCGATCACCCAGTCGTCGCCGGGGCCGCCGAAGATCTCGTCCTTGCCGTAGCCGCCCGCGAGGACGTCCTCGCCGCCGCCGCCGAACACGCGCCCGGTCTCGCCGGGAAGGGAGCGTCCGGCGACCAGATCGACGGCCTGGCTGCCGTAGACCTTGTCGTCGCCCGCGCCGGTGTCGAC
This sequence comes from Sphaerisporangium sp. NPDC049003, assembly GCF_043197795.1. Lineage (NCBI taxonomy): Bacteria > Bacillati > Actinomycetota > Actinomycetes > Streptosporangiales > Streptosporangiaceae > Sphaerisporangium > Sphaerisporangium sp. NPDC049003. The sequence continues at coordinate 20,656 of NZ_JBICTU010000047.1, forward strand.
GTAGTTCGGCCCCGAGTCGGCCGGTCCCGGCGCGTCGGGACCGAACTCCTCCTGCGGTCCGGTGTAGATCTCGTCGGCGGCGGAACCGCCGGTGAGGATGTCGGCACCGGGCCCGCCGACCAGCAGGCTCGGCTGGGCGCGGAAGCGGGGCGACGGGTCGGTGGCGGCCAGCGGGCTGTCGGAGGCCACGCCGATGGTGTCGTTCCCGCCGTTGCCCCACAGCCGGTTGCGGCCGAGTCCGGCGGCGATCCGGTCGTCGCCGTCGTCCGGGCCGTCCGCCGGCGCGCCGGGCAGGCCCTCGGCGTTCCAGTCGGCGACCTCGACCGTGCCGACCCTCCGGCTGCCGGGGTTGAGGTGGCCGTCACCGGATACCCAGCCGCCCGCGCCGCCTACGGTCAGGTAGTCGTTCCCGGGGCCGCCGGCCACGATGGCGACCGATGTGCCCTGCTCGTCGTACTGGTCGGCGCTGGTGATCTGGTCGTTGCCCTTACCGCCGTCCACCACGTTGCTTCCTGCGCCGGCCAGGATCAGGTCGTCGCCGTCGCCGCCGAAGGCGACGATCTTCCGATCGAACGGATACGGCGTGCCGGAGTCGTCGGCGTACCCCTGGAAGACGAGCCGGATGCTGCCCTTGGCGGCGCGGCCGTCGGCCAGCACCCGGTCCATGCCCGCCGCACGGTGCTCCTCGCGGACGCCGAGCGCGCTCACCACGAACCCCTCGTCGCCGGGGAGCTGGCTGACCGTCCACTGTTCGGCGGCGTCGCTCGGCTTGGCGCTGCTGCCGCCCCTGGCCCCGCGCATCGCGCCGACGTGCAGCACCAGCGCGCTGCCGCTTTCGGTGGCGAGCTTGGGCGGGGCCTCATCGCACTTCGGCCGGACCGAGAAGTCGAGCAGCGTGGCCTCGACGATCGTCCAGTCGTAACGCTTCTTGAAGATGGAGACCCCGAGCTCCACCCATGCCTTGAGATAGACCCTGAGCTTGCCGTCCATCACGAACAGGCACATCGGGTTACGCAGCAGGACCCCGGCGAACTCGTAGAACCTGAACTTGCCGTCGTTGGTCGGATCGGCCCAGGTCATCGAGATGCCCAGGGAGATTCCTCCGCTCACGCCCCCCTTGATGAGCAACAGGTCCACCGCCGCTCCGGCCTCCAGACGGCCGGACAGGGTGATCGCCGGTAGTGGGCGGCCTCGCTCGTCGGTGGTCTTCAGGTACAGGCTGTCGAGGACCTGGAGATCGACCTGGCCCTGCTCGATCGCCTTGCGGATGCCATACGTGTCGAAGCCCGCCTTGATCCGCGCCTCGACCCCGGCCGTGCCGGAGATGACCACCATGATGGGGGGCGGCGCGTACACCGGGCCGAAGGACTGGCTGTAGGTGAAGCCCAGGCGCAGCGGGCCGGAGTCGAACTCGACGAGCTCGACGTCCTTGCCCATGAGCAGGCTGAAGATCGACCGGCCGGCATTGCCGAGCACGGGGAAGCTGAAGCCCGCCTTCGCCGACTGCTGCATGGGCCCCTGCTCCTGCGCGGCCTTCGCGGCATGGCCCTTGTCACACGTCCTGGCGCCCTGGTCGAGCGCCGCGAACAGGTCCTCCGTCGCGGGAGCCATGTCCGTGATCAGCGAGTCGGCCACGTCCGGCGAGTTCTGCGTGGTGAGCGCCTTGTCGCCGGCCACGGAGAAGCCACCGATGGGGATGTGCAGCTCGCCGCGGCAGTCGGGCAGGGCGGAGACCACCTTGGTGATCTCGACCACCCGCTCGATGAACTGCGTCGTACTGTTTCCGCCCAGCGTGTTGAACTTCTTGGCGATCGTCATCAGGTTCACGTCGCCGCCGCCCGCGGACCGGCTCAGATCCGAGAGCACCGGGATGGGCGCGTAGAGCTGGTCGATCACCGGGCGCACGGGGTCGGTGACCCGCTTGACCTGCGTCACCACCGGACCAAGGACGGTGCGGAAGAAGTCGCCGGCCTCCAGGTTCACGTTCGTGAAGGCGATGGACAGGTCGTCGGGGTCAGGGCCGCCGGCCTTGGTGAGGTCCCAGGCCAGGTGGAAGTCGCCGAACAGCCCCGGGAACATCGGGGAACCGGGCGTCACGGTGAAGCGCCAGTCGATGGCGGCGTTGGCGTGCAGCGAGGTCTCCACCAGGTCCCCGGCGTCGGCGAGCTGCTGGAGCCCGATCCGGCCGACCGGCTTGAGCCCGACGGTGAACGTGCCCGCGAACAAGTCGGGAGACTTCGGTGTGCGGTTCTTCAGGGTGACGTCGAGGATGGCCAGCTTGGCGTTGATCTCCTCCGGTAGCGACACGTTCACGCCGAGGTTGGCCCGCGGCCGGTTGTCGGAAGTGGCGTCGATGTAGAAGCCGCTGGTCCGGTCCAGGCCCACCGTGGCCTTGACCGACCAGCCGGCCTCGGCCCGTACGCCCTTGCCCGAGCCCTGGCGCAACGCGAGGCCGGGGATCCCGATGTCCAGCTGCCGTTCCAGGCCCACGCAGCTTTCGACGCAGCCCTGCTGGGGGTCGACGACGCCCTTGCCGATGTCGATCGTGAATTTGATGCCGGTCAGCTCGGTGCCCTTCGCGGCGTCACAGGCGGTGGGGTCGCTGGGCTCCGGCACCTGCACGCAGGTGATCAGCGGTTGCACACCGGGGCCGACCTTGGGGGCCAGCTCGGCGTTGTACCAGTCGCGCAAGTTCTTGCCGGTGGGCACCCGGCCGCCGTTCGGCAGCTTGGCGACCGCCACCTTGATCTCCTGGCGCTTGGCGCCGACGAAGTCCGCACCCTGCTGCAGGTCGTGGCCGACCAGGGGCAACTTGCCGCCGTAGGAGGCGGTGCGCATGCCGGTCTCCAGCGCGGTCAGGTAACGGTCGATGCCGTCGCCCAGGTTGGTCCAGTCCAGCTCCAGCCCCGCGGGCAGCGTGGAGAAGTCGAAGGCGGGCAGCTCCAGCCGGTCGATGTCGCCGGGCAGCTTCGTGGTCAGATCGAACATCTCGGCCAGCGGAGCGACCCTGGGCAGTCGCAGGATGAGCGCGTGCTTGCCGTCCTCGGTGATCGGGCGGCCGTTGAGGTAGGCGGGCAGCACAGCGCACAACGCCAGGTCGGTCTCGTCGCGCAGGGGGTCGCGGTCGCAGGTGACCGACTCGCTCGTCTCGTTGAGCGACACGCCGAGCCCGGCGAAGAAGTCGGCCGGAGGTACGGCCTCCTGCGACTCGCCGTCCTCGCCGTCGTAGCGGAGGCTCACGCCGTACGCGAGCCTGGCCTGCATCGGGTCGTCGCCGGCCTTACCGACGGAGACGGGCAGCGGGCCGATGTTCGCCTTGATGGTGCCGTCGAGCCGCGCGCTCGTCTCCAGGTCGAGGCTGGAGTCGGTCTCGACGAGCAGGTCGCGGGCGAGATCGAAGTCGCGCTTGAGGGCCATGCGCAGGCCCAGCCGTACCTGGCCGTTGACGGCGGCGTCGAGGGTGCCCGAGCCGGAGGCGGCGACCAGGCTGCGCTCTCCGAAGGAGAAGCGCAACGGCTCCTTCAACGCCGCCTTCTTGTCGTACGCCAGCGAGAGCCGCAGCCCGCCGTCCTCGTAGGCGACGCGGACCTGACCGCCCAGCGACCTGTTCAGCTCGGCCACCAGCGCCTGCACGGTGTCCGGTGGGGCCGCGGTCAGCCGGTCGATCGCGTCCCTGAGCGGCGAGCGGAGCGCGTAGGCGGCGCCCGGCTCGGGAAGGGCCTGGCCGAACTTCGCGGTGAACGCCATTGTGTGCTCGCCGCACACGGCCCTGACGACCATCAGGCGGGTGCCGATGATCACGCCGCGGCCGAGGTACGACGGGGTGAACGTGCGCGAGGGGTCGGTGACGAAACCGTTCTCGCTCCCGCAGGCGCCGTCGCCGTAAACGACACCGGGGCCCGAGCCCATCTCCTCGGCGGCGACCAGGTCGGAGACCGAGCGGCCGAGGAGCGGCAGCTTCGTGGTCATCGCCTCGCCGACCGGCCCGCTGCCCTTGACCTGGTCCAGGTACGTGGCCAGCGCGCCGAGCGATTTGAGCAGCGTGCCGAACAGCGCCCGCGGGTTGTCGGGGTCGAAGGCGAAGCCCTTGACCTTGCCGATCTGGTCGAAGCCGCGGAAGACCAGCGTGCCCGGCTTTCCGATGTCCGGCATCTCCACGTCGCCGGTGACCCTGCCGCCGAAGAAGTCCGCGATCCCGGGCACGCCCACGTTCACCCTGGCCCGGGCGGTGGCATCCACCTGAGAGGTGAGGATCTGGGCGGGATCGCTGGCCAGACGCTCGAACAGCCGCGTCAGCGGTACGTCCCCGACGTCCTTGAGCGTGACCTTCACCATGTCGCCGTAGCCTGTGCTGGTCATGGAGAGGTCTCCGGTGAGCTGCACGCCCAGGTAGCCGACGACGGCGTTGAGGTTGATCGGGCTCGTGATCGACAGACTCGCGCCGAACAGGTCGCCACCGGTACGCAGCATGATCCGGTCAGCGGCCCGGGGCAGCTCGGCGACCACGGTCGAGCTGCCATCCGGATTGGTGTGCCGGTAGGGGCACGCCTTCTGCTGGCCGTCCGGCCGGGTGGCGCACGCCTGCCCGGTAGCGGGGTCGCTGAGGTCGAGCACGACCGTGGCGGTGGCGTGGTAGCCGCGCATGACCCCGGCGACCGAGGTGGCCGCGTTCGCCTGGTCGAGGCCCGCGCGGGCCTTGAAGGTGTCGCCGAAGGACACCTGGCCGATCATCGGGTCGGCGGCGGCGATCCGGTACGGCGCCCCGGCCGCCGGCACTCCTGCGCGCCACCCGTCTTCGGCGAGGGTGACGGTGTCGGCGGTGTTGTCCACCACCATGCCGGTCGACGCGCCCGCGGTGACCATACGGCCGGCGAACTCGCCCGGCGTCCACTTCTGGCCGCTGTGCCTGAGCGTCTCGGCCGTGTAGGTGACACCGGTGCCCGCACCGCTGCTGACCTGTCCGGCCGGGTTGAGCGGCTCGGGGATGGGGTTGACCGAGCGGTCGACGACGAGCGTGAAGGCGATCTTCTTGGTGGCGTCATCGTAACCCGCGCCGACGACCTTGATGATCGCGCCACCGGGCAGGGCGCGCGCCCTGCCGAGCGCGGCGAACAGGTCCTGGATCGAGGTGAAGGTGGGCTGGCCGGTGTTCCGGTCGACGCTGTCGGCGACGAACTTGTCGATGGCTTCTGAGATGTGCACCGCGTCGGCCAGGGAACCCCGCATGAACGGTAGGTCCAGGTTGCCCTGGTCTGCCCAGCGGGCCCGCTGTACGGCGGTGATCGCACCGGACAGATGCGCCAGTCCGTCGAGCAGGTCTTTCGGCGTGAGTGTCTGGAAGCGACCGAGCCGGTCCAGGTCGGGCTGGCTAACGCTCACCTGCGGCCCGCCCGTCGCGAGGTCCGGCCAGGTCACGTCGATGGTCGCGGTGGCGCCCTCAACTTGGGCGCCGGCGAACGGCTGGGCCTTGACCTCCAGCCTGGCGTTGGCCGAGCCCTTCCGGGAGAAGGTGAACAGTCCGGCCGCCGCGCCCTCCGCTCCCAGCTCGCGCAGGTCCAGCCTGCCGTCGCCGTCCGGGTCGGAGGCGGCGGAGGTGATCGTGGAGGTGAAGGAGAGTGACGACCCGGCTGACAGGTCGACGCCGAGGATGCCGAAGGCGGCCGAGGGCTTGGCTCCCGCCACCAGCCGTCCGTCCGCCTGCACCGTCAGCACGGCGTCCTTGCCCAGCCACGCGGACCCGGTGGCGGGGTCGTAGGCGAAGGGGAGCTTCGCGACAAGCTTGAGCGTGACGTCCACTCCCCCGGAGGTCGCCAGCGAGACCCTGGGCTGGGTGCTGCTGACGGAGAGCGGCCTGTTGGCGACCGTACGGGTGACCTCCAGCGTCAGGTCCAGGCGCCTGACCGCGCCCACGGTGCTCGCCTTCGCCAGCAGCCGACCGGTACGCGGGCCCGGGAGCGGATACTCGTCCTGAAGGTCGGACAGGCTGGCGAGACCCTTGATCTTGTCGTACACCGCCACGTCGAACAGGTCGCCCATGCCCAGGCCGTCCGCACCGCCGGGCACCAGGCCGACGAGAGGCAGCTGCTCCCCCATCGGACCAAGCGTGGCCATGCCCTTGCTGACGGCGGCGAAGCGCTCGACCGCGGTAAGGAGCGCGGCGGTCTCCGCATCCCGTTGCGTGGCCGCCACGGCGACCCGCGGTGGGGCTGTGACCAGACCTGCCAGCATCCCCAGCACGCACATGACGCTGACCAATCGTTGCCTCACCACGAGACCCCCCGAGACCGAAAGACGGCATACGAGGGACATGTCTAGCGATGGGGCCTAAAGAAGAACTTGTGGAGCCTTACGAGAACCGACTCGTCCGCTAGGTCCCGACTTAAGCCCCTGCTTGCATCTTCGCCCAAGGCATACGCGACAACGCGGGGCCAAAGGGACGAAAGATGACAGGCAAGGAAATTAGCACATTGTGGCAGACTCCTGGGACGAGAGACACGCAACCCGCTCACATAGTCGTGGCCCCAGTGTTGTCTGCTGAGACCGGCGCTGTTGCCCCAAACGGCCGGACAGGGCGTGCCCGCGCTGGTAGATCGTGGTCTGAGCCCGCAGTTTTCACCCGTCGTCGACAGGTCGGAAGGTGTCAGAGAGGCTATGCCATATGCGCGCAGTGATCTTCGTGAGCGGACTCCCGGGGGGAACACGGGCACTCGACCGGCACCCCGCAGGTCAGGGTTCTCCCAGGTCAGCAGCTATGGCGCGCAGAGACTTCCAAGCTGACAATTCGCTCGCGAGTCGCGGTGTCGCTGCGCGATCATTGGGCGATGAGAGCTCGGGTGAGCGACTTCCGTTGGGTTGATCTTGAGGCTGGGCGGAGCGTCGAAGACAGGAGCCATGCGTGCGAAGTCCTGGAGATGTATGTCGGCCCTCAGGGCGAACCAGGTGAGGAACGGTTCCAACTCATCGTCTGCACTCCGTCGGCCCTCGCGGAAAAGCTTCAGCATCATCCCTTTCTCATCGGCCGGCACTGGCTTTTCGTTCCCGAACTCCACCCCGACAAGGTGACCGAGTGGCTGAGTGATCGGATCGCCGTACTGGAGGCTCCGACATGGGGTGAGCTCGTTGAGAAGGTCGGGCGTATCGGAGAGTGGGAGTTCGAGGACTACAGCGACTGATCCTCGTAGTGCAACGAATACCGCACAGGGGCACGCGACGGCGCTTCCGCACCCGTTCAGCACTGGTCAGAACCGGCTTCCGAGCCCTGGAGCACGGCCAGGATGGTCCCGATAGGGAAGCGATCAAGCCGTCAAAGGGAGCCTTGGCTGTACAGCCACGGGGACCTACGACGGCGGTACTCGGCGAAGGTCCACGAATACTGCATTTCCAGGTTGAAGGGCACGACCTTGATCGAATCGTCTCCTTTCAATCCCTAGGTTCAGGGTTCGAGTCCCTGGCGGCCCGCTACTAATGACCAGGGCAGACTCCCAGACCCATGATCCGAAAGCCTGCCCGGGGTTGCAGTTCGGGGTTGCGGTCGCCGGCATCAGCCGTCCCGCAGCGCCCGACCATCCGAGCCGCCGCATCGGTCGCCCACCGGGAACCGGGTTGCGTGTCGTGCTGCCGCTGATGGTCTGCGGTATATCGGGAAGGCGCCAGGCGTGGGCAGAGATCAGGACAGGGTGTCCTTGACCTTGATCTGGCCGTCGTCGATCACGAACGTCTGGTTGGTGTTGGGCACGCACTGCCACAGGTACACCTGGGTGCCGTTGGCGCGACCATTGGTGACGTCCAGGCATATGCGGTTACCTGAGTTGAGGGTGGACTTGAGGATGATCAGACCTCTCTGGATGACCCAGAGCTGGTTAGCGTTCCCCACGCACTGCCACTGGTACACCCGGGTGCCGTTGGCGCGACCGTTGGAGGCGTCCAGACACATCACCTGGCTCTTGCCGATGGTGTCTTCCACCTTGATGAGGCCGTCCTCGAAGACGAACTTCTGGTTGGTGTTGTCGCTCTGGCACTGCCACAGGTACATCAAGGTGCCGTTGCCACGGCTGTTGCTGACGTCGATGCACGCCGGGGGCCCGGTGAGGGCGGCGCGCCTCACAGGCTGGTGAGCAGAGGCCCCGGCGGGGAGGGGGACTACCGCGCCCACCGCGGCGGAGATGACAGCGACGGCAAGCAGACGGCGAGCAAGCATGGTTGCCTCCCAGGAAGTTGATCAGAACGAAAGCACCATGCCATGACTTGCAGCAATTGATCAATTACACTGCGTATATAACTTCCGCGCGTCGAAGTGTGCCACCAGCCACGGCTCCTACGGGCAAGCCCGTCTATGGCCGCCGGCGTCCGGTGATCAAGGAACGGCGACCGGTTGACGTACACACGAAGACGGGCTTGACCCGTCACCCGCCCGCTGCCGCTTCGCGGTGGTCGAGGCAGACGCTCGGTTACGTCGGTGATTCGATTCAGTTCGAGAACGAGCGGCAGTGCCCGAAACGATCACCTACGATGTGGCGCTATGCGACGTAATCTGCTCGTTGGCCTATTTGTCGGTACGGGGACCTTGCTCATACTCATTGGCGTAGCGATGGCCATGGTTTACGAACCGCCTGTCTGGTACTCCGATGAAGGAGCCTTCTACCCCATGCACTATGCGTTGGCCGACATGAGTAGACCCGCTTTGCTAGTTATCTCAGGCATCGGCATGATGCTCGGCGGGATCGCAATCGCGATCACCAACCGGAGTGGCGCCTCTGGTAGGGATTACTCCGATCCCCGGAAGTGACCTCATTCCGATGAACCCGGTTGCAGTTCAGGGTGGTCCAAGGCCGTTCCAGTTCAGAGCAGTTCGTCGTACGGACGGCCGCCATCCGTGGAAGCCTGATCTTCAGGGCTGCCATAGTCGTTGGGCGGGATGTGGAGAGGTGATGCAAAAAGCGTGAAACTCCTGCTTGGTCTGTAGCGGCTCAGGCAGGATGGCCGCGACACTCCACCCGTGCCGATGTCTCAACTGAAGTCCGCCCGCTGGTCCGTGTGGACCACTCTCATGGCGATCTGTGGATGGATCTTCCTGGTCGTCTCCACCTACCTGCAGATCCCGCTCTACAGGCAGATGTGGTTGTTCAACTGGCTGGTCATCGCGTTCGGCTGGGCATGGGCCTGCCTCTGGACCTTCACTGCGATCATCTCGTATCTGTCGGTCCAGGCGTACGGGCGAGCAGCCACCGCGCTGATCATCGCAGTAGCGCTTGGGGCGGTCATCTGGAGAGTCGATTGGCGAACCACGTTCATCGAAAGCACGCTGCGCCTTCACCGAGGAAGCTTCGCCGAGCTCGCCGCCGCCTATCGGGATGGGAGGCCTCTCGACCCGCCCTGGTGGATGAAATACCTGTCGGTCGACGGAGAAGTCGAGCCGCAGGAGGACGGCCTCTATCTGCCGATCTGCGTGGATGAGTGGAGATCGGAGACCGGGTCGGGTCTCGCTTACCTTCCGAGCCGGCCCACCAGAGACCTTGTCGCATCCTGCCGCGCCTGATGTTTCATTGGAAGCTATATGTGGTTTGACCGGGTCTGCTGACATAGTTGCCCCGTGCTTCGTGTGCTTCTCGCCATTGCCTCGTTGACGGTTCTCCTGCTGGGCACCTCGGCCTCAGACGCAAAGCGGTTCCCGGAGATCCTCGCCGCCCCGGACGGACCCTGGCCCGAAGGCGGAAGTTTCGCCGTGCACTTGTGTAGCAAGGGTGACGCCTGGGACGCCTGCGGAGACAAGGACGTGACTCCGGCACAGAGGCAGGGGATCGAGCGGACACTACGGCAGATGCCGAGGATCACGGGTGTCCACTACCAGAGCAAATCCGAGGCGCTGGCCCTGCTGAAGGCCTCATTCAGGTCGGCGAGCGTGCTGAGGGAAAGCGACATGTCGGAGAGTTTCAGCGGCAGGCTGCTCCGGTGGAGCGACGCCCCCGCATTCGATTCGGTCGTCAAAGCACTTCCGGGAATCTCCGTAACCTACGTCTGGCCTGCCCCCTTCTGGGAGGACAAGGCTGATGTGGATATCACCCTCTGCGACGCCGTTGGAGAACGGGAGCCCTGCGAGGGACGAGGCCAGATCACGGCCGATGAGAAGGCGGCGATCGAGGCATTTTTGAGGAGGACGAAGGGCGTCAAGCTCATCTACTTCTCGGATCGAGCGCATGGTCTGCGGGTGATCAAGCAATTCAATGCCTTGTGGTCGCAAGTGATAGAGCGCCATCCTGAAGAAAAGAAGGACGATACCGAGCCCGGCCCGTTGGAGAACTACTTCGAGAGCTACCACGTCAAGCTTGACGATCCGAAACTCGCCCCATCGTTCGTGGACGCGGTGAAGCATCTGCCCGGAGTGGCGCGAGTGGAATGAGGGACTAGCTGGGATTGAGGCACAGGCCGGTCTTTGCGACGACCATTCAAGGCACGATCCCGAAGCTCTAGGGAGCCTTGCCCTCTGCTCGAACCAGATCGGGCAACGGGCAACCCTGGCTTCTCGGTGTGAGGTCGCGCAGGATCGGCGCTGAGATTGTCGGACCGCTTCGGTAGGCTGCCGGCATGGCGGAATTCGTACTGGTCGCAGGCGCGTGGCTCGGATCGTGGGCGTGGGAAGAGGTGGTGGCGGAGCTGCGTGCGGCCGGCCACGGCACCCACCCGTTGACGCTGTCCGGCCTCGCGGACAAGCAGGGCGTGCAGGCAGGGCAGCAGACCCACGTTCAGGACATAGTCGACGAGGTCGAACATCACGACCTGCGCGACGTCATCCTGGTCGGGCACAGTTACTCGGGCATTCCGGTCGGTCAGGCGGCCGAGCGCATCGGTGATCGGCTGGCCCGCGTGGTCTTCGTCGACTCCAACGTTCCGGCCGACGGCGAGTCCTTTGTGTCCGCGTGGCCGGACGGCCGGGCGATGGTGGAGGCCTCGATCGCCGAACACGGGGGCTTCTGGGCGCCGCTGACCGCGACCGACTACGACGGGCAGGGTCTCACCAGCGAGCAGATCGCACGGATCGTGGGCGCCTCGACGCCGCACCCGGGCGCCACGCTGACCGAACCGGCCGTGCTGGCACGGCCGCTCGGCGAGCTTCCGGCGACGTACATCAAATGCCTGCTCAACGGTGACGAGCCGACCGACTACGTGGCCAAGCTGTTGACCAGTGAGCACTGGCGGCTGGTCGAGATGGACACCGGTCACTGGCCGATGTTCTCCCAGCCGCGCGAGCTGGCACAGATCCTGCTTGAAGCGGCCCCGACCGGCCGAGGTCGAAAATGAGCCGGCCGAGGTCAGAGATGAAGGGGACGCCGCGGACCTTGTCGCCGAGAGCGTGAGCACCCGCCCCCCACTGTTGTTGCTCGTGGCGTGCCGTGACTCGCGCGCCACTCGCCGAAAGCGAGCTCGCCGAGCACCTGAGCCGGAATTTCATCCAGGATGTGCCCCCAGAGGAATTCAACGTGATCGCCCCGACACTGGCCGATCGAAGCCGCTCGTCGACGAACTCCTGATCTGGTGGCCCGAGAGTCAGGACGGCGCCGGGGGGAAGCCGGGAGGGCCAGGGCCGTCGAGGCTGTCAGGGAGGCGACCGGAGGCCTCGCAACCTCGGAGGAGGCGCTCCTCAAGCTGCGTCTCGTCCGCCATGCGGGCCGCGAGCCCCTCCAGCGTGGCCGCGCATCGCACGTTGCAGAGCCCGCGCTGGAGAAGGTCGCGGGAGATGCCGTGACGCCGCACGGCGTACCAGCCGCCGCCGACCGCATCGGAGACCAGCCAGTGCCGGCCGTACTTCACCCTGAGCTCCGCGAGTGTCACCGGCATGATCTGTCACCCACGGGAACACCGGACGAGAACACTGGACGGGAACACCGGAGGCCGTCGGCGGAAGACGCCTTTCCAAGCGGCGAGAGCCAGGCAGCGGCTCGGGGGGACGCCCATGCACCAAGGCTAGGGAACGTGTCGTGATCAATCAATTACAGAGTGTAGCTAAAGTGGCGGGTTGGCCAGGACTGGCCAACCGGTGACCGGCCGGGACCGGCGACGGAAGCGAGGTGTACGTCACCCCCGATGTGGTGAGCCGGATGCCGCTCGATCACGCTGTATGTATGAACGCGAACGAGCTGACGGCGACGCGGAGGTCCCTCCACGCGGTCGCAGAGTTGATCATGGCAGGGCCGCAGTACCGGCGGAGCGGGACCATTCGCCTCCGGGTCACGCCCGGAGGCTTCGCGACGGTCACCGATCCCCACCTGCGCGTCGAGGGTCACGAGCTTGTGGTGGGAAGCGAGCGCCTGCCGCTGGACGGCAGATCCATCGACGATCTGGGCGGCGAGACCGGTTCGGGCGCCGGTGCCCCGGAGAAGCTGTACAGCGATGGTTCGGGGGCCTCGTTGAACGACATCCTGACCGTGGACGCCGCCGCCGCACAGCAGTTGGAGGAGAGCCTGGCCCTCGGCGACCAGGCCTTGCACGCGCTGGCTCTTGAGGCCACGCCGGTCCTGTGGCCGGAGCATTTCGACCTGGGCATAACGCTCGACAAGGTCAACTACGGCGTCTCGCTGGGTGACGGCTACCTCGATGTGCCCTATGCCTACGTCGGCCCCTGGGAGCCCAGGAGCGGTGACTTCTGGAACGCGCCGTTCGGCGCTGCTTACCCTCTCAGCGAACTTCCCGACCTTCCGGCCTTCTTCGCCGAAGGCCGGGCACGCACGGCGTCGCCCGAGGCCTGACGACGACCCCCCAGGCGTCAGACCTCGGGCGCGGGACCACAATTGGGTGATGAGCCAATGGCACGAGACTCGTGAGCGGCTGCGCGAGTACGCCCTCGGCCTTCCCGGGGCCTATGAGGAGTTCCCGTGGGGCGAGAGCGTCGTCAAGGTCAACAAGAAGATCTTCGTCTTCCTGGGACCGGACGAGGAGACCGAGAAGTGGCAGCCCAAGTTCTCGGTGAAACTGCGCGAGTCGAACGGGCACGCGCTCAACGTCCCCGGCGCGGCTCCGACCGGGCATGGCCTCGGCAGGGCCGGATGGGTCACGGTCCCGTTCTCCGACGATGCGCCGGACGCCGATCTGCTCTGTGAGTGGGTGGAGGAGAGCTACCGCATCGTGGCCCCCAAACGGCTCGTCACCGAACTCGACACCCAGCGGCCCTAGCGATGGGCAACGCGAGCGGGGCCCCCGCCTCCGGCCCGACAGATTACGAGCCTGCCACGGACGCTTCGCCACCCCCCGCCACCACAAACGCCTCACCGCTCCCCGCCCCCACGGACGCCTCGCCACTCCCCGTCGCCACGGAGGTCTTGCGGCTCCCCGTCGCCACGGAGGTCTTGCTGCTCACCGGAGGGCTCGGCTCCGGGAAGACGACGGTGGCCATCGCTGTGGGCGAGCTTCTCGGGGACGCTCCCCATGCGGTCATCGACCTCGACTGGCTCTGCTGGTGTACGGGCGCGGGGGTACACGAGATGCTCACCGCCAACCTGCGGGCGGTGACCGCCAACTACGCGGCTTCCGGCGTGAGGCGGCTTGTCCTGGCGCGGGCGCTGCTCGAACCCGCACATCTCGCGGCCGTACGGCTGGCGGTTCCGGGCGCCGCGCTCACGGTCGTCCGCCTGACCGTGTCCGAGCGGACCGCAAGGGACCGTCTACGCGCCCGCGACAGGGGAGTCACTCTCGACGGTCACCTCGCCGAGGTGGCGGAGTTCGAGCGATCGGTGGAACGTACGGCCGCGGAGGACACGGTCGTCCACAACGACGGCCGCCCTGTGGACGAGGTGGCCCGCGAAGTACTCGCCGCATGGACCGGCAAGCACTGAGGCGGAACGCGGACAGGAGGGGACGCGGACAGGAGCGGGACGGGGGCTGAGGCGGGACGAGGGGCAGGGTCAGTAGTCGACGGCCGCGTCCGTGAGCCAGTCGGCGAGGTAGCGGGCGAAGGACGCACGCACCAGCACCCAGAACTCGTCGTCCTCGCGGGCGACCAGGACGACCTGCGCGCGCGCCAGCATGGTCTGGGCGCAACGGCCTGGGCCGAACACCGAGGGATGCAGGTCGAGGGAACATCCGTGCGCCAGCAGGTCTCGCGCACCCGGCCCTGCCACCAGGAGGGTCGTCCGCAGTGCCGAGACGTCGGTTACGGCCACGTCCTCCGAGCGGGGGATGTCGAGATCACCGATCACCAGCCACTCGTCGGGGCCGAGCCACAGCACGTCGGCCACACCCGAACGCAGCCACGTCCCCGGCTCGACCGGCAACCGCAGCCCGAAGGAGGGCGGAATCCGGGCAGGGTCGACCCGCACGTTCGTCTGCCTCAGAAACGGGACCTCCCGCACACGGAGCCGAGCGTCCGACACACCCGCGAAGCGCCCCAACGGACTCACCGGCATCACGGTCCCCCCAGACCCGGCCGACGGGCTCACCCCCTGAACGGTCTCCCCAGGTCCGGAAGGCGAAACGTCTCGCCCAACCATCCCCCCAGACCCAGAGGACCCAGACTGCGGACTCACCCTCTCAACCGTCTCCTCAGACGCAGCTGACGGGCCCACTCGCTCAATCATCCTCGGGTCGGCGCGTGGGGTCGCCCGTTCGTACTTGGACACCGGGCTCGGACGATCAACGGTTACCTCCGGGGATCCGGCTTGCGGGCTCGCATGCTCTTCGATCGTCGTTCGGGGGTATGGAGCCTGGTCAGGTTGAGTCTGGGGTCCGGGGGGCGGGGACGCTGGGTCAGCCATCGCGGCGGGCTCCCTCGGGGTCGTAGAGGACGTGATGGGTGACCGTCACCGGGATCAGCCGGTCGCCGACCGGCGCATAAAGGCGTTCGCCGATGCGGTCCCTGCCGCCGCTCACGAGGGCGAGCGCGAAGGTACGGCCCAGCGCCGCGCTGCGGTAGCTGGAGGTCACGTGGCCGAGCATGGGCACAGGCGCCGCCGGAAGCCGGACGAAGGCGACGAACCGCCTGCCCTCAGGGACTCCCGCCCCGGGATCGAGAAGCTGGGCCCCCTCAGAAACGACCCTGGGATCCAGAAGCTGGGTCCCCTCAGGGGCGACCCCGGGATCCACGAGTGGGGTGCCCTCAGGGACGATCACCCTGGGATCCAGAAGCTTGGTGCCTTCAGGGACGAGAACCGCGGGATCCACGAGTTGGGTGCCTTCGGGGACGAGCGCGTTGGGGTCCTCGGGGAGCAGTCCGACCAGGTGCCGGCGGTCGGGGCGGGCATTGCCGGACCGGGCGTAGGACCGTTTGCCGATGAAGTCCGGCTTCTTCTTGGACACGATCCAGTCCATGCCGAGGTCCGCGGGCGTCACCGTGCCGTCGGTGTCCTGGCCGATGATGGGATACCCCTTCTCGGCCCGCAGGACGTGCATGGTCTCGGTGCCGTACGGAGTCACCGCGCCGGTCGCGTGGATCGCCTCCCAGAGCGCCTGCCCGTACCACCAGCTCACGTTGATCTCGTAGGCCAGTTCGCCGGAGAAGCTGATCCGGCAGACGCGTGCCTCGATGCCCGCCACCTCGGTGTCCCGCCAGGTCATGAACGGGAAGCTCTCCGTGTCCACCACCAGGTCCGGGGCCAGCCCGGCCAGCACGTCACGCGAGCCTGGCCCGGCCAGCGCGACGGTCGCCCACTGCTCGGTGACGGAGGTGCAGTGGACCCGCAGATCGGGCCACTCGGTCTGCAGCCATTCCTCCATCCATTCGAGCACGGCCGCCGCGTTGCCCGTGGTGGTGGTCACCAGGAAACGGTCGAGGGCGAGGCGGATGACGGTGCCGTCGTCGAAGACCATGCCGTCGGGCCTGCACATCACGCCGTACCGGATCGCGCCCACCTTCAGCGTGCTCATCATGTTCGTGTAGAGCCGGTCGAGCAGTTCGGCCGAGCCGGGACCCTGGACGTCGATCTTCCCAAGGGTGGACGCGTCCATGGCCCCCGTGGCCTGCCGTACGGCCCGGCACTCGCGCAGCACCGCGGCCGTCATGTCCTCGCCGGGCCGGGGGTAGTACCACGGCCGTTTCCACTGTCCGACATTCTCGAAGAGGGCGCCGTGGGACACATGCCAGTCGTGCATCGCGGTGACCCGTACGGGGTCGTGCAGGGGGCCCCGGTCGCGTCCCGCGAGGGTCGCGAAGGAGACGGGGACGTACGGTGCGCGGAACGTGGTCGTGCCCAGTTCCGCGACGCCTACCCCGAGTATCCCGGCGATGACCGCGCTGGTCAGCGTGCCGGAGGTCTTGCCTTGGTCGTGTGCCGTGCCGGCGGTCGTGTACCGCTTGACGTGCTCGGCCGAGCGTAGCCCCACCTCGGTGGCCCGCTGGAGGTCGGCCACGGTGACGTCCCGTTGCAGGTCGACGAAGTGCGAAGAGTAGTCCTCGGCGGGAACCAGCCACAGCTGCTCCGCCCGTACGTCCGGAAGCGGGTGCGACGGCGGCGAGGAGCCAGATTCCCCCGAAAGCGGGTGCGAGGGCAGCGCGAAGCCGGAACCGGCCGCCTCGCCGTCGGTGAGGCATCCGGCGAGCGTGAACACCCCCCGCGCCGAACCGGCCACCTCCACAGCCTGCGCGTACGGGCCGGCCGGGACGAACGCCGCCAGCGCCTCGTCGTAGCGGAGTTCGCCGCCGGACTGGCTGAACAGGTGGACGACCGGGTTCCAGCCGCCGGACACGAGCAGCAGGTCGGCTTCGACCTCATGCCCCCCGATCACGACCGCCCGCACCCCCTCGTCGTCCGCGCCGCCGATGACGCCGGTGACGAGGCGGCCCTCCCGGGCGTCGGCGATCTCCGCGATCTCCACACCCGCGTCCGCGAGGTCGCGGGCCGCGTCGTACGCGCTGTCGCCCGTGGTGAAGACCACCGCCCGGCGCCCCGGCAGCACGCCGTACCGGTTCACGTACGCCCGCGCGGCAGAGGCCAGCATGACGCCCGGCAGGTCGTTGCCGCTGAAGGCGATCGGCCGCTCGTGCGCCCCCGTCGCCAGGACGACCCTGCGGGCGCGGATCCGCCAGACCCGTTCCCGCGTCACCGCGTCCTCGCCCCGGCGCTCCACGGCGACCAGATAGTTGTGGTCGTAGTATCCGATCACGCTCGTACGGGAAAGGACGCGCACGTCAGGCAGGGTCACGAGCTCGGCGGCCACGTCGAGGGCCCATTCGGAGCCTGGCCTGCCGTCCACCGTCTCCCCGGTGTCCGGCAGGCTGCCTCCGGGCTGGAAGCGGTCGTCGGCGAGGATCACCCGGGCCCCGGTACGGGCGGCGGCCAGCGCCGCCGTCAGCCCGGCGGGGCCCGCTCCCACCACCAGGACGTCGCAGTGCGCGTGCGTGGCGTCGTAGCGCGCAGGGTCGGGCTCCGGGGACAGCCTTCCCCGTCCGGCCAGGCCGGTGGCGGCCAGGCCCTCGTAGAGCGGGATCGTGGTGGCCTGCACCATGGGCTCGGAGAAGGGCCGCTCGATCTGGACCACGGCGTTCGGTTCCTCGGTCCACGCGCCGAAGATCCCGCGCGGGCGGCCGAGCGTGACGCTGGTCCCGATCTTCCTTACCCCGTTGGCGAGCAGGGCGGCGGCCAGCGTGTCGCCCCGGTATCCCTCGTACGGCCTGCCGTCGAAGGTGAACCGCAGCACCTCGCCCTCGTGACCGGCCCGGCGGCGGGTCATCGCGAACCCCCGATGCCCTGGTGACCGGCCCGGCGGCGGGTCATCACGAACCCCCGATGCCCTCGTGACCGGCCCGGCGGGGGCGTCATCGCGGACCCCCGATCTCGTTGGTCGCGGTGTCCCTGGTGAGGGTGAACCAGCGGCGGCAGCAGGCCGCGTGGTTCCACCGTTCGTCGAACAGGCCCTTGGGGTTGTCGCGGAAGAACAGGTAGCGCGCCCATTCCTCGTCGGTGAGGGCGCCCGGGTCCCGGGGGTAGGCGACGTGCGCCTGCCCGCCGTACCGGAACTCGGCCTCGTCGCGCGGCCCGCACCACGGACAGGGGATCAACAGCATCGGCCGGACTCCTTCAGTGGGCCACGGCGGCGGCGCCGTGCTCGTCGACGAGCGCGCCCGTGGTGAATCGTTCGAGGGTGAAGGGCGCGTTGAGCGGGTGCGGCTCGTCGTTGGCGATCGTGTGCGCGTAGCACCAGCCGACGCCGGGCGTGGCCTTGAAACCGCCCGTGCCCCAGCCGCAGTTGACGTACAGGCCGTCGACCGGGGTGAGCCCGACGATCGGCGAGGCGTCCGGCGTGACGTCGACCACCCCGCCCCAGGTACGCAGGACGTGCGCGCGGGCGAAGATCGGGAACAGCTCCAGCGCCGCCGCCATCTGCCGCTCGATGATGTGGAAGGCCCCTCTCTGGCGGTAGGAGTTGTAGGTGTCGATGCCCGCTCCCATGACCAGCTCGCCCTTGTGCGCCTGGCTGACGTAGACGTGTACCGCGTTCGACATGACGACGGTCGGGTGGACGGGTTCGAGCAGCTCGGAGACCAGCGCCTGGAGCGGGTGGCTCTGCACCGGCAGCCGCAGACCGGCCATCCCCGCCACGACCGACGAGTGGCCGGCGGCCGACATCGCCACACGGCCGGCCGCGATGCGTCCGCGTGTGGTGTCGACGGCTCGTACGCGGCCGTCCACGACCTCGATTCCGGTGACCTCGCAGTGCTCGATGAAGTGGACGCCCATCGCGGAGGCGGCCCTGGCGTACCCCCAGGCGACGTAGTCGTGCTTGGCGATCCCGGCCCGGGGCTGGTAGGTCGCGCCGAGCACCGGGTACCGCGTGTCCTGCCTGATGTCGACGATCGGGCAGGCCTCCTTGACCCGCGCCGGATCGAGCCATTCGGCGTCGATACCGTTCAGCCGGTTGGCGTTCACGCGGCGCACGCCGTCACGCACGTCCTGAAGGCTGTGGGCGAGGTTCAGCACACCGCGCTGACTGAACAGGACGTCGTAGCCGAGGTCCTCCTCCAGCCCTTCCCAGAGCTTCAGCGCGTGCTCGTAGATGCCCGCGCTCTCGTCCCACAGGTAGTTCGACCGGATGATGGTCGTGTTGCGCGCCATGTTGCCGCCGGCCAGCCAGCCCTTCTCCAGCACGGCCACGTTGGTGATCCCGTGGTTCTTCGCCAGGTAGTAGGCGGTGGCGATGCCGTGCCCGCCGCCCCCGACGATCACGACGTCGTACGAGCTCCCGGGCTCGGGGCTATCCCAGAGCCGGTCGCGGTCGCCCATGACCCTCTCCTCCCCTGTCATGCGCGCAGCCGTTTCATGGCCGGGTCGAACAGCGGCTCCTCGGCCACGACGGCGGCGACGCGCTCGCCGAAGTAGCCGATGTGGACCACCTGTCCAGGCGTCGACAGCCCTGCCGGCAGCCAGGCGTAGGCGATGCCCTTGCCGATCGTGTAACCGTACGCGGCACTGGTGACGTATCCGACGCAGGCGTCGCCGTCGTAGACGGGCTCCTTGCCCATCACCACGCTCGCGGGGTCGTCGATCGTGAGACAGGTCAGGCGGCGGTTCACCGACGCCCGGCGCTCCTCCAGCGCGGCCCTGCCGATGAAGTCGCCCTTGCCGGTCTTCACGGCGAAACCCAGCCCCGCCTCGTACGGGTCGTGCTCGTAGGTCATGTCGGTGCCGAAGGAGCGGTAGCCCTTCTCCAGACGCAGGCTGTTGAACGCGCCGCGCCCTCCCGCGACGACGCCGTGCGCCTGCCCGGCCTCCCACAGCGTGTCCCACAGCTTGAGGCCCAGGTCGGCGGTCGTGTAGAGCTCCCAGCCCAGCTCGCCGATGTACGACAGGCGCAGGGCCGTCACCGGCACAGAGCCGATGTACGCCCGCTTGGCGCGGAAGTAGCGGAACCCCTCGGCGGAGAAGTCGTCCTCGGTGAGCGGGGCGACCAGGTCACGGGCGCGCGGGCCCCAGACGCCGACGCAGCACGTGCCGGGCGTGATGTCCCTGATGGACACGTCAGGGGGCCGGTGCCGGTTCAGCCAGTCGAGGTCCAGGTTGCCGTTGGCCCCGACCTGGAACAGCTCGCGGCCCAGCCGGGCGATGGTGACGTCGCTGCGGATGCCGCCGTCCTCGTCCAGCAGCAGGCAGTACGTCACCGAACCGATGGACTTGCCCGCGTCGCCGGTGGAGACGCGGGAGAGGAACGCCGCCGCGCCCGGCCCGCTGACCTCCAGCCGCTTCAGCGCGGTCATGTCGTACAGGGCGACGCCCTCGCGCGACGCCTGCGCCTCCGCGCCGACGATGGGCGACCAGTAACGCGCCGCCCAGTCGCCGGGCACGGGGATGTCGCGGCCCTCGGCCAGCCCGGCGTTGGCTTCGTACCACTGGGGGCGCTCCCATCCGGAGGCCTCCAGGGGGAACGCGCCGAGCTCCCGCTGGCGCGGGTGGAAGGGGCTCACGCGCAGCGGGCGGAGGTTCTCCGGCGGCTGGAGCGGGTGGATGATGTCGTAGACCTCGACGAAGTTCTGGCAGTCGCGCGTCAGGACGTACTCCGGGGCGAGCTGGTGCGGCTCGAAACGGTTCACGTCGCACTCGTGCAGGTCGAACGACGAGCAGTGCCCGTCGACCAGCCACTCGGCCGTCGCCCTGGCCACGCCCGCCGAGTGGGTCACCCACACGGCCTCGGCCACCCAGAACCCCTTGACCTCCGGCGACTGCCCGATCAGGGGCATGTTGTCGGTGGTGAAGGAGAAGAGCCCGTTGATGCCCTCCTCGACCTTGGCGTCCTCGGTCGCGGGCAGCAGCGACCGGGTCTCGTTCCACGCGTCGGTGAAGTCGCCGGGGGTGAACGGGGTCACCGACGGCATCACCTCGGCTTCCTCCACCGAGACGATCGCCTCGGGCCTCACCGGCATGGGGCGGTGGCCGTAGTAGCCCACGGCCAGCCGGTCGTGCCGCTCCCTGTAGTACAGGTCGGCGTCCTGGTGCCGCAGGATCGGGCGCGTCGCCTCCTCGGTCTGCCCGCTCAGCGCGGGGACCGGGCCGGTCCAGGCGAGCTGGTGGGCGAGCGGGGTCAGCGGGAGCGCCATGCCGACCATGCCGGCGACCTTCGGCCCCCAGATGCCCGCGCAGCAGACGACGACGTCGGCGGGGATCTCGCCCTTGTCGGTGACCACGGCGGTGACCTGGTCGTCCTCGACGCGGATGTCCAGCACCTCGTGCCGGTCCAGGACGCGCACGCCCCGGTCACGCGCGAGCCGGAGCTGCGCCTCGACGGCACGTACGGCCTTGGCGATGCCGTCGGTGGGGACGTACAGGCCGCCGAGGACGCGGCCGGGGTCGAGGAGCGAATGGCGCTCCACGCATTCCTCGGTGGTGAGGAGGTGCGCCTCGACGCCCCACGCCGTCGCCCAGCCATGCCGCCTGCGCAGCTCGGCGAACCGCTCGGGCGTCGTGGCCACCTCAAGGCCGCCGACCCGCAGGAAGCATCCGAGCCGCATGAGCTTCTCGACGGTGTAGCGCGCCATCTCGGTCATGGTCTTGGACGGGTTCGTCTGGAAGACCAGGCCCGGCGCGTGCGTGGACGAACCGCCGGGCGTGGGGAGCTCGCCCTGGTCCACCACGGTGATGTCGTCCCAGCCTTTGGCCGAGAGCTCCTCGGCGAGCGCCGCGCCCACCACACCCGCTCCGATGACGACGACCCGGGGGCCCGCCATAGCCACCTCCGTTGCGCATGATGAACCGTGGTGCGCTTGCCGCAACAAGCGTGACCCGCCACGAAAGGGGTGTCAAGACCGGGACGCGAACGCCGCGCCCACCGGGGACGGTACGGGCGCGGCGTCAACGAAACGGCACAGAACGGACAGCGCAGACCGGACAGCGCAGACCGGCGCGACGGGAGAGGGTCAGACATCCCTGGAGCTGGGCTGTCAAGCGGCAAAATCGTTCTGTCGGTGTGACCAGGCGGTTGCTTGGTCGTAGGGGGTGTGTGTTTTGA
>NZ_JBICTU010000048.1:0-42423 GCF_043197795.1 Sphaerisporangium sp. NPDC049003
CCTTTCCATCTGTGGCGGCTTGGCATTTCCTTACCTGCGTAGCCGTATGTTTATGAACGAACCCCATCAAAACCTCAACTCGCCGGGGCCCTGACGTCCGGCACGGTGGTCCCGCCCGCTGACGCCGGGGTCACGGCCACTGAGGTTGTGGCAACACGGCCTGCCGAGTCGTAGGAGTAGGTGGTGGTCCGTAGGGCCGTCCCCGTGTCCTCGGCAATGGTGGAGTTGCTGCCGAAGTAGCCATCTGGAGCTGGTGGAGCAGGCCCTCACCAGCCGGTAAGGAGCGGCTGGTCGACCGCCCGGAGATCTCACCGAGCGGCGCGCCGGCGTTACGCCATCACCGGGGACCGACACTGCCTGCAGGACGTCCCACAACTCCCAGGGGAACCTCACGTCGCCTCATGGGTCTTGAAATGTCACGGCTGTCCGGTGGCGGCCCCCGCTGCCAGTCGCGTGCGACTGGAGGCTGAGTGCCGCGCTGCTGGTCGGCCTACTCAATGCGGGTTCGGTCGTGCTCGGCTTCCGACCGCTGCTGGCCACGCTGGTAGCGATGGGCATCGCGCAGAGTCTCGATCTGCTCGTTCGAACAACGAGCAGATCCTGGTCAGCCGTCCGTTCTTCGTGCGGGTGCGCGACGGTTCCGTTCAGGAGGTCGCGCCGTTTAGCAAAGGCTTGCGGGTAGCGGCGTGTCCGGCACGGCGCTCTTTCGAGGAGGGGCGGAGGGTCTGATATCGCGGCGGTAATGTTCCCTGCACCAGTGGGCAATCCGCGTGGAGCGCCCTCAAATCCATCAGATCACAAGAGTTAGGACGGAGTATGCCGTGACGGTCAGATCTAGCACTAAAGCCGTTATTGCGGCCAGGATTAATGCCGCGTTCCGGTTTTTCGTCCTCCGGTAGATGATGCACCCGGAAAATACGCTAACTGCGACCGGGGTAACGGCGACCGCTAGCACAAGAATACCTCGGCCAAGGTTTGCTTCTCCAGCCAGATATGCGCCGCAAAACAAAGGAAGGATCATTGCGACAGGCGTCGCGAGGACGGCAATTCCGAGAAGCAGGAAAACGCCGGCGTCTCTGAGCTTCATTCTTTCTCCGATCGGCATTGCGCCTGGTGATGTGACCAGGGGGCCGCAGGCGCCTGCGGCCCCCTGGTCACTCATCTACGACGGTTCGTGGATATCGAGGTAGGCTGACAGATTTGAGGCCAACAGGGTCCACAGGCCGTAGGCTGCGACATTGTTGGCTCGCGAGCAGGCCCAGTTCTTATTACACCATGTATTATCGGTCCCCCATGCCCTCACGTTGAGATACATCACATTCCCTCGCTTGCTCAGCGAGAACACGATGTGCTTATTGGGGCCTTCTGCGTGGCCGGGAAGTGACAGGACCCCGAACCAGGTAGAGCTAACGGATTCGACGACGCGCAATGCCGGGCCACCTCCGGGACCTGGCTGGTTGAGGGCTGCTGGTATCTCACCGAGTTCGTCCCAGGCCACGTCAGCCACCCCAACTTCCTCGCCCCGAGCGACCCGAATATTACGAAGCCGCAGTCCAACGGCTTCAGGACCTGCAGAACCGGTTCGTCAGCGGACGATCGCCCTACCTGGCCCGCTATACCTGGCCGGACCTATGAACCCCCTGGTGAACCTCACCCCAGAAACTGCCGCGCGCCACGCAGCCTGGTCCGAAGCCGCCGCTGAGTCATGCCGCACTCCAAGCGCACATCTATCGGGCCGGGCACGTTGGTGTCTGCTCGCCGGCCTGAAGGCAATTGGTCCGCGTCGAGTCCATCACGTCGGGCGATGAGCAGCCCCGGCTCGTATCGGCTTACCGCATCGGCTCCAGCGACATGGTGGACGCCGTGATACTCGGATGCGGCAAGTTCGAGGAGCGCCGCAGCGAGATCGACGACATGCACGGGACATCGCACGTCGTCGGTGAACAGCATTCCTCTCGCCCTGGCGGTGGCCAGTGAATGCACCAGCGCCTCGTGCGGCGAATCACCGTCACCGATGATCAGGGATGTCCGGGCTATCACCGCGGTTGCCGCGATCGCGTTCACTGCTGTCTCGGCAGCGGCTTTGGCCGCACCATACGGGGTGATCGGGTCAGGGACGCACGTCTCGTCATAGCGAATCGCGGCACCCGAGAAGACCGCGTCGCTGGACACATGTACCAGGCGCCCACCCGCCGCAGAGACAGCGAGAGCCACGTTCACGGCTCCCATCGCCGTGCTCGCCCAATCTGTCTGCCGGAACGCAGCGTTAATGACCGCCTCTGGCCGAAATACGCCGATCAGCGCGTCAACGTCCTCTCGTCGGCGCACATCGAGCGGCAACCACTCAACACCTGCGGTCTCTCCTGATCGGGTCAGGTAGGTCGCAGCCACATCATGCTTGGCCCGGCCGCCAGACGGTGGGTGAGCCGGGCACCGGCCCTGCCACCCAGTGCCAGGGCAATCGTCTGCAGCATCTGGCGAAGTTGGACGCTGTGACGTCCGTAGCGGATGGTCAGCCCGGGCACCTGCTCGGCGAAGGTCTTCTTGCCGCAGTGGTCGTTATCACACCAAAACCGCAGCACTCGCAGGTGAAGCACCGTCTCCTGACCGCTGACCGCGGTGTCGCCCACTCGCCGCTCATAGCTGCTGTGCACGCGGCGGGAAACCCGCCCACACTGCGAGCATGCTGCTTGTGACGTGCGGGTTCTGGCGCGAATCCTTACCGATCTCCCCGACCGGCCCACCTGATCGATCTGCAGGCAGGCCAGGTGAGGGAAGAGAACCGCCAGCAACTCCGGGATCGTCACCCAGCATGATCAGCAAGTCAGACAGCCGACCACCGGAAGATCACGAAATTAGTGCCAGAGCCACAGTTCGACCGGTGTTGACACCCGACCGGTGTGTCGGCACCGGGGTTGCGGGACGTTCCGAGACGATGATCGGCATGACGACCGCCCCCGCAAGGGGCTACTCCTGCGGCCCGAAAATCTCCTCGACGAACTGCGCTGTGGGCAGTCGGACAACGCCTGGATCCGCACCTAACCGAGTGCCGGCGGGTACTCGGCTGGACGGCGTCCCCAGGCCGAGATCAGCGGCGCGAGTGTCAGGTCGAGTTCGCCCGCGTGGATGGCGGCCAAGTGCGCGTTGATCTCGGCGTCGTCGGCCAGGCCGGCCGCGAGCAGCTCGCCGCGCACGTGCCGGATGGTCGCCGCCTCCAGCCGGTCGCAGGCTAGCCCGCCGACCGGGAAAGAGCCCGCCGCGGCGACATCTACCAAGCCGGCCTCACGCAATGCCCGCGGCAGCGTCCGGCCGTAGCGCAGGTCCGCGCCGCGGCGCGTCAGCAGCTCCCGGACCGCGTCGCGCAGCCGGTTGGCCCGCCGCTGCGCCGGGCCGCTGTCGTCCAGGCATGCCAGTGGCTGCAGAGCGGTATCGGCGTCCTCGATCAGCAGCCAGCCGCCGGGCCGCAGCGCCGCCGCCATCGTGGCCAACGCCCGAGCCCGGTCGGGTACATGGACCAGCACGAGCCGGGCGTGCACCAGATCGAACGTCCCCGGCTCCGGGGGCGGATCAGCGGCGACGTCGTGCCGGCGCACCTCGTACCCGCCGCCTGCCTTCAGCCACGACGGGTCGATGTCCGTGGCCAGCACGTGCCCGGTCGGACCGACGGCCGCCGCGAGCGCCTCCGGGATACTGCGGCCACCGGCCCCCACCTCCCAGCAGCGCGAGCCAACCCTGACCCCTAGTCGATCGAAGTGCCTCCGCGTCACACCGTCGAACAGCTCGGCCAGCCAAACGAATCGCTCGCCCGCCTCGGCGCGCGCGTTGTCCAGTAGGTACCCGCGGGCGGGAGCGGGCTCTCCACCGAGCGCGGTAGTCCCGCCTATCGGATCCGGTCGGCCACCGACGTGCGGCGGGCGGGGCGAGGAGGTCATCACCACATGGTCACCTCCCCAGACCACCAGCGCCACGACGACGGGAGAGTGATATCTCACACAGCCAGCGAACCCCCGCACGTCCTACAGCACGGTTCTGCACCGTGACGCAGCGACTCGCCCTTGTGAGGCGCTCTTCGAGCGATGGCCGGCCGGCAGGCGCCGCGAGGCGAAGCTGGAGTGGCTGTGGGGCGCCGCGCCACGGACCGAATCCCTCACCGAGGCCATGCGGGAGCCGAGCCCCTCGGGGGCATGAGGGCCCGCGGCTCAGGAGACCGGAGTCAGTCACGGTCGAGCAGCGCCGTCGCCATCCGCTGGACGGAACGGGTGAAGCGGCGGGGGTCGCCGGGCGGTGTCAGGTGGCGGATCAGTCCGCCGTCGAAGACCGCGAGCAGGCCGTGGGCCAGGAACTCGGCGTCGAGGTCGGGACGCTCGCCGGCGATCAGGCCGCTCAGGTGGCGGTGCCAGAACCGGTAGCTCGGGTCGGCGTACTTGTCGTCGGCGCAGGCCTGCTCGTGCGCGGAGAACAGGACGGCGTTGCGCTCGGCGATCAGGCCGAGCCCGTCGAGGAAGGCCAGCAGCCGCTGCCGGGTGGGCGCGCCGGGGCCGAGCGGCGGGGGGCCGTTCGTGACCGCCTCGCGCAGGTCGGCGGACCGCTCCTCCAGAAGGGCCCGCAGCAGCCCGGCGCGGTTGCCGAAGCGGCGGAACACGGTGCCCTTCCCGACGTCGGCGAGGGCGGCGACGCGGTCGAGCGACACGTGGTCGCCGCCTCCCTCGGCCAGGAGCTGCTCGGTGGCGCGCAGCACCGCGCGGCGGTTGCGCGCCGCGTCGGCGCGTTCCGCGCGCTGTTCGGCCATCGTGGAAGCCTTTCCTTGCAAACGGTCTGCCGGTCCGGTTATGTTACCCGTGAATCAAACGGACCGTTGGTCCGGAATGGGTCTGTCCCTGACCGGAGGAGACTTCCATGGACATGCGCGCGCTCATCGTCGACCCCGGCGTGCCCGGGGCACTGCGTCTCGGCGGGGCCCCGGAGCCCCGGCCGGCGCCGCACCAGCTCGTGCTCGACGTGCGGCACATCTCGCTCAACCGCGGCGAGGTGGCGTTCGCGGGCGGGCGGCCGCCGGGGACCGTGCACGGGTACGACGCCGCCGGTGTCGTCGTGCGCGCGGCGGCGGACGGCACCGGGCCGTCCGAGGGCACCAGGGTCGCGGCGTTCGGCGCAGGCGCGTGGGCGCAGCGGATGGCTGTGGACACCACCGCGGTCGCCGAGGTCCCCGGCCAGGTCGACCTCGCCCACGCCGCGGCGCTGCCGATGGCCGGCATCACCGCGCTGCGCACGTTGCGCTCCCGTCCCATCCTGGGCCGGCGGGTGCTGATCACCGGCGCCGCCGGCGGCGTCGGCCGTTACGCGGTGCAGCTCGCGGCGCTGGGCGGCGCCCATGTCATCGCGTCGGTGGGGTCGGCGGGCCGTACGGGCGGCCTGGCCGAGCTGGGCGCCCACGAGGTGGTGGTCGGCCTGGACGGCGTCGACCGGCCGGTCGACCTCATCCTGGACACCGTGGGCGGGAGGCAGCTGGCCGCCGCCTGGGCGCTCCTGGCCCCCGGCGGGGACGTGCAGTGCGTCGGCTGGGCGTCGGACGAGCCGGCGGTGTTCGCGCCGCACTCGCTGTTCTCCCTCGGCCCCTCCAGGACGATGAGCACGTTCGGCGACGTCACCGAGGTCGGGCCGGACCTCGCCACCCTGCTGGAGTTCCTCGCGGCGGGCCGCCTCTCACCGGAGGTCGGCTGGCGGGGACCCTGGGACCGCGTCACCGAGGCCGCCGGGGCCCTGCTCGGCCGTCGCGTCGCCGGCAAGGCGGTCCTGGACGTCGACCGGACCCCCGCTCTGGCGTGAGGGCGGACCACCTGCCCTGGGCGGTGAGGGGCAGCCGAGGTCTCGCGCCCTCACGCGAGGCTCGACCGCGGGTGACGGGCGGTTCCCGAGGTGGGATCACATTCACGGCGCTGGGGCCGGGTCGGTGAGAGGAAGGCGTAGCGCGAAGCACGCACCGCCGTCAGGTGAGCCGGCGGCGACGAGCACGCCGTGGTGGGCCTGGACGATCTCACGAGCGATCGCCAGGCCGAGCCCGGTGCCGCTGTGGTCGCGGGCGCGGGCCGCCGCCAGGCGGGTGAACCGCTGGAAGATCCGTTCCCGGTCGCTCTCGGCGATCCCCTCGCCGTCGTCGGAGACGATCACGTCCCCGGTGCGCGCGCTGCGGACGACGTCGACTCGCACAATCCGCTCGGCGTGACGCTGGGCGTTGTCCAGCAGGTTGGTGAGCACCCGGCTGATCTGGACCGGGACGACGTCGACGCAGACGCCCTCGTCGAGCCGCATCCGCACCCCGATCGGATCCGCGCGCCGCGTCACCTCAGCCCGGACCAGCGCCGCCAGGTCCACTCGCTCCCACGCGGATCGCGCCTTCGCCTCGAACCGGGACAGCAGGAGCAGGTCCCCGACGATCGCCTCCAGACGGTCGATATCGGCCAGGGCACGCCGGATCACCTCCGGAAGATCGTCTTCGCCGGGATGAAGCCGGGCCTCCTCCAGTTGCGCCCGCAACCCGGCGATGGGGCCGCGCAGCTCGTGTGAGGCGTCGGAGGCGAACTGCCGCTGCCGCTGTAGCGCCCGGTCCAGCTTGCCGAGCGCCCGGGAGGCCGTCCTTTTGGCCTGGGCGATCTCATCCTCGTTGGAGGGCTCGGGAGGCGCGTGGCACGCACTGCCGAAATCCGGCGGAAGGTCGAGCCCGTCTATGTACTCCCACAGGTAGGTCAAGCGCGACCTGTCCATCTGAGTCCTCTCTCCCTCACGAGCCGTCGGCCGTGTCCGGTGCGATGCGTGGACGTGCGACCGCGATGACGAGGCGGGAGTTTGGGGCCGGAACGCGGAATGGCGTTCCTCATGCTCAAGACGCTAGATGGGCCTCACCGGCGTTCGCGACCCTCAGGTGGGCCGATGAACACCCCCATATGGGCTGTTTCGGGGTTTTTGGCCAGGAATTTGGGGGCCGGAGAGGAGCCCCGACCGCGTGGCCACGATGACCGCCTCCAACTGGCTGTGGGCGCCCAGCTTCGTCATGATGTTCTTGACGTGGCCGCGGGCGGTGTGCGGGCTCACGATCAGGTGTTCGGCGATCGCCCGGGGGTCGAGCCCCTCGCCCATCAGTCCCAGGACCTCCAGTTCGCGCACGGTGAGCCTCGGCCGGATAGCGCCGCCGGGAAGCCGGTTCCCTCCGGCGGAGACCGGGACGGGCCGGAAGGCCGCGAAGAGCACCTTGAGGGTTTCGCCCTCGACGATCACCTTGTCATCCATGGGGGATCGGATCGCGTCGAGGATGTCGGGGAACGAACTGTCCTTGGCGAGGAACCCCGCCGCGCCCGCGCCGGAGGCGGCGGCGAGGAAATCGGGGGTCGCGTCCCCGGTCAGGATGAGGACGCGGGCGTCGGGCCGAAGGGCCTTCACGCGCCGGGTTCCCTCGATCCCGTCGGCGCCGGGCAGGTGGATGTCCATGAGCACGACGTCGGGGCGGTGAGCCTCCGCCATCGGGATGGCGGCCTCGACCGTCCCCACGGCTCCCACGCAGTCCAGGTCCGGCTGTGCGCCGATCGCGATCTCCAGCGCGTCGGCGAGCGCCTGCTGATCCTCGACCACGAGTACGCGGATCATCGGAGGTCCCGGTTCCGGTACGGGCGTGAACGGTGTCCGCTGCGTCATAGCTGTCTCGACCTGCACTTTTCGGCCATTGGCTCCTGATTGTGACGTTACTCGTGGGGAACAGTCAGGAACAAAACGGGGGCCGGAACGGACCTGGCGTCCATGACGGGACGCTGTCGCCGAAAGGACGGGAGCCGGCGTGACCACCTACACGTTCAGGCTCTACGTGACCGGACATACGGAACGGTCCAAAGCCGCAGAGGTGAACCTGCGGTTCTTGTGCGACTCCTTCGTCTCCGGCGCGTACGAGATCGAGATCGTCGACGTCGCCGAACGGCCCTGCCTGGCCGAGGAGGGCCGGGTTCTGGCCACTCCGACCGTGGACAGGCTCGCGCCGCTCCCGCCGCGGCGGGTGATCGGGGATCTGTCCGATCACGACCGCGCCGCCTTCGCGCTCGGCTTCCCCGGCACGGACGAGGTTTCGCCGGAAAGGTGGGGACGATGACCGGGAGCGACGCGATCGAGCGGATGCCCACGGGGATCAACGGCTTCGACCAGGTCGCCCTGGGCGGCCTTCCCGCGCGCAGGTCCACGCTCGTGAGCGGCACGACCGGTAGCGGCAAGACGCTTTTCGCCGTCGAGTTCCTCGCGCACGGGATCATGCTCTTCGACCAGCCCGGGGTGTTCGTCACCTTCGAGGAGACCTCTGCCCACATCCGCCGCAACTCGGCCTCGCTGGGGTTCTCCATCGAGCAGTGGGAGAGCCAGGGGAAATGGGCCTTCGTCGACGCGTCGGCGGGGACGGGCGAGGACGCCCCGGCCGTCGGGTCCTACGACTTCGGCGGGCTGGTGTCGCGGATCAAGCACGCCGTCCGCCAGACCGGGGCCCGCCGTGTCGCCCTCGACTCGCTCGGCGCGATCTTCACCCGCTTCTCCGACTTCCGTACCATCCGCCACGAGCTCTTCCAGATCGCCTTCGCCCTGGAGACCCTGGGCGTCACCTCGGTGCTCACCGCCGAGCGGCCCGAGGAGTACGACGGCGTGACCCGCTACGGCGTCGAGGAGTTCGTGTTCGACAACGTCATCATCCTTCGCAACGTCCTGCGGCAGGAGCGGCGCAGCCGGACCGTCGAGATCGTCAAGTTCCGCGGTGCCGCGCACCGCACCGGGGAATGGCTCTTCACCATCGCCCCGGAGGAGGGGATCGTGGTCGTCCCCATGGCGTTCCTCCTGTCCCCGGCGGGCGCGTCACTGGTCCGCGTCTCCTCGGGCAGCGCCGAGCTGGACACGATGTGCGGGGGCGGCTTCTACCAGGACGCGACCGTGCTGATCACTGGGCCCACCGGCACGGGCAAGACGCTGGCGGGCCTACGGTTCGTGGCCTCCGGGGTCGAGGCGGGGGAGCGCTGCGTGCTCCGCACCTTCGACGAGAGCCGCGAGCAGCTCTTCCGCGACGCCGCCGGCTGGGGCATGGACCTGCGGGCCATGGAAGGCTCGGGCCTGCTCCGGATCATGTCCGACTACCCGGAGGTCGCGTCGCTGGAGGACCACTTCCTCCAGCTCAGGCGGACCATCGACGAGTTCGCCCCCGGGCGGCTTGTCGTCGACACGCTGTCCGCGCTCGAACGCGTCGTCTCTCCCAGGTCGCTGCTGGACTTCGTCCTCGCGCTGGGAGCGATCGTCCGCCGCAAGGAGATCACGACGCTCTTCACCTCGACACCCACCGGGCGGCTCACACCGTCGGGCGCGCAGGCGATCGTCATGGAGATCGCCGACTTCGCCGACGTCTCGATCCTGCTCCAGTACCTGGAACACGAGGGCGAGATCCAGCGGGCCATCGCGGTCCTCCGGGCACGGGGCTCCACCCACGACCACAGCATCCGCCGGGTCACCGTCGACGGCACCGGAATGCACATCGGCGAGCGGTTGCGCGGCAGCACCCACATCCTGACGGCGCGTCCCACACCGGTGAGCATGTGGGGGCCGGTCGAGTCCGAGGAAGGGACGCAGGGGTGAGGGACGATGAGGAATCCTCACCACGAAAAGGACTCCACGGCCGACGTACGGGCGCGGAGCACCATTGATGCCGGCTCCAGCAACGACATCACCGACGCGATCGTGTCGGCGTCGGCGGACGGGATCGTCGCGGTCGACGAGAGCGGCATCATCCGCCTGTGCAACCCGGCGGCCGCGGACCTTTTCGCCCGCGACGCGGGGGAGCTCATCGAAACCCCGTTCGGCTTCCCGATCGTCGCGGGCGAGGCGGCCGAGATCGACCTGATGCTGCCCGGCGGAGGAAGACGGGTGGTCGAGATGCGGGTCACGGCCACGACCCTGGAAGGTGAGAACCTGTACGTGGCGGCGCTCCGCGACATCACGCGCCAGCGCCACCTCGAAAGGGAGCTCGAAGCGGCACTGGAGCGTCAGAACGTCGTGGTCGCCATCGCGGCCCACGAGCTGCACAACCCGCTGGCCGCGATCAGCGTGCTGGTCGACGTGCTGCGCGACCGCCTGGCCGCGCTTGCCGAGGAACAGCGGGCCGACATCATCGACCGCATCGCCGAACGCACGGCCCGGCTGCAGGTGCTCGTCCGCAAGCTCCTCACCGCGTCCACGATCGACGCGCAGGGCGCGTCCGCCGCGCTGGAACGCGTCCCGGTGCTCGAATTCCTCCTGGAGCGGCTCGGCGAGCTGGACACAAGGGCCCGGGACGTGCGCCTGTCGTGCCGCCCCGACCTGGTGGCCCTGGTCGACCGCAAGGAGTTCGCCGCGATGATGGAGAACTATCTGGACAACGCCTTCGCCTACGGGCGCCCGCCGGTCGAGGTGCCCGTCTCGGGGGACGCCGTCTCGATCGAGATCCGCGTGTGCGACCACGGGGCAGGTGTGCCGGAGCCGTTCATCCCCCGGTTGTTCGAGCGGTTCAGCCGTGGGCCGAGCGCCGAGCCGGAGACGGAGGGGACGGGTCTCGGGCTGTGGATCGTCCGCAGCCTCGCGCGGGCGAACGGCGGCGACGCCTGGTACGACCGCGAGGCCGGCTGCTTCTGCCTTCGCCTGCGACGGGCCCCTCGCTGACGGCGCCGCCTCCCCGCTCCGGCCTCAGTGAGGGGGCGCTCACGCTCACAGCGAGCGGGCGAGCCGGAATCCGAGGTCGTCGATGCGGAAGGCCGGGTGACTCTTACGGCGGCACGACGCCCGGCATCCCCGGGGGCGGTCATGACTCCCGCCGCCCCGGAACACGCGGTAAGGGCCGTAGACCGTGGGGTCATAGAGATCCCAGCACCACTCCCACACGTTGCCGATCATGTCGTACAGGCCCCAGGCGTTCGGCGCCCTGGTCGCGACGTCGTGAACCTCGCCGCCGGAGTTCCCGCGGTGCCAGGCGATCTCGTCCAGCTCTCCGTAGCGGACGCCGGAGGTGCCGGCCCTGCACGCGTACTCCCACTCGGCCTCGGACGGGAGGCGAAAGCCGCCGGCCTCCCGATCGCGTACCACGTCCAGCCCGTCGGGGTCCTCGCCCATCGAGTAACAGGGGAGGAGCCCCGTCGCCCGCGACAGCCGGTTGCAGAACCGGACGGCCTCCAGCCAGGACACCTCGGTCACCGGCGCCCGCGCGGAGGTCACGGGCGCCTCCCCTCGGACGGCGTCATACAGCTCGCGGGTCACGGGATACGGCGCCAGCCGGAAGGCCCCGATCTCGACCTTCCAGCTCGTCTCGCTGCCCTCGTCCCGCAGGACGATCTCCCCGGCGGGGATCGTGATCGTATGCTCGGCGATCACCTGGAGCGGTGTGGGTTCAGAACTCATCATGGAGCCGGGAATTCCGTGCTCGTACGACGAATTCGGTGTACAGAGAAGGGGCTTTCTGGCGTGATTTCAGACATGGCCGATTTACTCTTTCGGAAAGTGAGCGAAAGCGATGGTGATGCGCGGAGCTCACATGGTGGCGTCGAGAGGAATCGCCTGGAGAGCGGTATCGCGAGAAGAGTCGCGCGTCAGTCGCGACAACAGGACGAAGCAGCCGGATCACAGGCGGAGCGGACCCTCGTGGTCGCCTTCCTGTCCATTGCCCGGCTCCTGACCGCCTCGTCTTCAGGCGGTCGTTGAATTCCCGCCTGATCATCGATTTCCGCGATGACGGTAACAGTGGATATCTGTGACGTCAATCGAGGGGTTCGGTGATCGGACCGGGATCCGGCGCATGTCCGGCCGTCGCCCGGAACGTGGGATCCAGCGGGGCGTCGACGACCTTGGCCATGTGCTCGCGCTCGGCGGCGATGGAGGCGTCATGCCGACGCCTGCGCCCCGCTTGACCTTGACACAGTGACAAGGGCTTCACTGTAGCCAAGGAGGTGGTCCCGATGACCATGTCGGAACAGGACACGGATCCGATTCCAGCTCTCCGGGGGCTGGAGGACGGCCGTTCGTCAGTGCGGCTGCGGGCGGCGCTAGCGGTCGGCACGACCCCTGACCCGCTGCTCATCGGCAAGCTCATCGAACGGTGCGCTGTCGAACCCGACTTCTACGTGCGCGACATGCTCACGTGGGCACTCACCCGCCACTCGGCGTCGATGACGGTCCCGGTACTACTCGACGAAGTCCGCTCGGAGCGTGCGCAGGCACGTAGCCAGGCGTTGCACACCCTGTCCAAGATCGGGGATCGGCGGGCGTGGCCGGCGATCACACGGGAACTGCTGTCCGACGCCGACGATGAGGTGGCGCGGAGCGCTTGGCGGGCAGCGGTCGTGCTCGTGCCCGAAGGTGAGGAGCCCGAGTTGGCCGCGGTGTTGTCGACACAGTTCGGGCGCGGCGAACGTGAGACGCACCTGAGCCTCAGCCGGGCGCTGATCGCGCTCGGTGAGGTGATCTTGCCAAATCTGCGCGCCGCGATGACGGATCTCGACCCTGGCGTGCGCGCGCACGCGATCGCCACGGAACGGCTGTTGCGCGACCCGGATGCCGGATTCGAGTTCGCGATCGAGGAGGCGAAGCGCGTCGTGGCCCTCGGCGGGACCGGCCAGGAGGGGGGATAGGCGGTGTTGATCGGTGAGGTGGCACGGCGGTCCGGGGTCAGCGCCCGCATGCTCAGGCATTACGACTCGCTCGGCCTGGTGCGGCCGACGGGTCGTAGCGACGCCGGCTATCGGGAGTACTCCAGCGAGGACATCCGGCGGATCTTCCATATCGAGAGCCTGCGGTCATTGGGGCTGTCGCTGCGTGAGGTCGGGCGGGCGCTCGATGATCCGGGCTTCACGCCCTCAGAGCTCGTCGACGACCTCATCCGCCAGACGCGAGAACGCATCGCCAGTGAGACGGAGCTGCTCACGCGACTCCGACGGATCGGTGCCGCGAAACCCGCCGGCTGGGAGGACGTCCTCCAGACCGTCGCACTCCTCCAGGCGTTGGGGTCGAAGAGCGCCGGGAAACGCCAGCGCGCGGCCCTGTCCTCGGTCGAGGAGGTTCCGGTGCCGGCGGAAGCACTGGTCGAGGCGGTGCTGAGCGAGAAGGACCCGAACGTCGCCGGAGCCCTTCGATGGGCCTTGGCGCAATCGGGTGATGCCGGATTGGCGCTGCTGGCGGAGGGCCTCGGCTCACCGGTGGCCGAGGTGCGCAAACGTGCCGTCCAGTCCATCGCTGAGATTCCGGACGGTGAGGCGACCGCACTGCTGCGGGACGCCCTCGCGAACCCCGACGTCGTGGTCCGCAGGTATGCGGCTCTGGCACTCGGGGCACATGGGGTGGCCGACGCGGTCCCGACGCTCATCGACATGGTCGTCGAGGGGACGAACGACGTCGACGCGGCCGATGCGCTGAGCGCGCTGGCGAGTCGTCCCGCGTTGGCGGATCAGATCGCTGACGGGCTCGTTGATCGTCTCGCCCCCGGCACCGTGGAATCGTCCGCGCGTCGACGGCTGGCACAGGCGCTCGCGGATATCCCGGGAACCACGGCGTCACGTGCCCTCGCAGATCTGTCACAGGACGAAGACCGTGCCGTCGCGCTTACCGCGGCATACATTCTCGGGATCCGCGACACGCGATGACGGGTCCTTCCTGTAGTGCTGTGTGCGTGGCCCGGTTGCTGCTGGTCACCGCCGGCAGGGCCACGCACTCGGCCGGAGTCAGGAGCTCGTGAGGATGACGAGCCGGTGGGTCGCTCGGGTCATCGCGACATAGCGGTCGACCGCTCCTTCGACGCCCCTGCCGAACGTCTCTGGGTCGACGAGCACGGCCAGGTCGAACTCAAGCCCCTTCGACAGCTCCGGGGTCAGCGACCGGACGCGGGACGTCGCCTGGAACGTGGGATCGCCGATGACGCAGGCGACCCCGTCGGCATGCGTGGCGAGCCAGGTGTCGAGGACCGAGCCCAGGTCCGAAACAGAGCCGTGTACGACGGGGACGCCGCCGCTGCGGATGGAGGCCGGCACGTTGGCGTCCGGGAGCACGGCCCGGATGACCGGCTCGGCCTCCGCCATGATCTCTTGCGGTGTCCGGTAGTTGACGCTCAGGGAGGCCAGGTTGATCCGGTCGAGCCCGATCCGCTCAAGCCGTTCCTGCCACGACTCCGTGAACCCGCGCCTTGCCTGGGCACGGTCCCCGACGATGGTGAAGCTCCGGGACGGGCAGCGGAGCAGCAACATCTGCCACTCCGCGTCGGTCAGTTCCTGGGCCTCGTCCACGACGATGTGCGCGAACGGTCCGGCGAGCAGGTCCGGTTCGGTGCCGGGAGGCGCGGTCTCGTCGACCAGGGCGTCCTTCAGGTCCTGTCCGCGCAGCATCGTCACCGCGCCTTCCCCGTCGTCATCGGCCTCCAGCAGGGCGTCGACGACCTTGGCCATGTGCTCGCGCTCGGCAGCGACGGAGGCGTCATGCCGACGCCTGCGCCGTGACGTCTCCGGGTCGCCGAGCCGCTGCCGTGCCGCGTCCAGGAGCGGCAGGTCGGACACCGTCCAGGCCTGGGCGTCCCCGCGTCGCAGCTTTCGAACGTCATCGGGGCTGAGCCAGGGGGCGCACATCCGCAGGTAGGCCGGTACCGACCACAGGTCTCCGACGAGGTCGGCCGCTTCGAGCAGCGGCCACGCGCGGTTGAAGGTCGTGAGCAGCTCCCTGTTCCGCAGCAGCGACCTGCGGAGCAGGTCAGCCGGGGCCTCGCCGTCGTGCTTGTCCACCAGGATCGTGAGCAGCTCCTCCCAGATCTGGTCGCGCGCCTCGTTGTGCGGAGTCCCGGGTTCTGGTGCTTCGAACGCCTCGGCCCAGTCGTCGGGGCTCAACCAGATGTCGGACCAGTGGGTCGTGACCGTCATCCCCTTGGTGGGCGGGTTCTCGTAGAACCTCACGGCCGCCTCGATCGCCTTCACCAGGTCCGCGGACGACTTCAGGCGGGCCACCTCCGGGTCGGTCTCCACCGCCGCCGCGGCTCCCTCGGCGACGAGGTCCCGCAGGGTGCAGGTCTGCACGCCCTCCTCTCCGAGGCTCGGGAGGACGTCGGCGACGTAGGCCAGGTAGGGCTGGTGCGGACCGACGAACAGCACGCCGCCCCGGTGGTGACCGAGGCGAGGGTCCGCGTAGAGGAGGTAGGCGGAGCGGTGCAGAGCGACGACGGTCTTCCCCGTACCCGGCCCGCCGTCGACGACGAGAGCGCCGCGGGAGCCCGCGCGGATGATGGCGTCCTGGTCGGCCTGGATGGTGCCGAGCACGTCTCGCATCCGGTCCGACCGGTTGCCGCCCAGGCTGGCGATGAAGGCGGACTGGTCGTCCAGCGCGGCGTGCCCTTCGAACCCGTCGGAGGTGAAGACCTCGTCCCAGTAGTCGCTGATCCGCCCGGCGGTCCAGCGATACCTGCGGCGGCTCGTCAGCCCCATCGGGTTGGCGTGGGTCGCTCCGAAGAACGGCTCGGCCGCGGGGGAGCGCCAGTCGAGCAGCAGCCGACGACCCGCGCTGTCCGTGAGGCCAAGTCGTCCGATGTACACGGGTTCGGGGTCGTCCGCGCTGACGATGTGCCCGAGGCACAGGTCCAGACCGAAGCGACGCAGCGCGCGCAGGCGAGCGGTCAGCCGGTGGATCTCCAGGTCCCGGTCCATCGCCTGCCGCCCTACGCCGCCGGGAGCCTTGCGTTCGGCGTCGAGGCGGTCGGACAGGTCGGCGATCGACCGCTCAAGGCTCGCCGCGATGGCCGCGAAGTGCCGCTCGTCGCCGGCGATCAGCGTCGGGTCGGCCTTGGGCGTGAGATGGCCGGGAAGGTCGAACGCGCTGGTGGTCAGGGAGTTCACGTCATCGGCTCCGATCTGAGGTGGACGAGGCGCTTTCCGGGCTCGGCGATCCGGGCGGTTCACGCGGGCACCGGCGGCCTTTCCCGGCTGACCGCGTCGAGCAGCATCGCCGCGGCCACCGTCGCCCCGTCGGTGCGGATCGTGCCGGCCACGGCCCTGGCTCGTGCTCGGACCTCGGGGGTCAGGGCCGTTCTGAGCGCTGCCGACAGGGACGCGGTGGTCGGAGCCGGACCGTCGTGTGCCGCGCCGATGCCCAGCTCGGCCATCCGGCCGGCCCAGTACGGCTGGTCCCCCGCCTGGGGCACCACCACCTGGGGCGCCCCGGCCCGGGCGGCCGTCGTCGTGGTGCCCGCGCCGCCGTGGTGCACGACGACGGCCACCCGGCCGAACAGTGCCTGCTGGTTGACCTCGCCGACGGCGAAACAGTCGTCCCGGTCGTCGATCAGGGCCAGGTCGGCCCAGCCGCGGCCCACCAGTACGCGGCGGCCCTGCGCGCGGATCGTCTCGATGGCCACCCGGGCGATGTCCTCCGAGACGCCGCGCATGCTGCCGAAGCCCGCGTACACCGGTGGCGACCCGGCGTCCAGGAACGCCTCCAACTCGGCCGGGAGCGGGCGCTCGTCCGGAAGGATCCACGCACCGGTGCGCACGACGTCGAGGTCAGGGGTCTCCCGCCACGGGCTCAGGGTCGGGTCCGCCGCCAGCCACGGGCGGCCGGTGAAGATGAAGTCGCGGACGTCGTCCACCGGCGGCAGCCCGATCGAGGCCCGGTGGGTGTTGAGCGCCTCGCCGTGCAACGCGTTGAAGCTCCGGGCGTTCAGCTCCCACAGCACCCGGTTGTCGGTCACCTCCGGTGGGGAGGACTCGCCGGGCAGCACCGGCGGCGGCGGCGCGTGGTGCGGCGACGGCAGCAGGAACGGGCAGAAGGTCGCGTACACGTAGGGGACGCCCAGCTTCTCGGCCACCGACCGCGAGGCGAAATGCGCCAACCCGGTCGCCAAGAGCGCGTCGCATCCCTCGGCCGCCGCGGCGACCGTGTCGAACAGCGCGGCCAGCTCGGACACGCGCCGGGACGCGCCGGCCGGCGACGACGGCCGCACCATCGACCCCATCGGCGAGCCGACCGGCACCAGCGGTACGCCGACACCGGCCAGCAGCTCGGCGAACTCCTTGTCAGGCGGCGCGCACACCCGCACGTCCGCACCGAGTTCCCGCAACCGCACGGCGAGTCCCGCCAGCGGTTCGACGTCCCCGCGCGACCCATACGTCGACAACAACACACGCATTCCGCATTCCCCGTTTCCGCAGGTTCCGGCCTCGGCCGACAATCCTGAGGCACGACCCGGGTCTTGCCGCAAGCCCCCCGGTGCGCTATACGTTGAGAGTGGCAAGGAGGGGGATCTCCTTGCCATCGCCTTTTGTCGTCCGCTGTGCTCGGACCCCTCTCGGCCCAGGTGAGGCACTTCAGGGCAGGTTCCACTCGTCGGGAGTCCAGCAGATAGCAGAGATCGTCGCGTCCGTCTGCTCTGTACCTTTTGGTTTACTTTGTAAAGAACGCCGCTATTGGCGCTAACCAGATTTCACCCCCTCAAACCCCCCACCAGCAGGGGGACCCGGTAGCGGAAGGCCCGGACGGGACCGGTCGTCTGCCGGTAGACGGCCGGTCCCGTCGGGGCCCTCTGTGGCGCGGACGGCGCGGGCGCCCGCCGCACGCAGGTACGCCAGCAGTTCGGGCGGCTCGTGCACCTGGAACTCGCAGCCGAGCATGAGCAGCCGGGAGGCCAGCCACTCCAGGGTGTCGGCGCGTCCGTGCAGGCGGCAGCTGTGCTCGTCGATCGGCTGGACCTCGCCCGGGGCGGTGCCGAGCCGCTGCGCTACCTGGCCGGCCGGAAGACGAATGGTCGCCAGCACCTCGTAGATGGGTGCCGACGAGTACAGCCTGTCGGTGATGAAGGCGGCCGCGTCCCGCTCGGTCGGCTCGCGGGGAGGGACCCGCACGCCGGTCGGCCGCGGATCACTGATTCGGTCGACGCGGAAGGACCGCCAATCGTCGCGATCGTTGTCGTACGCCAGGAGGTACCAGCGGTGTGCGACCGCCACCAGACGGTACGGCTCGACCAGGCGTCGGGTCTCGCTCCCGTCACCCGTCTGATAGGCGAACCGCAGGCGTTCGCGGTTGGCGGCGGCGCCGGCGAGCACCGTAAGGTTCCGCGGATCAACACCCGGCCCGTTCCCGGTCAGCATCGAGACCAGGACCGCGGCCAGCGCGGCGACCCGGTGCCGCAGCCGGGACGGCAGCACCTGCTCCAGCTTGGCCAGGGCCCGCACCGACGCCTCCTCCATGCCGTTCACCGGAGTCCCGGCCGCCATGCGCAGGCCGACCGCGATGGCCACCGCCTCCTCATCGTCCAGCAGCAACGGTGGCATGGCCTTACCTGCGGCGAGCCGGTAGCCGCCCACCGCCCCCATCGTCGCCCGCACCGGATAACCCAGCTCCCGCAGGCGATCGACATCCCGGCGGATCGTACGGGGGCTGACCCCCAGGCGCTCGGCCAGCTCGCTGCCGGGCCATTCGCGCGGGGTCTGCAACAAGGACAGCAGTTTGAGCAGTCGTGCGGGGGTGTCGCTCATGGGGTCCATCATGCCCGGCCATATCGGACAGGAACTGACCTACATGGTTCCTATTCTCGATCATGTCACCGCGACGCGCCACCCGGGCCTGCGGGAACGACGTGGCAGGACGCCGCCCGCCGCTGCGGCGGGCGTACCCGCTGAGGAGAGTCATGAGCACCGAGGTCCGCCCCTTCCGCATCGACATTCCCCAGGCAGACCTGGACGAGCTGCGCCACCGGCTGGCCCGCACCCGGTGGCCCCGGCAGCTGCCCGGCGAGGAGTGGAGGCGGGGCGTCCCCGCCGACTATCTCAAAGACCTGGCCGAATA
Source organism: Sphaerisporangium sp. NPDC049003 (assembly GCF_043197795.1). Classification (NCBI taxonomy): domain Bacteria; kingdom Bacillati; phylum Actinomycetota; class Actinomycetes; order Streptosporangiales; family Streptosporangiaceae; genus Sphaerisporangium; species Sphaerisporangium sp. NPDC049003. The sequence continues at coordinate 18,835 of NZ_JBICTU010000048.1, forward strand.
CTGGCGCAGTGGATACGACTGGCGCCGGCGTGAGGCGCGGCTGAACGAGTTTCCCCAGTTCATGACCGAGATCGACGGCCAGGACATCCACTTCCTGCATGTGCGCTCCCCCGAGCCGGACGCCCTGCCGCTCATTCTCACCCACGGCTGGCCGAACTCGTTCGTGGAGTTCACCGACCTCATCGGCCCCCTCACCGATCCTCGCGCGCACGGCGGCGACCCGTCTCAGGCGTTCCACGCCGTCGTGCCGTCGGTGCCCGGATTCGGGTTCTCCGCCCCGCCGCGCGAGACCGGCTGGAACGCCACGCGCGTGGCACGGATCTGGGCGGAGCTGATGCACCGCCTCGGATACGACCGCTACGGCACCCAGGGCGGGGACTTCGGCGCGTACGTCGCCCCGGAAGTCGCCAAGGTGGCCCCGGATCACGTGATCGGCGTCTATGTCATCAGCGGGCTTGGCTTCCCCACCGAAGACGATGTTCCCGAGATGACCGGCGACGAGCGGGCGGCCTACGCGCAGCTCCAGACGCAGGACTGGATGAGCGGCGTGGACCATCATGGGCTGCTGCGCGCGGCACCGCAGACCTTCGCCTACGGATGGCATGACTCCCCGGTCGCCGCGCTGGCATGGATGACGCAGAAGTTCAAGGAGTTCACCGCCGCCGCGAAACCGCCGAAGCAGGTGATCGATCGTGACCTGATCCTCACCAACGTGAGCCTCTACTGGCTCACCGGGACGTTGGGAACCTCATCCTGGCCCTACTACGACAGCACGGGCTTCGGCTGGCCGGAGGGTCAGACGGCGGCGCCGACCGGTGTGTACAGCGGACCGCCCGGAATCCGCCGGCTCGCCGAACGACACAACATCATCGTTCACTGGCCGGAAGGCAATGCAGGCGGCCACCACTTCGTCGCCATGGAGCAGCCCGATCACGTCGCCGCCGACATGCGCGAGTTCTTCGGCAAGGTCCGCTGACCTTCGTCCGCGGCCGCGTCTCTCACGCCCGGTGACGCGGCCGGCCCTGCCCCCTTTCGTCTGGGGACATGTCCGGAAGCGGAGGGCCGGGTTGCGCGGGTCGGCCTCGCGGGGGCTTCCGTGTCGTGCGCCGGCTCTCGCGGACAGGCGTAATCTCCCTGCAGAGACAACGCAAGATAGGGAGCTCCCTGATGGCCGATGACCCCACCGCTCCGAATCCCTTATCCGGGTCCGATGATCCGGCGTACATGTCGGAGGGTGCCGGCAGGTTGAGCGCGGCGCGCATCAACACCACCGTGCCGCACTCGGCGCGGATCTGGAACTACTTACTGGGTGGGAAGGACAATTACCCCGTCGACCGTCTGGCGGGTGACAAGGTGGGGGAGGTCTTCCCGGGCATGGTCGACATCGCCCGGCATTCGCGGTACATGCTTGCTCGGGCCGTGCGTTTCCTTGCCGGTGAGGCGGGCATCCGCCAGTTCCTGGACATCGGTACCGGGTTGCCGACCGTGGACAACACCCACGAGGTGGCCCAGCGGGTGGCGCCGGAGTCGCGCATCGTCTACGTCGACAACGACCCCTTGGTGCTGGTGCACGCCCAGGCGTTGCTCACCAGTACGCCTGAGGGGGCCACCGACTATATCGAGGCGGATGTGCGCGACCCTGAGTTCATTCTCGGCGCCGCCGCGAAGACGCTGGACTTCACCCAGCCGACCGCGCTGATGCTGATGGGCATCCTGGGTCTTGTCCGTGACCATGACGAGACGCGTTCGATTGTGAACCGGTTGATGGCCGCTCTGCCCTCGGGTAGTTATCTGGCGCTGTACGACGGCTCCGACACCGACCCGGCGTACGTCCAGGCGATGCGGCGCCACAATTCGGGGAACGGCGTGGTCGCGTACACGCCCCGGAGCCCGGAGAAGATCGCCGCTTACTTCGAGGGGCTGGAGTTGCTGGAGCCTGGTGTCGTGCCGGTGACGCGGTGGCGTCCGGAGCCGAGCCCTTGGGGAGAGGCTCCCGAGGTCGCCTGTGCGGGCGGGGTCGCCCGTAAGCCGTAGGCTCAGGGGGAGCACATCCTCCTTGGGTGGCGTTGTACATCATGGCCGCGTGAGCGGTGGGAGCCTGCCGGCTCAGTGGACTCGGTCGTAGACCATGGCGATCTCGCCCAGTTCGCCGGTCTCCTGGTGGGTGAGCGTCCACTTCGAAGCCGGCAGGCTGTCGTCGAACAGTCGCCGCCCACCCCCGGCGATCTCGGGGAAGATCATGAGGTACAGCCGGTCGAGTAGGTCTGAGCCGTCCGAGCAGGTCACCCTGCGGCCGGTCGAGTTGGTCATTTCGTGCTCCTTGTGCCGGTGTCGTGCCCGGCGTCGTCGGTGCTGTCGGAGTCCGCGGCGAGGGTGGCCGCGAGCTTGTCGAGGCTCTGACCGAAGCCGATCTCGATGCCTGCGATGAAGTCCGCGGAGCCGGCTGTGCTGTCGGTGATCCGGAAGTGGACGTCGAGGTCTGTGCCGGTGTCGGTGGGCTGGGGCCCGAGGTCGAGGTGAGCGGTGAAGGCGATGCCGCCGTCGGGAAGCAGCGGGGAGAGCCGGTAGGCGAGGCGCTCACCGGGGCGTACGTCGTCGACGACTCCCTGCGCGCGCCCGGCGATCAGGTCGGAGCCGTCGGCGTCCTCGGCATCGCGGTACTCATGGACGATCCGCGCACCCGGTCGTAGGTCTCGCGAGGGCCATCGGCCTGGTCCGCGGTGTCGGCGAGCCGGCTGAGCGCGGTCGCCAGCTCCCGCAGGGGAGCGGGACGGAGCGCGTAGACGCGGCGCTGTCCGGTGCGCTGGGAGGTGACGACGCCGGCGCGCTCAAGGGCCTGCAGGTGCTTGGTCGTCTGCGGCTGGCGCGCCTCGGCGAGCTTGGCGAGGACACCGACCGGCCGGGGCCGCTCGGCCAGCAGGCTCACGAGCCGCCAGCGGGCCGGGTCGGCCAGTGCGGTGAGGAGTGCGTCCATGAGAAAAGTATTCACCATGGAGAATATTCGTGTCAGGGAATATCTAGGGGATGGTCAGGCGGTGAGCCCCCTGGTGACGCCGGCCCGGTGGGGTCTTCCCACCGGGCCGGGTCGGGAAAGCCGGGCGTGTCCACGCTAGGCAGGTCTGGTGGACGCGAGGACTTCGAGGTAGTGCGGGTTGTACATGACGCCCAGCACGTTGCCGAACGGGTCGAGCACCGCGGCGGTGACGAACCCGGTGTCCCCGCGCGGCGTGATCGGCTGGTACTCCTTGGCGCCCATCGACAGCAGTCGCTCCACGGTCGCGTCGAGGTCGTCGACGTGCCAGTACATGACGGCGCCGCCGGGCTCGGCCGCCGCGCCGGGCGGCGCGTAGGCGCGGTCGATGATGCCGAGCTCGTCCTCGTGGTCGCCGAGGCGGAACTCGGCGTAGGCCGGGCGTCCGTCGGGGCCCGACCGCAGGAAGTAGGCCTCCACGCCCAGGAACTCCGTGTACCAGGTCACGGCCGCCGCCACGTCGTCCGCCCAGAAGCTGATCGTGCTGAATCCTCGCAGGCTCACGCTGGGTCCTTCCTCGTCGTCGCTTCCTGCTTCACGCTAGTGGGCATTGAGGAACCCCTGATTCCTCAATGCGGGGCGGGTCCAGAGAGTTTCAGGCGACCTGGGGCACGCCCCGGCGGGGCAAGCGGCGGATGGAGTGATGTTCCAACTGGCCGCTGGGTTTGGATTATCTTTCCGTTCTTCGCGTTGTGTTCATCGCCGGTTCGTTTGGGCGGCCTAACGTCCCCTGCGTGGTCGAAACAGCTTCTACCAGTGTGAACGTGCTTGAACTGATCCGCTCGTCGGTGCCGGACCTGTCGCCGTCGGAGCAGCGGGTCGCACGGACGGTGCTCGCCGCGCCACTTGAGGTGATCCATCGCTCGGTGACCCAGATGGCTCAGGAGTCGGGCAGCTCGGTGGGGAGCGTCATGCGCTTCTGCCAGAGCCTCGGGCTGCGGGGTTTCCAGGACCTCAAACTGCGGCTGGCCCGCGAGTCCATCCCGGCCGAGCGACAGCTGCTGGCGGAGGTGGCCTCGGATGACGGGCCGGCCGAGGTCGCGCAGAAGGTACTCGCCGGTTCGGCGGTCGCCCTTCAAGACGCGGCGCAGACCGTCGACACCGACCGGCTGGGCGCGGTCGCGGAGCTTCTCACGAGGGCGCCGCGGATCCTGTTCATCGCGGTCGGCACCTCCGCCCCGCTGGCCGCCGATGTGGCCTACCGGCTCACCACGATCGGCCTGCCCGCGTCGTTTCCGGCCGACGTGCATGTTCAGCACGTGACGTCACGCATGCTACGCCCAGGCGACGTCTGCTTCGGGATCTCCCACACCGGGTCGACCACCGAGACGCTCGCTTCCGTGCGCGCCGCCCGGCAGAGCGGGGCCACGACCGTCGCGCTCACCAGCTTCGCCAGCTCCCCGTTGACCGAGCTCGTCGACCACCTGCTGGTCGCGGGGAGTAGAGAGACCGCGTACCGCATCGAGTCGATGACCAGCAGGGTCGTCCACCTGGTCGTACTGGACGCGATCTTCACCCTGATAGCGCTGCGAAGCCGCACCGGCAATGAGGCTCTGGCAGCCACCGCCGATGCCCTCACCGACCATCGGATCTGAAGGAACACCATGATCGGATATGTCGTCGATCATCTGGGCCGTCCGCGTGCGGGAGTGACCCTGAGCGACGGGATCACCCTCACCACCACCTCCGCCGACGGAAGGTTCCAGATCGTCCCCCAAGGTCCGTTCGTCTTCCTCACCCGTCCGGCAGGCTGGACCTGCGCGCCCTGGTTCGTGCCCGCCGCGACCGCCGAGGCGACCTTCACGCTGACACCCGACGACCAGCCCGACGTCTACCGGTTTGTCCATATCTCTGATACGCACATCAGCACAGACAACGGTGCGAAGCTCTACCAGGAACCAGTCGAGATGGGCAGCCGCGACGGGCTGGCCGAGTTCCTGAGGAGCCTGCCCGAGCGAGTGCCGGGAGTGCACTCGGTGATCGCCACCGGCGACCTGACCGATTCGGGAGTGGACGCCGAGTACGAGGCGCTCCGCCTCGCCGTACACGACAGCCCCGTTCCCGTGCATCTGCTGCCCGGAAACCACGACCACATGGCGGGAAGGCAAGGGTTCGCGACCTCCCGCAACAACTACTTGATCAACACCGGAGACCCCTCGGGCTATGAGCGCAACGTAGGTCCGCGTTGGTACTCCTTCGACCTGCCGGGCCTGCACGTGGCGGCGCTCGACTGGCACACCCACGAACTGGGCCTGGATCATGAACTCCAGGACGCCTGGCTGCGCGCCGACCTGGAGTCGCTCGCCGCGGGGACGCCGTGGATCCTGCTCAGCCACGACCAGCCCGGCCTGTCGATCCTGGAAGGCCTGCCGCACCAGCCGCTGGCCACCTTCTCCGGCCACTGGCACACCTCAAGGGTCGTTGAGGTCGGCGGAACGCTGCACGTCAACACGCCCACGCCGCTCTTCGCGGGCCTGGACTACAGCCCGCCGTCCTACCGGGTGGTGACCTGGGACGGCGAGCGGATCACGCTGGAGACCCGAGCGGTCGCCCCCGCCGGTCTTGAACGCTCCACCTTCTCCGCGCCGATCCACGCCGTGGCGGTGCCCCGCGCGGCTCGGTGGCGGCACCAGCTTCCCGGTTCCGGACAGCGGGCCGCCGTCCGCGTCGCCGAAGACCTGGTCCTGTCCGCTGTCGTCGACGAGGACAGAGCCGCGGGCGGGGTCGACGCGATCGATCTGGCCGACGGATCGCTGCGGTGGCGTACGGCACTGCGTTCGGCGGTCAAGGGGACGCCCGCGGTCCACGCGGACGTGGTCATCGCGGTCGAGGTGTCAGGCGACGTCGTCGGCCTGGATCTTGCCGACGGGACGGAGCGGTGGCGTACCACCTCACCCGATCCGCTGCGGAGGTTCGCTTTCACCCCGCCCGTCGTGGCCGGCGACCTGGTCATCGTGGGTGACCTGGCGCACCTGCGCGCACTCGACGCCCGTACGGGCGAGCCGCGCTGGGAGCGCACGGACCTGGCCCCGCACATCAACCTGGTCGGCAACGCGGCCCCGGTCGTGTCCGGAGACCTCGTCCATGTAGGCAGCCTGGGCGTCCCGCCCACCATGATCTGCCTGGAGGTCACCACCGGCGCCACCGTCTGGCCGACCGGCTACTCGACCGTCTCGCTCGCCGATCGGCTGCGGCAAGACGCCTCCCCGGTCGGCACGCCGCTCCTCGACGAGGGCGACCTGTACATCCCGACCAGCAAAGGCGTCGTCAAGGTGGACGGCGGAAGCGGTGAGGTCCTGTGGCAGGTGCGCAACCGCAGGGGGTTCGTGCCGACGACTCCAGTGGCGGTGCCGCACGGCATCGCGGTCGTGGACGGGGGCACCGACCTGGTGCTGTTGAACAGGAGGGATGGCGCGGAGATCTGGCGGACCACCTTCCAGGCCGCCGGCCCCTTCTCCATGACCAGCTACGGGGTCACACCGCACCCGGTCTTCGCCTCTCCCTCACCGGTGACCGTGGATGGTACGGAGCTCCTGCTGGTGCCCGGCCTCGACGGGCGGATCCACGTGGCCATCGCGCGGACCGGAGAGCGTCGCGACGACATCGAATTGGATGTTCCGATCGCCGCGTCCCTGGCGGTGGCGGGCGATACGTTGCTGGCCGTCGGCGTCGACGGCGGCGTGCTCGCGATCGATCGGCGGGTACTGGGATGACCTCCGATGCGTCGGCGCCGCCGCCGCGCGACCTCTGTGACGTCGTCCGTACCGATCTCGGCCTTGCCGGGCGCGTGGCCGGGGCGCGGGCACCGTCTGCGGGCCGGCAGGTCACGATCTCCTGCGACCCCTGGCGCTCCGCATCTCTTCGGCGACCGCTTCCTTGGCTCCGCCGCCGGACTTCCCCTCCTCGAAAGCAGCTTCTCCACCTCATGACCCACCTCAGCGACATGCTCGTGCTGTTCGACGTGAACGGCACCCTCATGGACGACACCCACCGCGCGCACGCCGCCACCAACGATGTCCTGTCCAGCAGGCGCATCGCCCTTCTGTCCTTGGAGGAGTTCCTCGACCGGTTCCGCCTGCCGCTGCTGGATTTCCTCACCGACCTGGGCGTCTCCGACACCGGCCTCGCGCTCGAGGAATGGAACCGTGGCCTCGCCGACCGCGAGGCACCCGCTCGCGCCGGGGCCGAGCGGCTCCTTCGGGGCCTGCGCGCCGCCGGCGCCCGTGTGGGCGTCGTCTCCGCCGCGGCCGCCTCAGCCGTCCATGGCGACCTTGACCGCACCGGACTCGCCCCTTACCTGGACGTCATCGTCACCGACGCCGACGACAAGATCGCACACCTGGACGCCCACCGCGCGAATCACGCGAGGCTCGTCTATGTCGGGGACACCGAGTACGACATAGCCTGCGCCCGCACCGCCGGCTACATGGCCATCGCCGTCACCGGTGGTTACCGTTCGGAATCCCTCCTCCAGGCCGCCCGCCCCGACGCGATCATCAACGGTCTGGGCGAGCTGCCGCGCGTCCTTGGGCACGAGGCCACGGACGTCACCCCATACGGCTCGGCACCAGGCACCGGGACCGGCGGCAACGGCTTCCGGTTCTGAGCACATCCTCTATCGGCAGGAGATTCAAGACACATGCGCGTACACCACCTCAACTGCGGCACCCTGAATATCCAGGGCATCCCACTCGTGACCCACATCCTGGCCGTCGAGACCGACCAGGGCTTGGTGCTCGTGGACACCGGCTTCGGCACCGCCGACGTCGCCGACCCCGCCGGGAGGCTCGGGCCGCTCCGCCTCCTGTTGAACCCGGCGTGCTCACCCGCCGAAACCGCGATCACCCAGATCCGTTCGCTCGGATACACCTCCGATGACGTCAGGCACATCGTGCTGACCCATCTGGACCTGGACCACATCGGCGGACTGGCCGACTTCCCGGACGCTGTCGTGCACACCACCGCCGCTGAACAGCAGGCCGCCATGATCACCCCGGACGAGGTGGAGAAGCAACGCTACCGGCCGGTCCAATGGGCCCATCGTCCCAGCATTTCGGCCTACGAAGGCCCAGGGGAGCCGTGGCGTGGCTTCATCGGCGCCTATCAGGTCAACGGGCTCGACGACCGATTCGCGCTCATTCCCATGCCCGGCCACACCCGGGGCCACGCCGCCGTCGCCATCGACCTCGGAGATGGCAGGCTGCTCCTGCACGCAGGCGACGCGATCTTCGACGGCAGCAGCGCGAACCTCACAGACCACGCCGGACGCCCGTTGGAACTCCGGCCGGAGCTCCGGCAGTTCGAACAGCAGGCCGCCATCGACCCCGGTGCCATCGCCGCCAACCACCGCCGGCTCTCCGAGCTCAACACCGAGCCCGGCGTCGAGATCGTCTGCTCTCATGACCCCCGCGTCCTCGCCGCGGCGACAGCTCTGCGCTCCGGCCTGTCCGCCGAAGCTGGCGCCCCTCTGATGAGGCCATAGCGGAGTCCTCTTCGTCACGGAGGAGAGCATCGGCAGCGTAACGGGGGTCATCTCGCCGGTTGACCCCGGTGCGTCGCCGCATCGGGGTCACCGGGACCGCCGCATCACCGTGGGCCCAGTGGCCGCCTCTTGGGCGATCGACCGCGCCCGCCATGAGGCCACCGGCTTCTCCGAGTAGTCCCGGCGTGCGGGAACCGCCAACGGACCTACGAAGGTGGGCCCTGCTGGGCGGCGGCGTGGAGTTCCGCGGTGACCGCGCGCTCGCGTAGCTGGGCGGATTCGGCGCGAAGGGTCTCGGTCTGCGCCCGCAGGTCCGCGACGCGGGCCCGTTCCACCTCAAGGAGCGCGGCCAGCCGGTCGCGCTCGGCGGTCGCGGCGCGCTCACGTTCCCGCGCTTCGGACGTCTCGGCCGCCGCTTTCCGCTCGGCGGCCTGGACGTGGGCCGCCGCCTGGCGTTCGGCGTCCACGGCCCGCGCGCCGGCCTGGGCGGCGCCGGCCGCGGACCGGGCGGCCTCGCCCATCGCCTCCGCGCGGGCCTGTTCGGCGGCCTCGGCTCGGGCCTGCGCCCGGCCGCGTTCGGCGTCGGCGGCCTGTGCGCGCGCGATCGCTCCGGCGGCGGCCTGCTCGGCCTCCACCCGGGCGCGGCGGGCCAGCTCGGCCTCGGTTCGCGCCGCGTCCCGCTCGGCTGACGCCTGCTCGGCGGCCTGCCGGGCCTGCTGGGCCTCGGCGCGCGCGTTCTTCGCCTCTGCGCCGGCGGCCTCGACCTTCTCGGTCATCTCGCGTACGGCCTGGTCGCGGGCGGCTTCGGCTGTGATGGCGCGCCGGTTGGCCTCCTCGGCCGCCTGCTTGGCGTGTCGCTCGGTGGTGGCCGCCTCCCGGAGGGCCGCCAGTGCCTGCTCGCGTGCGTTCTCGGCGTCCGACAGGGCGGTGTCGCGCTCGGCGAGTGCCTCGCGTACCTGCTCGCGCATGCTCTCGCGTTGCCTGCGCGCGTGCTCGGTGGCCTCGCGTGCCAGCCGTACCTGCTCGAAGGCCTGCTCTCGCTCGGTGCGGGCGATGGCCACGCGGGTGTGCGCCTCGGCCTGGACCGCGCTGAGCTTGGCCTCGACCCCGGCCGGGCTGAGCTCGTCGGCCAGCACCTGCGCCAGCGGGGCGATGGCCGCCGCCAGGCCCTTTTCCATCCGGTCGTACAGGTCTTCGGCGCGGGCGAGGGTGCCTTCGAGGCCGGGGGTGGCGCGGCGCAGCTCGCGTGCCCGTTTGGCCGCCGCCTGGCAGTCGTTCTGCGGGCAGTACTCCTTGGGCCGGCCGCGGCCGGCCCGCCGCTCGATCGCCGCGCCGCAGTGCTTGCACGGCGTCACTCCCGCCGCCCCGGCTTCCTCGGTCGCGTCCTCCAGGGCATCGCCGCGCGAGCCTTGCCCGCCACTTCTCGCCTTCACCGCCACAGCCGGACTCTAACAGATTTTAATTTTCAGAAATTAAAAATCAGAAAAGATGATCCGTTGCGTGTCGATCGTCTTGCGAAACTCACGAGAAGAAGACTTCCCACAAGTTACTTCGAGCCCGGCCGTCCCCTTGCCGTGCGAGTACAGCTACACGGCGATCTTGAACGTCACGCCGGCGGGCGGGCGAGTTTGGCGGCCACGGCGTCCAGGACCCAGTCCAGGCCGGTCGCGAAGGACGCCTCGGCGTCCACCTCCGTGCCGTCGTACACGGCCTTGGCTCGGCCCCCTCGACGTTCAGTGGGGGCGGGGCGTGACGGTGGTAGTGCCGGGGACCCGGGACGGCGTGCTGGTACGTTTCGCGGACGGGCGACAGGAGACGTTCGACCTCGTGATCGGCGCGGACGGCGCCTGGTCCCGGGTACGCCCGGCGATCTCGTCCGCGACGCCGCACTACACCGGCGTCACCTCGGTCGAGACCTCCCTGGACGACGTCGACACCCGCCACCCCGACCTCGCCCGGATGATCGGCGACGGTTCCATGGCTGTGTACGGTGTGAACCGCGCCCTCGTCGCCCAGCGCAACAGCGGCGGCCACATCAAGGTGTACGCCCAGTTCCGCGCGCCGCTGGACTGGCACACGAACCTGAACCGGCGCGCGGCCCTGGACCTGGCCGACGCCGAGGCCGTGCGATCAAGCCTGCTGGCTCTGTTCGACGGCTGGGCCGCTCCCGTCCTCGACCTCCTCCGCCACGGAACCGCTTTCGTCCACCGCCCCCTCCACGTCCTGCCCGTGTCCCACACCTGGGCCCAGGTCCCCGGGGTGACGCTACTGGGCGACGCCGCCCACCTGATGCCCCCATTGGGGGTGGGCGCGAACCTCGCGATGCTGGAAGGCGCCGAGTCCGTCGCCGCCGCCCCCGGCGATCTGGACGAGGCCGTCCGCGCCTTCGAGGTACAGATGTGGGCACGGGCAGGCAGGTGGGCGAAGATCACGACGGCCGGTCTGGAACGCCTCGTGAGCCCAGACCCCACCCAAGCCCTCGCCTTCTTCGACGAAGTTCAGCCGTCCTGACCGCCAAAGCGCGAGACCACCAGCGGTTCGCCACGGTTTCACGGGTCGGAATAGGGGATGCCCTGTGATCCGCCGCCTTGATCGCGTACGGCGGCCGGTATCCCCGGCTTGTGCGGTGTCCGGCCGCCGTACGCGTTTCTGTTCACGAGTCCGCAGTTCGGGTACGCGCTGTGTTCGGCCGGCTTGGGGCGAGCCGAGGCCGGCCGGTTCCCCCTGAGGTCAGCAGCTGCTCTGGCTCTGGTGTGTCACCACGGCTCGCTGATTGTTGGAGACCTTGATCCATAGGCCGCCAAGTCCCCGGCGGTCGTAGATGCGGTCCCCCTGGCTCGGGCCGGGGAAGGTGAACATCGACACGGCGTAGCACCAGCCGGCATCCACGCGGAAGGTGTCCCAGTCCTGCCCGGACGGGCTGTTGTCGCCCGCGTAGATCCACATGAACCCTTGGTCGACGTTGTCAGACTTGCAGTTCCAGATGGCGTTGTCGGCCTTGGGCGCGCTGTCGCCCCAGCACCAGTTACGCGCGATGTACACACTGGTCTGCGATTGGTTCCACGTTTCGGAACAGCCGAAATTGCACTGACCGAGAGTGGTGACCGCGTCGGACTCCGCGCCGGCGACCCCGGGCGAGGCGGTGGAGATCGCCAGCAACAGCGTCAGGACCGTCGTGAGTCGTCGTGTTCGCATTGGAGTTTCCCCTCGTTCGCGGTGGCCAGGACGGTTGCCGGCACTCAGTGCTTCACCGGGGCAGCCGCGACCCAGATGTCGAGCATGGTTCTGCCGGGATGTGGCAGGACCGGTGAGGCCCCTCCAGCGAACCAGCCGCGGCGGTCCGAGCGGCAGGCGCTCGACCGGCGGTTGAGCGGCGGTTAAGCTGCGGGCGGCGCGGACAAGATCAGGTACCGTGGCCCGGCGGGAAGGGGATCGATGTTCGGCGAGGTGCTGCGTGACTTCCGGGTTCGGGCACTGCTCACGCAGGAGGAGCTGGCCGCGTTGTCCGGCGTCAGCGAGCGGCAGATCCGCGAGATCGAGTCCGGCCGCGTCGCGGTGCCCCGGTCCAGCACCGTCCGGGTACTCGCCGAAACGCTGAAACTGTCCCCGTCGGACCGGGCCGCCTTCCAGCTCGCCGCGCAACCGGACGCCGGACGGTCGCCGGTCCCCGCGCGGCCGGACACGGGACTCGCGCCGGTGCCCTCGCAGTTACCCGCCGGCGTCGACGGATTCACCGGCCGGACCGAGGCGCTGCGCGCGCTCGACTCGGCCACGGCCGCGGTGGTCACGGTCTCCGGCCCCGCAGGCGTGGGCAAGACCTCACTGGCCGTGCACTGGTCCCGCCAGGTCGCGCCGCGCTTCCCGGACGGCCGGCTGTATGTGGACCTGCGCGGTTTCTCCCGCCACGCCGCGGCCGATCCGGCCGAGGTGATCCGCGGATTCCTGGACGCTCTCGGGCTGCCGCCCGACCGCATCCCACCCGGCTTCGAGGCGCAGGTGGCGCTCTACCGCAGCCGGTCCGCAGGCCGCCGCCTGCTGGTCGTGCTCGACAACGCCCGCGACGCCGACCAGGTCCGGGCCGCTGCTGCCCGCCGGCCCGGACGCCCGTACGGTCGTGACCAGCCGCCGGCAGCTCACCGCCCTGGTCGCCGAGACCGGTGCCGACGCGCTGACGCTGGACGTCCCGGGCATCGAGGAGGCGGTAGAGCTGCTCGGCCACCGGCTCGGCACCGGCGGCCGATCGCACCCGGGGGCCGGGGACGGTGACGGTGAGGCCGTGGCCGCGATCGCGACCGCCTGCGGACGGCTCCCGCTGGCGTTGGCGCTGGTCGGTGCGCGGGCGCGGCTCACCGGGTTCCCGCCCGCGATGATCGCCGCGGAGCTGCGTCACCCGGGCGGCCGGCTCGCGGCCCTCGACATCGGCGCCGTGTTCTCCTGGTCCTACGACGCGCTGGGCCCGGAGGCCGCGCGGCTGTTCCGGCTGCTCGGGCTCGTCGCGGGCGCCGACCTCGCGGTGACGGCCGCGGCCGCGCTGGCCGGCCGGGCGCTGCCGGAGGTCCGGCGGACACTGGCCGAGCTGGCCCACGCCAGCCTGGTCACCGAGTACGCGCCCGGCCGCTACCGGATGCACGACCTGCTGCACGTCTACGCCGGCGAGCGCGCCCGGGCCGATGAGTCCGAGACCGAGCGGCAGGCGGCGCTGACCCGGCTGCTCGACCACTACACCCACACCGCCTACCACGCCGAGCTGGTGCTGAATCCGGTGCGGGCGCCCATCCCGATGTCCCTCGGCACGCCCGCCGACGGGGCCGAGCCGAAACGCGTGTTCGACGTCCCGGCCGCCCTGGAATGGCTGGAGACCGAGCACGCGGTGCTGCTGACCGCGCTGCGGCAGGCGGAGGCCGAGGGCATGCACCGGCACGCCTGGCAGCTGAGCTGGGCGCTGGACACAGTCCTGAACGACCGGCGGCGCTGGCATGACGAGGGGGCTGCGTGGGCGGTGGCGCTGCGCGCGGCGACCGCTCTGACCGACCAGCCGGCGGCGGCGCACGCGCACCGCTTCCTTAGCGCGGTGAACGGCCGGCTCGACCGGTTCGACGACGCGCACGCCCACATGCGGCAGGCGCTCGAACTGAGCCTCGCCGCCGGAGACCGGGCGGGCGAGGCCGAGAGCCGCTTCGTGCTGTCGTATGTGCACTGGCTCCAAGGCGACGGCGAGCGTGCGCTCGACCAGGCCGAGCAGGCGTTGTCGCTCTTCGACGAGCTCGACGACCCGCTCTGGGCGGGCAAGGCCAGCCTCGCGGTGGGCTGGTACCACTCCGAGCTCGGCGCCTACCAGGAGGCGCTGCCGTTCCACGTGCGAGCGCTGGAGTTGCAGCAACGGGCGGGCGACCGGGCCAACGAGGTGGTCACCCTGGACACGCTGGGCCTGCTCCACCAGCGGCTGGGCGACCCGGAGACCGCGATCCGGCACTACGAGCGAGGACTCCGGCTGGCCGGCATGATGAACAGCGCCGGGTTGCGGGCCCAGCTTCTCGGGCATCTCGGCGACGCGAGCGAGGCGACCGGCGACCCGCGCACGGCCCGCGAGCGCTGGCTGGAGGCGTACGAGATCTTCCGCGACCTCGGCCATCCACAGGCCGCCGACCTGCGCCGCAAACTCCAGTCCCCAGACCCGGCGTAGCCGGTCGTGGTCGGAGTCCGGCCGCCCGGCCGGAGTCGGCGGTCTCGACTGTCAGTTCATCCCTTCGTCTATAGGGTTGGCGGCATGGCGCTGCGACTTGTCCAGGTGAACGTCAAAGCCCGGGATGACTCGGCGCTCGGCCGGTTCTGGGCGGAGGCGCTCGGCTGGGGTGTTTTCAGCGGAGAACCCGGTGCGACCAGCGTTAGGCCCCTGGGTTCCGCCTGGCCGGCCCCCGACGCCGTCTGCGTCGACGTCATCGCCGTCCCGGACCCCGAAACAGTGAAAGACCGCGTGCACATCGAACTCGCCACCACTTCTGCGACCCATCACGCGGAGTTGGTCGCGCGCCTGAAGGAGCTCGGCGCGACGCCCGCCGATGTGGGCCAAGGCGACCTCCCGTGGACGGTTCTGGCCGACCCGGAAGGCAACGCGTTCTGCGTCCTCGGCCCGGCCTGACGCGGAGCCTCCCCGCTCCGCCACGCTCATGCCACCGGACTCATCAACGCCGGCGTCTCCATGGAAATGCGGCGCCGTCCGGTCGATGTCGCTCATCGACCCGACAGCTCAATCGGCTTGTTGGTCGCGGACCGGAATCGGCTCAGCTAGCGCGGCGCGCCCGGGAGGCGCGGGGAATGGGTCGGCGAAGTACTGGGTCTCGTGCGTTACGCGGCCATCGGTGATCTCCATGACGCTGAGCGAGTAGGTGGGCACGCCGTCATAGGTGATCACGCACTCGCTCACCCAAAGGTCGCCGCCGCCCAGGATCCGGCGGATGGTGAAGTGGCGTTCGGCCGGGTGTCCGCCGCGTTGCGCTTGGATCCTTGACCGGCCTCTGAAGCGTTCGCCCGACTGCGGGTAGTCCAGGATCGCGTCTGCGGCGTAGATCTCGTGCTCAGCGTCGACGTCCCCGCGTTCGGAGGCCTCCCAGTGCCGCTGGAGCCGATCCCGGATATCGGCTTGAGGATCACTTGCGCTGTTCACCGTCAGCCCCTCAGACCAGAAGGAATGTCACTGGCTCGCATGACAGATATTACCCGGGGGTTCTCGTGCGGCTTGGGACCGCGCTGGTCAAAGCCACATGGCCGCGCAGCGGTTCAGCCGTGGGTCAAGATCCTGGAGGCCGACGACCGGGTACAGGAAGCGTTTCGTCGGTGCGGCGTACGGCGACGTGGTGGGTGTCCCACAGCGCCGAGAGCTCCTCGCTGCGGGTGCGGAGCCGGCCCCGATTCCGGTGCGGCGGTCACGTGGAGGGGTGGTGGAAGTAGTGGCCCTTGCCGAGGTCGTCGAGGAGCCCCGGACGCGCCGGCTGCCACCCGACCAGCTCGCGGGTCAGCGCGCTGGAGGCCGGGACGTCGGCCGCGAGGAAGCCGGCCAGCCAGGCGAAGTGCTCGGCTGCGTCGGTGGGAGAGATGGAGACCACCGGCAGGTTCAGATGGCGGCCGATGACCTCGGCGATGTCGCGGATGGGCACGCCCTCGTCCGCGACGCCGTGCAGCGTCGATCCCGCGGGGGCCTTGTCCAGCGCGAGGCGGAACAGGTGCGCGGAATCGAGTCGGTGCACGGCGGGCCAGCGGTTGGTCCCGTCGCCGATGTAGCCGGAGACGCCCTTGTCGCGGGCGATGCCGACCAGGGTCGCCATGAAGCCGTGATCTCCTTCGCCGTAATTGGTCGGGGGTAGTCGCACGATCGACGAGCGCACGCCGCGGGAAGCGAAGGAGAGCGCCAGCTCGGCGGTGGCCGACCGGGTCCCCGGGCCGCCGCCCTGAGCGGCCACAGCCGGGCCGGGGCCGTGCCCGTCGCGTTCGGTCGCCACACGCCCGGGTGCGACCCCGCCCGTCCCGGAGGCGATGACGAGCGGTCGGTCAGAACCCACGAGCGCCTCGCCGAACGTCTCGACGGCGCGGCGATCCGCATCGGCGGCGCCCTGGAAGTCCCCCGAGAAGGCGATGTCGTGCTTGAACGCGAGGTGGATCACGCCATCGGACGCGGCAGCCGCGCTCCGCAGGCTGCCGAGATCGTCAAGGGTGCCGCGATGCACCTCGGCCCCGGCCGCGGTCAGGGCCGCTGCCGAGGCATCTGAGCGAGCGAGCCCGACGACCTGATGGCCCGCGCCGATGAGCTCGGGAACGAGCGCGGAGCCGATCCAGCCGGACGCGCCGGTAACGAAAACACGCATGGGAAACCTCCGGGTAAGTCGGCCGTCGCCGGTGCGGGGCTCGCGCGAGGACCAGCCGATGTCAGTTCCTGTCATCAACCTAGCACCCGATGTCAGCCCCTGCCATCACGTATGATCGCGGCATGCGATGGGAGCCGAACGCGCGCGGGCGCCTCGAACAGGCGGCGCTGGAGCTCTACAGCGAGCGCGGGTTCGAACAGACCACCGTGGCGGAGATCGCCAAGCGGGCGGGGCTCACGGAGCGAACGTTCTTCCGGCACTTCGCCGACAAGCGCGAGGTCCTGTTCCCTGGCGCGAGCCCGCTGGAGGAGTTCTTCGTGAACACCCTCGCCGGCACTCCTGAATCCGCGGCGCCGATCGACGCGATGGCCACGGTCCTCGAAGCCGTCGCCGCGCTGTTCCAGGACCGCCGTGAACTGGCCCGGCGCCGCCAGGCCGTCATCGCCGCCAACGCCGAGCTGCAGGAACGCGAGCTGATCAAGCTCGCGTCCTTGTCCGCGGCACTCGCCGACACGTTGCGCCTGCGCGGCGTCACAGAACCGGCCGCGAGCCTGACCGCCGAGGCGGGGGTCGCCGTCTTCAAGATCGCGTTCGAACGCTGGATCAGCGAATCCAACACGCATGACCTCTGCCGGCTCATCCGGGAGTCTCTCGACGAACTGAAGGCCGTGACCGCGGGCAAGTGATCGTCGGCGGCGGCCGGTGCGCTGGAAGGCCCACGCGCGGGTTCGGCGCGACGAGCGCACCCCTCCGACGTGCGAGTTCCGGAGTCGGACCGTCGTGTCCGGGTCGCCCGAGCATCCACCCTGAGCCAGAGTGGTGCCAATCCGAGCCAATATGGCTTGATGATGGCATCACCGTGTGCCATAGTGATGCCATGGACCTGACCCCGTATGTGGCCTCCCTCGGTCGCGAGCTGCTGACCGCCGTCGAGACCGGCGATGGTGACGCCAGTGCGCTGATCGAGCGGTTGACCGTGTCGATGGAGTCGGCGATCCGGCTCACCCTGCTTGAGGCGTTGTCGGCCGCCGCCGACGAGATCACCCGAGACCTGGCTCCCGGTTCGGTCCAGGTGCACCTGCGAGGACGTGACCCGGACTTCGTCGTGACGCTTCGGCAGCCGGAGCAGCCATTCGAGGGCACCCCGGATCTGGGCGCGGTGCCGGCTGACGACGCCGCGGCGAGCTTCGAGGACGGCCCATTGGCACGGATCAACGTCCGCCTCCCGGAACAGCTCAAGGCCGCGATCGAGGAGGCGGCGGGCAAGGAAGGCCGCTCGCTCAACGCCTGGCTGGTGCGGGCCGCCTCGACCGCGTTGCGTGCCCCGCAGGGCGACCAGGGCTCCGACCGCCGCGGCAAGCGTGGCGCGCAGCGTTTCACCGGCTGGGCTCGCTAGCCCGCACCGACACCCACAACCACGTCCTCCGCACATCTCCCACCAGCGGAGATGCTCTTCTGACTCATTCTGAGGGGATAGCCATGCCTGTTTTCGCCACGCCCGAACCGATTTCCGCCACGATCGAGCTCTCCGTCGGCGACGTGCGGATCATCGCGAGCGACCGGACCGACACCATCGTGGAGGTACGGCCGAGCGACGAGTCGGAC
This sequence comes from Sphaerisporangium sp. NPDC049003, assembly GCF_043197795.1. Classification (NCBI taxonomy): domain Bacteria; kingdom Bacillati; phylum Actinomycetota; class Actinomycetes; order Streptosporangiales; family Streptosporangiaceae; genus Sphaerisporangium; species Sphaerisporangium sp. NPDC049003. Next base: position 36,812 of record NZ_JBICTU010000048.1, read on the forward strand.
GAGTCCGATGTGGACGCCGCGCAGAAGACGCGCGTCGAGTACGCCGACGGCACGTTGACGGTCCGTGGGCCGAAGGCCCGCATGCTCGACTTCTCCAAGAAGACCAGGTCGGTCGACGTGCTGATCGAACTTCCCACCGGCTCGCACGTGCACGCGGACCTGTCGGTCGCGGACCTGCGCGGCGCCGGCACGCTGGGGGAGTGCCGGCTCAAGGCGTCGGTCGGGCACTTCCGCCTCGACCGGACCGGACCGCTTCGACTGGGCACCTCCGGTGGCGACATCACCGTCGAAACGGTCGCGGGCGACGCCGACGTCTCCACCGGCACCGGGCGCGTGCGCATCGGCGAGATCGGCGGCACCGCCGTCATCAAGAACTCCAACGGCAACACCGACATCGGCACCATCGCCGGCGAACTGCGGGTGCGCTCGGCCAACGGCGACATCTCCGTCGACCGGGCCGACGCCATGGTGGAAGCCAAGACCTCCAACGGAACCATTCGCGTCGGCCAGGTCACGCGCGACACCGTCACGCTGCACACCGCGACCGGCAACCTCGAAGTCGGTGTCGCCGCCGGCACCGCCGCATGGCTCGACCTGAACACCTCGCATGGGCGGGTGGAGAACGCGCTGGACGGTCTCAGCGGAGCACCGGAGAAGGCCGAGCGGACCGTCGAAGTCCGCGCGCACACCTCGTTCGGCGACATCACCGTCCGCCGTTCCTGACCAGATCCCGAAGGGTTCTCATGACCATGCCATCCCCATCCGCGATCACGGCGACCGGACTGCGCCGCTCGTACGGTGACCACGTCGTGCTCGACGGCGTCGACCTGAACGTCCCGCGTGGCACCGTCTTCTCGTTGCTCGGCGCCAACGGCGCCGGCAAGACCACCACAGTCAAGATCTTGTCCACCCTGATCCGCGCCGACGGGGGCAGCGCGCGGATCGCGGGTCACGACCTGTCCACCGAGCCGGACGCGGTGCGTGCCGCGATCGGCGTCACCGGTCAGTTCTCGGCGGTCGACAACCTGCTGACCGGCCAGGAGAACCTGACCCTGATGGCGGATCTGCACCACCTCGGCCGTAAGGCGGGCACACGCAGGACCGCCCAGCTGCTCGAACAGTTCGACCTCGCCGACGCGGCCAAGAAGACGGCGGGGACCTACTCCGGCGGGATGCGGCGGCGGCTCGACCTCGCGATGACGCTGGTCGGCTCACCGCAGGTGATCTTCCTCGACGAGCCGACAACCGGGCTGGACCCGCGCAGCCGCCGCGCCATGTGGCAGATCGTACGGGAGCTCGTGGCGGGCGGCGTCACCATCTTCCTCACCACCCAGTACCTGGAGGAGGCCGACGAGCTCGCCGACCGGATCGCGGTGCTCGACCACGGGAAGATCGTCGCCGAGGGCACCGCGGACGAGCTCAAGCGGCGCGTTCCCGGCGGCCACGTCCTGCTGCGGTTCGCCGACGAGCGCGACCTCGAATCCGCCGCGCGCGCCGTGGGCCAGGTCTCCCGCGACAGCGACACACTCGCCCTGCGCGTACCGCACGACGGCAGCCTCAGTTCGCTGAAGGCGCTGCTCGACCGGCTTGACCAGAACGCGGTCGAGGTCGGCTCGCTGAGCGTGCACACCCCCGACCTCGACGACGTCTTCCTCGCTCTCACCGGCGACAAGGAGAAGGTGACCGCACGATGAGCACTGTGTCGTACGCCCTGACCGACTCGGCGACGATGCTTCGCCGCAACCTCAAGCGCATGGTGCGCTACCCGTCCATGACCGTGCAGCTCATCGGCATGCCGATCGTCTTCCTGCTGCTGTTCGTCTACGTCTTCGGCGGCACACTCGGCGCCGGGCTCGGCGGCGTCTCCGGCGGACGTGCGGAGTACGTCAACTACGTCACCCCCGCGATCATCCTGATGGCGATCACCGCCGCGGTCCAGGGCACCACCATCTCGATCGCCATGGACATGACCGAGGGCATCGTCGACCGGTTCCGCACCATGGCCATCGCCCGCGTGTCCGTCCTCACCGGGCACGTCATCGGCAGCCTCATCCAGACGATGCTCAGCATCGCGGCGGTCATCGGCGTCGCGCTGCTCATCGGCTTCAGGCCGTCGGCGGGGCCCGGCGACTGGCTCGCCCTCATCGGTGTCCTGGTGATGATGACCTTCGCCTTCATCTGGCTCTCGGTCGCGTTCGGCCTGGCCAGCAAGACCGTCGAGTCGTCGAGCAACGTCGGTCTGCCGCTGGTGCTGCTCCCGTTCCTGGGCAGCGGGTTCGTCCCGACCGACTCGATGCCCACCGTGCTGCGCTGGTTCGCCGAGTACCAGCCGTTCACGCCGCTCATCGAGACCCTGCGCGGTCTGCTGATGGGCACGCCGATCGGGAACAACGCCGTCATCGCGGTCGGCTGGTGCGTCGTCATCGCGCTCGGCGGCTACCTCTGGTCGAAGAAGCTGTTCAACCGCGAGTCCACCCGCTGAGCCGCGCCTGAGCCCAGGCGAAGGCTCTGAATTCGACATCGCTTTCGAGCCGGGGAAGACACGTACTATCGCGAGTAGAGCCTAGGTCAACGAGAGGAACGACCATGGAGCACATCGTCACAACGCTGCCGACCGCGCGTCAGCCCGGCTGCCCCTTTGACCCGCCCAAGGAACTGATCCAGGCCCGCGAGCACGGCCCGATCAGCCGCTACACCTTCCCCAGCGGAAGACCCGGCTGGCTGATCACCGGATACGACCTGGTCAGGTCGGTCCTGGCCGACTCGCGGTTCAGCTCGCGCAAGGAGCTCATGCTCCACCCGTTGATCGACATCACCGGCATGGAGATCCCTCCGGCGCCGCCCGGCGAGTTCATCCTCATGGACGAGCCACAGCACGGGCGCTATCGGAAACCGCTGGTGGGCAAGTTCACCGTACGGCGGATGCGACTGCTCACCGAGCGCGTCGAGCAGATCACCGCCGACCACCTGGACGCCATGGAGAAGGCCGGGCCGCCGGCGGACCTGGTGACCGCCTTCGCCAAGCCCATCCCCGCCATCGTGATCTGCGAGCTGCTGGGCGTGCCGTACCAGGACCGGGGCTCCTTCCAGGAGCAGGTCGAGTCGTTCCTCAGCGGGGAGAAGAGCGACGAGGACCAGCTGGCGGCCTACATCGCGACCCAGGATTACCTCGCGGAGCTGGTGGCCGCCAAGCGCGCGAACCCCACCGACGACGTGCTCAGCGACCTCACCGACAGCGACCTGACGGACGAGGAGCTGCGAGGTGTCGCCCTGATCCTGCTGGCGGCCGGGCTCGACACCACCGCGAACATGCTGGCCCTGGGCACCTTCGCCCTGCTGTGCAACCCGGCGCAGCCGGCCGCGCTGCGCGCCGATCCCGCGCTCGCCGACCGGGCCGTGGAGGAGCTGCTGCGGTATCTGAGCGTCGCCAAGACGTTCATGAGAACGGCGCTTGAGGACGTCGAGTTAGGCGGCCGGACCATCGAGGCCGGTACGGCGGTCATCCTGTCGTACAACACCGCCAACCGTGACCCCGAGCGCTTCGCCGATCCTCACGTGCTCGACCTCCGGAGGCAGGACGGCGGGCACCTGGCCTTCGGCCACGGCATCCACCAGTGCCTGGGCCAGCAGCTGGCCCGCGTCGAGATGCGGGTCGCCTTCCCCGCGCTGCTCACCCGCTTCCCCACCCTGCGCCTCGCCGTACCTGCCGATGAGGTCGGCCTGCGCCCGGAGACCGCGGACATCTACGGGGTCAAGAGCCTCCCGGTCACCTGGGACGCCGCGTCATGACCGCCGGGGCGACCGCGATCTGAGCCGAATCGGTGGTTCACAGCCTCGATCATCGTCAGGGCGGCGGAATCACCCAGCCCGGCGCCCAGGTCCCGCCGGCGTCGTGGCCGGTCGCTGTGGCGGTGAGGTGGGCGCGGAGGGTGGTCAGCGCCGGGTGGGGGTTGTCGCGGTGCCACAGGAGCGAGTGCGGGTAGACGGGCGTCGGGTCGGTCACCGGGATGCGGCGCAGGCCGTGGCCGGCGGGCCAGACCAGGCGGGTCTGCTCACCCATGAAAGTGGCCAGGGCGGGGGTGTCGGCGATGGTGTCGAGGAGCGCGTCTGAGCCGAAGTTGGGGCCGGTCGCCTCGATGGTGAGGCCGAACTCGGCGACCAGGTCGTCGTAGTAGGCGGCCCACTCGGTACCGGGGACGATGCCGGGCATCCAGATCCGGTGCCCGGCGAGCTGAGCGACGGTCACCGACCGGGCGCCCGCCAGCGCGTGGGCGGGCCCGGTGAGGAGCTGGAGCGACTCGTCGAGCACCCGGACGGACTCGATGTCCCCGGGAAGGGGCCGGCCGGGCACGGCGACGGCGCGGAAGGACGCGTCGATCGCACCGGACCGGATGGCGGCGACGGCCGTCTCGACGTCGAACAGCATCACCACGCCGAGCTCGATCCCGGGGTGCGCGCGGTGGAAGTCGCGCATCAGGCCCGACGCCGCGCCGCGCGAGCTGATCACGTCGACGCGCAGCGGACGGCTGCCGGCGCGCACGGACGCGACCGCGCGCTCGGCGACGCGCAGCAGATCGCGCGCGTGGGGCAGGAACGCCTGCCCATCGATGGTGAGCTCGGCGCCGCGCGCGGTGCGGGTGAACAGCCGTACCCCAAGGCCCTTCTCCAACACCGCGATGCGCTTGGAGACGGCCTGCTGGGTGATCGACAGGTCGGCGGCGGCCTCCTGGAACTGCCCCGCGTCAGCGGCGGCGACGAAGGTCCGGACGGTGTCGAGATCCATGCCGATCCACCTTAGTGCACAACGTTTGGTTGTGGCTCGCACGCAGATTGGTTGTTTGACCTGCTGTCGTGCTGCTTGCTTTGCTCTCCCTGATCAACGCCGGTTTGTTCGGGTGGGACATCAAGGGGGCGCTGAGCATGGTGGGCAGGAGACCGCTGGGCCGGCGGTTCGGGTGGCTGTGGGCGGCGTACGCGGTCAGCACGTTCGGCACGCGGCTCGCGTTCGACGCGTTCGCCCTGGTCGCGATCCTTGTGCTGCACGCCGGGCCGGCCGAGGTGTCGATGATGGCGGCAGCGGGGCTGGCGGTGGGGGCCGCGGTGGCGGTGCCGCTCGGGCCGTGGGTGGAGTTCCGCCTCAAGAGGCCGGTGATGGTCGCGATGGACCTGACCCGTTTCACGGCGCTGATGACCGTCCCTGCCGCGTACGCACTCGGTCTGCTCAGTTTCGTCCAGCTCCTGGTGGTGTCCGTCGTCGTCGGTGCGGCCGACATCGCCTTCAACGCGGCCAGTGGCGCGTATCTGAAGGCGCTCGTACGGCCGGAGGACCTGCTCGTCGCGAACGGGCGATTCGAGTCCACGGCCTGGACTGCCGCCGTGCTCGGACCGCCGGTCGGCACGGCCGCGATCGGGCTGTTCGGACCGGTGATGACGGTGGTGACCGATGCGGTCAGTTATCTGCTCTCAGCCGCAGGGATCCGTGCGATCGGCGGCAGCGAGCCGCGGCCCGGGGGCCCCCCGGGCCCCGGGGGGCCGGGCCCGCCCCGCCGCCCGCGCGAAAGGGGGGGGGGCAGACAGACCCCCCCCCCCCCCCCGCACCATGTCTTAAACAC
>NZ_JBICTU010000049.1:0-42381 GCF_043197795.1 Sphaerisporangium sp. NPDC049003
CCAAGGACGGCGGCACCACCACCAAGGCCTGACGTTCTAGCCAGCTAGAGCGACAGCAGTCCTAGCAGGGCCCGGCATCCCATGCCGGGCCCTGTGCCTTTTGGACACGGATTGCCACACATTGAGTGATATACGTCACACCGCAGTGGACGGCATATTTCCACTCCGCGCGTGCGCGAGGCCCATTGGACCGTTTCCACCTGTGCCGGGCCGGACGGTGGCTCTCGTCGCGCAGTTCCCCAGACGGGCCGTACGGCCGACGCGCCATTGAGCCCTGCGACCCATTCCTCATGATCAGACCGATAGGTTCGTGCTGCCCCTTTTGGGGCGAGTGGGGCAGGAGTCACCTCCTGCGGCTGAACAAGGAGTCTCATTGAACACCCGAGTCAAGCGCCTCATGCTCCCTCTCGGGGGCGTCGCCATCGCCTCCGGCATGATCGCGGCATCCCTCACCACCGCTGTGACCGCCTCCGCGGCCGCGCCGGCCTCGGACGGCCTGTCCACCACCAAGGCCGACGCCGTGGACACCGTCAAGTTCTGGACGGCGAGCAACGGCAAGTCGCTCAAGGCCGCCACCAAGTTCACCTCTGACGCCGCCGTCCAGGGCAAGATCAAGCTGGGTGGCGGCGACGCCGCCCCCGACGGCAAGACCGGCGTCGTCCCGCCGATCGGCCAGGAGAAGATCACCCCCACCAAGGTGAAGAACGTCAACCTGCCGAAGACCATCGGCAAGGTGTTCTTCCGCCTCGACGGCAAGACGTACTGGTGCTCCGGCTCCTCGATCCAGGGCAAGTATCGCAACCTGGTCGCGACCGCCGGTCACTGCGTCTACGACACCGACGCCAACCGCGACACCCTGGACCGCTGGGTCTTCATTCCCGGTTACTACCAGGGCAAGGCCCCGTGGGGCATCTACGTCGGCAAGTCGGCGTACACGCACTTCGACTTCGCCAACTACGAGGACTTCGACAGCGACTACGCCTTCGTCACCGTCTACAACGGTGTCGAGGCCAGGACCTGGAAGGACGTCGGCCGCCTCGGCGACAACGTCGGCGGCCAGGGCTTCAGCTGGAACCAGAAGATCGGCCAGTCGGTCTACGCCTTCGGCTACCCCGCGGGCCTGCACCCCGACGGCGACGGACCGTACACCGGCCAGACGCCGAAGTACTGCTACGGCAAGACCTCCGCGGCCGGCCCCGTCTCCGGGTTCAAGGCCGAGGCCCAGATCGCCCTCAAGTGCTCCATGACCGCCGGCGCCTCGGGCGGCCCCTGGATCGCGCAGTACAGCAGCACCAAGCGGCTCGGCTACATCAACGGTGTGACGAGCCTGGTCGGCGACAGCGACGGCAACGGCCGCTTCGACTTCGCCACCTCGCCGTACTTCGACAGCGAGACCTACGCGATCTACTCCGCGGCCTCCAACCTCGCGTCCGGCAAGATCGGTAAGTGACACCCTGAGCTCGGCGTGACGAGGGCCCGGCTTCGGCCGGGCCCTCCGCACTTTCAATCTCACCTTGTGGTGAGGTTCCCCTATCGTTAAATCCCATTGAATGCCCATATGTCCGTTTATGGGGCGCGGATATATGGAGGGAGTAAAGAAATCGCATAGGCTCGAAGACATCCCCTTTGGGACGCATGGGACATAAGTGATGTTTCATGTCAGAACAAGAGGAGTTCCATGAATAACCGAGCAAAGCGCCTCATCCTCCCCCTCGGGGCCGCCGTCACCGCCACCGGAATGATCGGCGCGGCCCTCACCTCGTCCGCGGAGGCCACGGCCAAGCCTTCGCCGACGAACGTCTCCCTCGCCTCCAGCAAGTCGAAGGCGAACGACACCGCGAAGTTCTGGACCGCGAGCGGCGGAAAGCAGCTCAAGGCCGCGACTCGCTACTCCAACGACGACTCGGTCAAGGGCAAGGTCAAGTTCGGCGGGAGCGACGCCGCTCCCGACGGAAAGACCGGCTCCGTCCCGCCGATCGGACAGGAGAAGATCACCCCCACCAAGGTGAAGAACGTCAACCTGCCCAAGACCATCGGCAAGGTGTTCTTCCGCGTCCACGGCAAGCCGTACTGGTGTTCCGCGTCGTCGGTCCAGTCGAAGTACCACAACCTCGTGGCGACCGCCGGTCACTGCGTCTACGACACCGACGCCAACCGCGACACCCTCGACCACTGGGTCTTCATCCCCGGCTACTACCAGGGCAAGGCCCCGTGGGGCATCTACGTCGGCAAGTCGGCCTACACGCACTACGACTTCTCGGTCTACGAGGACTACGACAGCGACTACGCGTTCGTCACGGTCTACAACGGCATCAACGTGGGCACCTGGAAGGACGTCGGTCGCCTCGGTGACAACGTCGGCGGCCAGGGCTTCGCGTGGAACCAGAAGATCGGCGAGCCGGTCTACGTCTTCGGCTACCCCTCCGGCCCGCACCCCGACAGGGACAGGCCGTACACCGGTGTCACGCCGAAGTGGTGTTACGGCAAGACCAAGCCCGCCCCGGTCAGCGCCGCCTACAAGGCCGAGGCGCAGATCGCCGTCAAGTGCTCCATGACCGGCGGCTCCGCCGGCGCGCCGTGGATCACCAAGTACAGCAGCACGAAGCGGCTCGGCTACATCAACGGTGTCACCAGCCTAATTGGCGACTCCGACGGCAACGGCCGCTACGACTTCAGCACCTCGCCGTACTTCGACAGCGAGACCTACGCGGTCTACAGCAAGGCCGCCAACCTCTGGTCAGGCTCGATCCGCTGATGCGGTGAAGGGACAGCGGGGCCCGGCTTCGGCCGGGCCCCGCGCCGCGTTCCACGACCCTCAGGGGCCGGTACGCACGAGCCCGCCTACGCCGCCGGGGCGAGCTCCCTGGTGCGCTGGACCAGTGCCGCCACGATCGGCTCACCGCTGAGCGGCTCCAGCCTCTTGCGCAGGTCGGCGACGTAGGACCGCGTCCGTACGGACTGCAGGCCGGCCGCCAGGTCGAGCGCGGACGTGCCGACCTGGCAGGCCTCCTCGGCGTCCCCGAGCAGGGCGTGGGCCGAGGCGAGCAGGGACAGGTTGAACATCCTCCCGCGGACGAACCGCCCGTCCATGTCGAGCGACCGGCGCGCGTACCGTACGGCCTGAGCGCCGTCTCCGAGGTCCCTGAAGCAGTGGGCGTACTTGGCCGCCAGATACGCCTCGTCGAAGTAGCGGATCCACTCGGGCTCCTCGTCCGGGCGACGGCGGTCGAACGCCAGGTCGGCCTCGTGGAGCGCGAGGGCGCAGGCCGGGCCGTCCGAGAGCGCCGCGTGGGCGTGGGCCTCCAGCACGTACGCCTCCGCGAGCAGCGAGGGGACGTCCGCGCGGCGGGCGGACAGTTGCGCCGCCCTGGCCAGATCGAGGGCATGCCTTGGTTGTCCTATATATATGGCTTGGTGCGCCATGCCGGCGAGGATCTCGCCGCCGAAGCCGTGGTCGCCCGCGCCGCGAGCCAGGCTCAGCGCCTGGATGAGATGGCGCTGCGCCAGGCCGTGCTGCTCCAGGTCATAGGCCATCCAGCCGGCCAGGCGGGTCACCTCGGCCGCGGCCGAGGCCAGCGCCCTGCCCGTGGCCTCGCCGTAGACGCCGTCCTTGAGCAGTGGGGCGACCGCCGAGTCGAGATATTTCACGACCGCGGAGCGCACCCGGCCTCCACCGAAGCGATTGTCCAGTTCGCCGAACGAGCGGGTGACCTCGCGGATCGCGGCGATGTCGGGCGCGCCGACCTTGCGTACACCGCCGGCCTCGGGCTTGCCTTCCATGGGAAGGGTCAGCCAGCGCAGGGCTCCCGCCGAACCCGCTCCGACGGCGAAGGCGGAGTCGAGCAGGAACCTGCGCCTCTCCATGTCCGCCCTCCATAGTGCTGTCACGGTCTCGACACCCTCCTGCCACGAGTGAGTGAATTCCTGTCCGAGGTCGAGGGGCGTGGCTCCCCCCGCCATACCGAGGTCCTCCGAAGTGACCGGCCGGCCGAGTTTCAGTGCGAAGATCTCCGCGAGGAGCGTCGGCACCGGATCGCGCGGCTGCTGGCCGCCGATCCAGCGCAACACCGAGCTGTGGTCGTACCTCAGCCCCGTGAGGCCCCGCGCGGCCCCGAGGTCGTTGAGCCTGCGGGCCAGGCCCTTGTGGGAGTAGGCCGCCTCGGCGATGAGGTGACGAAGAAGGAGGTTGGGCTCACGTCGCATCGCTCGTTCCCCCAGGAGGCTTGCATGCTGGTCATGGGCACTCCGGTAGCCGCAAGCCCCCTGCGCACACATACGCCCTTCGTGCACACTCTTGCCCCGGCAGGTAACGGAGGGTTTTTGTTATAGCACGATGCGTGACATGGTGTGGGAATTCCCAAGACTTGACCCAAGGAGCGATACCTCATGACGAAGGCAAGCCTTTTCGACTGGGATGTCTACACAGGACACGAACCCGCCGGCTGGACGGCCTGCGGGGTCACGGCCACCGAGAAACTGGCCGTGGAGAGGGTGGGGACGACCTTCGCGGCCATGCCGTACGGCACGTGCGCGTGGGCGGAGATCACCCGCGTACGGCTGGACCCCGCCCATCTGGCGCCGCGCGAGCGGCTGGAGGGCGGGCGGCACGTGGCGGTACGGCTGTGGGACGGGGGCGTGGTCTGGTCGCTGCCCCGCCGGCGCGTACAGGCCCTGCGCCGCCCGATCCCGCGCAGGCGGCCGATCGCGCCGCCCTTCCCCGACGACTACGGCGGCTCGGGGAAGGCGTGAGACGGCAAGGGGCCCGCTGGAGGCGGGCCCCGGTGTGTGCTCGGCCGCTACCTGCGGGCCACCCCGTCGAGGCGGGCCTGGCTTGCGACGGCCTCGACGACCGCGGGGGCGACCCGCTCGTCGAACGGGCTCGGGATCACGTAGTTCTCCGACACGTCCGGCCCCACGACGGCGGCGAGGGCGTGGGCGGCGGCGACCTTCATGTTCTCGGTGATCGTCGAGGCCCGCACGTCCAGGGCTCCGCGGAACACCCCCGGGAACGCCAGCACGTTGTTGATCTGGTTGGGGAAGTCGGATCGGCCGGTGGCCACCACACGGGCGTGCCTGCGCGCGAGGTCGGGGTGGATCTCGGGCGTCGGGTTCGACAGGGCGAACACGATCGAGTCGGCCGCCATGGAGGCCACGGCGCCCTCCGACAGGGTCGAGCCGGACAGGCCGATGAAGACGTCGGCCCCGGCCAGCGCCTCCTCGGTGGAGCCGGTGAACCCGCCGCGGTTGGTGTCCCTGGCGAGCGCCTCCTTGAAGGGGTTCAGCCCGTCGCGGCCCTGGTAGATCATGCCCTTGGAGTCGGAGACGGCGATGTCGCCGATGCCCGCGTTCAGCAGGATCCTGGTGACCGCCACGCCGGAGGCCCCGGCGCCGGCGACCACGGCCCGCAGGTCGCCCAGGGACCGCCCGGTCAGGCGGGCGGCGTTCTGCAGGGCGGCGAGCACCACGATGGCGGTGCCGTGCTGGTCGTCGTGGAAGACCGGGATGCTGAGGAGCTCGCGCAGGCGGTCCTCGACCTCGAAGCAGCGGGGGGCGCTGATGTCCTCCAGGTTGATGCCCCCGAACGAGGGCGCGAGCCGTACGACGGTCTCGACCAGGGCGTCCACGTCGGTGCAGTCGAGGCAGACGGGCACGGCGTCGACGTCGCCGAACTGCTTGAACAGCAGCGCCTTGCCCTCCATCACGGGCATGGCGGCGGCGGGGCCGATGTCACCGAGGCCGAGCACGGCCGTGCCGTCGGAGACCACGGCGACGACATTGGAGACCCAGGTGTAGTCGTTGACGAGATCGGGCTGGTCGGCGATCGCGGTGCAGACCCTGGCGACGCCCGGCGTGTAGGCCAGGGACAGGTCTTCGGCGTTGCGGACCGGGACGGTGGACCGGACCTCGAGCTTGCCGCCGCGGTGCATCGCGAACACGGGATCAAGATCGAGGGATTCGAGAGAAGCGGAGAACGGCGTGACTGCCACAGCGACCCCTGTGTCTAAGGACGGATTCCTTCGGTAGACGCCGCAGGCGAACGCAGGCCCAGGCTTCTGTAGCCGCCCGGCGGCCGTCGTCGTTGACGGTCGTCTCTTGAGGGGGTACGGGGGTCACCCGTTGCTTGATTGTGCCACATGTCGAGACGCCTGCCGATGTCGGCTCTGCCACAGAACTGGCGGCCATTGCCGAGCGCCAGGCGCATCCAACCGGACATATCGCTACTTTTCCCCCCTGACCAGCTCTTACCCGTCGCGCTTGGTCTCGATACCCCCATCTCCACCCGAGGCGTTCCGGCGTCCGACCCGTACCGCCGCCCCCGGCCACCCCGGCCGGCGACATCGGCACCGCTCGGACGCCGCGCCCGCCCCGTACCCCTGGACCGCACCCGCACGCCGCCGCCGCCCTCCCTCCCGCTCCGTACCCTGGACCGCACGCGCACGCCGCCGCCGCCCACCCGCTCCGCCGGTCGTTCCGTGTAATACTCGATGTCCCGACTCGTCTCTTACAGCGGTGGAATTCCACAGTGGACCTGACCTCATACGCCGAGCTGGCGGTGCTGCTGGTCAACAGCGAGGACGCGCTGAGCTCACTGGAGGGCGCACGGCGCTTCCTCGTCGAGGCCGGCCGCGCGAGACAGGCCGGCCGCCTCGGCCGCGCCGACCTCGAAGCGCTGCGCGAGCTGCGCCGCGAGCTGGCCGCCGTCTTCGCCGCGGCCGCGCGTCACGACGAGCAGAACGCCGTCGACCGGCTCAACGCCCTGCTGACGCGGCATCCGGTCCATCCGCAGATCTCCCGCCACGACGGGCAGCGCTGGCACCTGCACCTCACCGAGGGCGGCCGCCTCTCCGACGAGTACGCCGCGGGCGCGATCATGGGGCTCACCGCGCTGGTCACCGAGCTCGGCGTCGACCGGCTCGGGTACTGCCAGGCGTCCCCGTGCCACCGCGCCTACCTCGACACCTCCTCCAACCGGTCCCGCCGCTACTGCTCGGAGCGCTGCGCCAGCCGGGCCAACGTGGCGGCCTACCGCGCCCGCCGGCGCGACCTCAGCGGCCACCGCGCCTGAACGGCCAGTAGCGGAACATCACGCGGCCGAGCACCATCGACGGAGGCACCGCGCCGAAGTCCCAGCTGTCCTTGCGCCCGGGCGCCCGCTGGTTCTCGCTCTCCAGCCACCACCCGTCCCGGTCGCGCCACGCCGCCCGCTTGACGATCATCTTGGCGGGGTCGCCGGGCAGCCGGGCGAGGACGAGATCGCGGGGCCGCACCGCGGCGCCGCGGCGGACGACGAGCCAGTCCCCCGGCCGGAGGACGGGCAGCATCGAATCGCCTTCGACGCGCACCCTGATGAACGACATCCCCTGCCATCTCTGTGAATCAAGGCGAGTAAGTTGGGCACTGGATAGTGCTGTCTGTTATCAGCATCAAGGAAGGAAACCGATGCTCGCACGACTGTTGCGGCCTGGCCATGTCGCCTCCGCGCACTGCGATCTCCCCTGTGGGGTGTACGACCCCGCCCAGGCTCGCATCGAGGCCGAGTCCGTGAAGGCGATCATGCAGAAGTACGCCGACAACGACGACCCGGTGTTCCGTGCGCGCGCGCTGTCGATCAAGGAGGAGCGCGCCGACCTGGTCAAGCACCACCTGTGGGTGCTGTGGACCGACTACTTCAAGCCCCCGCACCTGGAGCAGTACCCCCAGCTCCACCAGCTGTTCTGGGACGCGACGAAGCTGGCCGGAGCCGCGGGCGCCAAGGGCACCGTGGACGTGAGCAAGGCCGACGACCTTCTCGGGAAGATCGACGATATCTCGAAGATCTTCTGGGAGACCAAGGCCGCCTGAGACTCTTCGCCCCGTTCTGGCCTCGTGCGGTCTGCTTTCGCGCGAGGCCAGAGGCGTCTCACGAGGCCAGGAGCCCGGCAAACGCCCCCGGATGTCAACGAAAGGACAGCGGGACGTCAGGGAAACCGGCCGCATTTCTACAAGATCACGACTATCGGCGCGTCCCAGCCCTGCAACACGGGGCGAGGGGCGGTAAGTTGCTAATCAGCAGCTCTGTGCGAGGAGGAACGTGACCGACGAGACAGCGACGCGGGCCGGCGGCATCCCCGGTGGGCTCGCGGGGATCCGTGACGCGGTGAGCGTGCGACTGCCCGCTGCGAGTGCCTACCTGTCCGTGCTGCGCACGGCCACGGCGGGGCTGGCCGCGCGCCTCGACTTCACCCTGGACGAGATCGAGGATCTTCGTATCGCGGTCGACGAGGCGTGCGCCATGCTGCTGGGCCACGCCGTGCCCGGCACCGATCTGATCGCCGAGTTCGAGCTGACGGGCCAGGAGATGATCGTCCGGGTCGAGGTCGGCACGGTCGGCCAGGCCGAGCCCAAACGCGACGACTTCGCCTGGATGGTGCTCACAGCGCTGGCCGACGACGTGGACGCCGAGACCGACACACCCGACCGCATGGCAATCGTGCTGCACAAGCGCCGAGGCGCTGCGAGGCTGTCGTGACGGAGAGGACCCGGGCCGTGGCCGGCAGTGACAGCACCGTCCCCGACAGGGTTCGGGCCCGTGGGCTGTTCGGCGAGCTGGCGGAGTTGCCCGCCGACGACCCGCGTCGCCAGCGCATCCGCGACGAGCTGGTCGAGCTGCACCTGCCCCTGGTCGAATACCTGGCCCGGCGTTTCCGCAACCGGGGCGAGTGGCTCGACGACCTCACCCAGGTCGCCACGATCGGCCTGATCAAGTCGATCGACCGTTTCGACCTGGCCCGGGGCGTGGAGTTCTCCACCTACGCCACCCCGACCATCGTGGGCGAGATCAAGCGCCACTTCCGCGACAAGGGCTGGGCGGTCCGGGTGCCGCGCCGCCTGCAGGAGCTGAAGCTCTCGCTGACGAAGGCCATCAGCGAGCTGTCGCAGCGTCAGGGCCGGGCGCCCACCGTCGCCGAGCTGGCCGCCCACCTGCAGATGACCGAGGAAGAGGTGCTGGAGGGCCTTGAGTCGGCCAACGCCTACTCCACGGTGTCCCTCGACGCGCCCGACTCCGGTGACGACGACGCGCCGGCCGTGTCCGACTCGCTCGGCATCGTCGACGAGTCCCTGGAGGGCGTGGAGTACCGCGAGTCGCTGAAGCCGCTGCTCGAACGGCTTCCGCCTCGCGAGAAGCGCATCCTGCTGCTGCGCTTCTTCGGCAACATGACGCAGTCGCAGATCGCCACCGAGCTGGGCATCTCCCAGATGCACGTCTCGCGCCTGCTCGCCCGCACCCTGGCTCAGCTCCGCGAGGGCCTCACCGCCGAAGACTGACCGCCGAAGCCCGACCCTGCCCCGGCCGGCCACCGGTCGGGCTAGTCTCCGATCATGGCCCGCGTCGTCGCGGGCGCCAGCAGCGCGATCAGACCGGCCAGCGCCACCACGATCAGAAGCACGCCCGGCACGGTCTGCGCCGACTGCACCAGCGAGACGCCGACCGGCAGCGCGAAGATCTGCGTGACCACTCCAGGGGCCCGGCTCCACCGGGCCGCCCCGAGCACGCCCCATGCCACCCAGATCAGGGCGGCGCCGATGCCGATGCCGAACGCCGAGACGACGATGGAACTGCTCACGTCGGACGGCTTGCCGATGACGGTCTCCACCGCGGCATAGCCGCCGAGCACGACGGCGGTGAGGCCCTCCAGGGCGAGGACGACGGCGGCCACGACAAGGGTCACCGGACGGTTCAACATATCGCGTCACCCTACTTGACCCCGGTGGCAGGTGCTCGACCGGTGGATACGCTGGGCGACATGCGTGCACTCCTCCTGATCAACCCCATGGCGACGTCGACGAACCGTCGTACGAGGGATGTCCTCATACGCGCTCTGGGCGCGGCCGTCGAGTTGTCGGTGGAGGAGACCGGGTACCGAGGTCACGCGACGGTGCTCGCGGGCACCGCACGCGAGAAGGGGTTCGACGTGATCGCCGTCCTCGGCGGCGACGGCACCATAAACGAGGCCGTCAACGGCATGCTCGACGGCGATCGGGCGCGGCCCGCGCTGATCGTGATCCCGGGCGGGAGCGCCAACGTCTTCGCCCGGTCGCTCGGGCTGCCGAACAGTCCCGTGGAGGCGATGGGCGCGGTGCTGGAGGCGATCCGGGAAGGACGGCGCCGCACCGTCAACCTCGGCCAGGCGATCTGGGAGGACGGCGCGCTCGGAGCCGCCTCGCCGGGCGAGGCCACCAAGCCGGCTCACGACACCCCAGAACCCTCCAACAGCCGATATTTCACCTTCTGTGCGGGGCTGGGGTACGACGCCGAGGTGATACGCGCCATGGAAGGCCTGCGAAGCGCCGGGTACAAGGCCTCGCCGAGCCGGTACGTCAACACCGCGTTGCGGCACTATTTCATGACAGACCGGCACCACCCGGCCATCCGGCTTGAACGGCCTCACCGCGGGCCTGTCGACGGCATCTTCATGACGATCATCTGCAACACCGCGCCGTGGACCTACATCGGCGACCAGCCGGTCAACCCCACGCCGTGGGCGGGTTTCGACACCGGGCTCGACATGCTCGGCCTGCGGCGCATGGGCATGGCCGCCATGGCGCGCCTGATCCGCCAGATCATCGGCGACCGGGTTGGCCTGCCGAGGGGTGGGCATCTAGTCCATGTGCACGACGAGGAGGAGTTCACCCTGTCGGCCCGGCGGCCCATGGCCTTCCAACTTGACGGCGATTATCTCGGCGAGCGCGAGCGCGTGACTTTCCGGTCCGTTCCAGGCGCGTTACAAATTCTGGTCTAAGGCATCACATGCCGTCATAGTGTGATGCATCCGACATCCATATCCGGCAAAACGTTCTCCCAAACCTCTTGCGTGACCTGGGCATGCCTGAAAAGCTCAACACGACGTCGGAACGTAGGACGTTTGAGGATCCCACCCTGTTCCTCGAAGGTCTGCGGCGCTCACGCGAGTTTTCCTGGACCCCCAACATATGGCCCAGGCAAAATCTCGCCATGGTTAGTGAAAGTGTTCACAAACATCCGTCACCGGACGGAGCCGCAGGCTCCACCTACGAAGGAGTGGAACGCATGGACTGGCGCCACCGCGCTGCCTGCCGTGACGTGGACCCCGAGCTGTTCTTCCCGATCGGCAACACCGGACCGGCTCTCATGCAGATCGAAGAGGCCAAGCAGGTCTGCCGTGCCTGCCCGGTCAGCGAGCCGTGCCTGAAGTGGGCCATCGAGTCCGGCCAGGACGCCGGCGTGTGGGGCGGTCTGAGCGAGGACGAGCGTCGCGCACTCAAGCGCCGCACCGCCCGCGCCCGAGCCCGCGCGGGCGTCTGAGCCCGCACGTCGCACCGAACCCCTGAGTCCGGAGCGTCTCCGGACCGCACATGACTTCCGCACCGCCCCAGCGTCGCGGCGTACGGAACCGACACGCCCGGCATCGCCTCACGCGATGGCCGGGCGTCGCAGTGTCCAGGCGCACCGGCAGCGCACCGTCACCGCTCGACCGGCTGCACCGGGATGGTCATGGAGACCTCGGTCCCCCCGCCCTGACGCGGCTTGACGGCGAGGCGGCCGGACAGCTCCCCGACGACGAGCGTGCGGACGATCTGCAGGCCCAGGCTGGTCGACGCCTCCAGGTCGAAGCCCTCGGGAAGGCCCTCGCCGTCGTCGGCCACGATGAGGTCGAGCCTCTCCTCGGTGCGCGAGACGATCACCTTGATCGTGCCGCTGCCGTACGCGAACCCGTGCTGGACGGCGTTCTGGAGCAACTCGGTCAGCACCATGGCCACCGGAGTGGCGATCATCGCGGGGAGCATGCCGAAGCTCCCCACCCGGCGCGGCATCACGTTGGCCGCCGACACCTCACCGGTCATCGAGATCACGCGATCGGCGATGTCGTCGAAGTCGACGATCTCCTCGGGTGTGTGCGACAGCGTCTCATGCACGATCGCGATCGAGCCCACCCTGCGCACCGCCTCCTCCAGGGCCTCGCGCCCCTCGGGCACGCGCAGCCGCCGCGCCTGGAGCCGCAGCAGCGCGGCCACCGTCTGGAGGTTGTTCTTCACCCTGTGGTGGATCTCGCGTATGGTCGCGTCCTTGGTCAGCAGCTCGCGCTCGCGGCGGCGCAGCTCGGTCACGTCCCTGATGAGCACCAGCGCGCCGATGCGGCCGCCGCCCACGATGAGCGGGATCGCGCGGAGCTGCACCACGTTGGCGCCCGCCTCGACCTCGGTCTCCCGGGGAGAACGGCCGCTCGCCACGAGCATGAGGTCCTCGTTGATGGGCTCGTCGGAGTAGCAAAGGGTGGCGGTCGTCTTGCCCAGCTCCGAGCCCACGAGGTCGGCGTTGAGCCCGAGCCTCCGGTAGGCCGACAGGGCGTTGGGCGAGGCGTAGGTCACCCGCCCGGCGCGGTCGAGCCTCAGCAGCCCGTCGCCGACCCTCGGGGAGCGGACCAGGATCGGCGCCGCCTCCGGGAAGGGGAAACGACCCTCCGCGACCATCTGCGCCAGGTCGGACGCGCTCTGCAGGTAGGTGAGCTCCAGCCGGGACGGCGTGCGCGCCGAGGACAGGTTGGTCGACCGCTGGATGACCGCCACGAAGTGGTCGTCACGCCGCACCGGGATGGTCTCCTCGCGCACGGGCACGCCACTGGACCAGTCGGGGTCTCCCTCGCGGCAGATGCGGTGCTCGTTCCACGCCGTGTCGATCAGCGGACGCTCCCCCGCCGCCACGATCGAGCCGACGACGTCGTCGTGGTAGACCGTGGGACCCGTCGTCGGGCGCATCTGCGCCACGGCCACCCACCCGGACTCGTCCCGCAGGGGGATCCACAGGATCAGGTCGGCGAAGGACAGGTCGGCGAGGAGCTGCCAGTCGGTGACCAGCGAATGCATCCACTCAAGGTCGGCCGGGTCGAGAGTGGTGTGGCGCGCCACCAGGTCGCTGAGAGTCGGCACCTGAGCATCATGCGTGCTAACCCCGGCCCAAAGCGAATCGACAGCGTCGGCCCTGGGAAGATTCTCCTGATGGAGCACATAGAAGTGCCCGCTTACCCCGTGGAACGTCCGGCGAGCGTGGCCGCCGGCACGACCGAGACCGTGGACGGCCCCGGCACGCGCCGGGTCGCGAGCACGGCCGGCACGGGAGAGGCCACGTGAACGACGCCGACCTTAGCGAGACCATGAACGCAGATCCCCTGGCGCGGCTGCGCACCGCCGCCGCCACCCGTGAGGCGGCCGGGCTCAAGCGCGCCCTGCGCCCCCGCACCCCCGACCACGACGGCCTCATCGACCTGGCCTCCAACGACTACCTCGGGCTCTCCCGCGACGAGCGGCTGATCGCGGCGGCGGTGGAGGCCACCGGACGGTGGGGCACCGGCTCGACCGGCTCACGGCTCGTCACGGGCACGACCACCCTCCACGCGGAGCTGGAGGAACGGCTGGCGTCCTTCGCCCACGCCAGGCGCGCTCTGGTCTTCTCCTCCGGGTACCTGGCGAACCTCGCGGCGGTCGCGACGCTGGGGGCGGGCGGGCTGGTGGTGAGCGACGAGGGCAACCACGCCTCGATCATCGACGCCTGCCGCCTCTCTCGCGCCAGGGTGGTCGTCACGCCCCACAAGGACGTCGAGGCGGTCGAGAAGGCGCTGGCGAACCGCACGGAGGAGCACGCCCTGGTCGTCACCGACGCGGTCTTCTCCGTCGACGGCGACCTCGCGCCCATCGCCGGCCTCTACGCCGCGGCCGTACGGCACGGGGCCCTGCTCGTCGTGGACGAGGCGCACTCACTGGGCGTGGTCGGCTCGGGCGGGCGAGGCGCCGTGGCCGACGCCGGGCTCGCCGACGCCCCGGCCGTTGTGAGAACCGTCACATTGTCCAAGTCGCTCGGATCGCAGGGCGGAGCCGTGCTAGGCGCGTCCGAGGTGGTGGACGCCCTGATCGACACGGGTAGGTCGTTCATCTTCGACACCGGCCTCACACCCCCTGCCGCCGCCGCCGCACTCGCGGCCCTTGATATCGTGAGCGACCATCCTGACCTGCCAAGACAGGCTCGGCACCGTGCGTCGGCGCTGGCCCGCGCGGCCGGGGACCGTGGCCTTCTCACCACGGACCCGGCGGCGGCCGTCGTGCCGGTCGTGCTCGGCCCTCCGCATGTCGCGCTCTCCGCCGCCGCGGTGTTCGCGGAGCACGGAGTGCGCGCCGGGTGCTTCCGCCCGCCATCGGTGCCATCGGGCCGGTCTTGTCTGAGATTGACCGCACGGGCCAATCTGAGTTCGGATGATCTCGCGGTGATCGGACGCGCGCTCACCGCCGTGGCCGAGATGAAGGTGAACGTGTGACGGAAGACTCTCCCCGGATTCCCAAGTACTACGACGTCAAACGGAACTTGCTGGAACTCACCAAGTCTCTGCCCGCCGGCGCGGCGCTGCCGCCCGAGCGTGCCCTCGCCGTGCGCTTCGAGACCTCGCGTACGACCGTCAGGCAGGCGCTCACCGAGCTGGTCATCGAGGGGCGGCTCCTGCGCATCCAGGGCAAGGGCACCTTCGTCGCCCAGCCCAAGGTGGCCCAGGTGCTGCAGCTCACGTCGTACACCGGGGATCTGCGCACGGTCGGCCTGGAGCCCGACACCAAGATCCTCGACATCAACTACATCACGGCCGACGAGACCCTGGCCCGCCGCCTGTGCATCAACCCGGGCGGCCGCGTCCTGCGCATCCACCGGCTGCGCCTGGCCAACGGCGAGCCGATGTCGATCGACACCACCCACCTGTCCGCCCGGCGCTTCTCGCGGCTGCGGCGGGAGCTGGAGGTGCACGCCTCCCTGTACGAGACCCTGCACAACGCCTACAACGTCCAGCTGACGGACGCCGAGGAAATAATAGAGACCGTGCTGGCGACCCCGTACGACGCCCAGGTCCTCGGCGTGGACGTCGGCCTGCCGATGCTGCTGCTGACCCGGCACGCCTTCGACGCGGAGGGCAACCCGGTGGAGTGGGCCCAGTCGCTCTACCGAGGCGACCGGTACAAGTTCGTCACCCGCCTCCGCAGGCCGCCGGAGTCCGGCGGGCCGAACGCGCCGGGACAGCCGTAGGGCCTGCCCGCCGGCCCGTCCCGGGGCCTCTAGGGTGGTGCCGGTGAGCATTCTGGTGGTCACCGGCACCGACACCGGTGTGGGCAAGACCGTGGTCACCGCCGCCGTCACCGCGCTGGCCCTGCGGCGGGAGGTGCCGGTCGCGGTGGTGAAGCCCGCGCAGACGGGCGTCGCGGCCGGCGAGCCGGGAGACCTCGACGAGGTCATCCGGCTGTCCGGGGTGACCACGACGTTCGAGTTCGGGCGGTTCCCCGACCCGCTGTCCCCGGCCGCGGCGGCCCGCGCGTCCGGCCTTCCTCCCGTGTCCCTGGCCGACGTGGCCGAGCGCACCGCCGAGCTGGCCGAGACGCACCGCCTGGTGGTCGTCGAGGGCGCCGGAGGGCTGCTGGTGCGCTTCGACGAGGAGGGCGCCACCATCGCCGACCTGGCCCGCGCGCTGCGCGCCCCCGTCCTTGTGGTGGCGAGGGCCGGGCTCGGCACGCTGAACCACACGGCGCTGACGCTGGAGGCGCTCGCCGGCCGAGGGCTCGACCTGGCGGGGCTGGTGATCGGGTCCTGGCCGCGCGAGCCCGGCGTCGCCGACCGGAGCAACGTGGCCGACCTGGAGACCCTCGCGGCCCGGCCCCTGGCGGGAGTGCTCCCCGAGGGCGCCGGCGCGCTCGGCCGTACGGCCTTCGCCCGCGTGGCCCATGACGGACTGGGGCCCCTGCTAGGCGGCGGGTTCGACACTTCTCGGTTCCGGGCAACCCTTAGTCTGTGACGCAACCGACAAGGGAGCCGCAGGACCGATGAGTATGGACATCTTGGAGATCGCCCGGGTTCAGGTGCTCGAGGAAGGCCGTGGGCTCTCCGCCGCTCAGGCCCTGCGATGTCTGGAACTGCCGGACGACCGCATTCCCGAGCTGCTCGCGCTCGCCCACGAGGTGCGCATGGCGTGGTGCGGCCCGGAGGTCGAGGTGGAGGGCATCGTTTCCCTCAAGACCGGCGGCTGCCCGGAGGACTGCCATTTCTGCTCCCAGTCCGGGCAGTTCACCTCCCCGGTACGGTCCGTCTGGCTCGACATCCCCTCGCTCGTCCAGGCGGCCGTCGAGACGGCGCAGACGGGCGCGACCGAGTTCTGCATCGTCGCCGCCGTGCGCGGGCCCGACCAGCGGCTCATGGACCAGGTCCGCGAGGGCGTCAAGGCCATCCGCGAGGCCGTCGAGATCAACGTCGCCTGCTCGCTCGGCATGCTCACCCAGGACCAGGTCGACGAGCTGGCCGAGATGGGCGTCCACCGCTACAACCACAACCTGGAGACCGCGCGCTCCCACTTCGGCCAGGTGGTGACCACCCACACATGGGAGGAGCGCTGGCAGACCTGCGAGATGGTCCGCGAGGCCGGCATGGAGCTGTGCTGCGGCGGCATCATCGGCATGGGCGAGACCAGGGAGCAGCGGGCCGAGTTCGCCGGGCAGCTCGGCGAGCTGCGTCCCGACGAGGTGCCGCTGAACTTCCTCAACCCGCGCCCCGGCACGCCGTTCGGGTCGTTGCCGCTGGTGGAGGGCCCCGAGGCCCTGAAGACGATCGCGACGTTCCGCCTGGCGCTGCCCCGCACGATCCTGCGGTACGCCGGGGGGCGCGAGCTCACCCTGGGCGACCTCGGCACGCGCGACGGCATGCTCGGCGGGGTGAACGCCATCATTGTCGGCAACTACCTCACGACGCTGGGCCGTTCCCCCGAGCAAGACCTGGAGCTCCTGGCGGACCTGAAGATGCCCATCAAGGCTCTCTCGCCGACGCTCTGACCCTAGAGTCGCCCCTTGAGCAGCTCAGATGAGCCCTCAAGGATTGACCGGGGACAGAAAAGGTAAGTTCACGACATGGAGTCTGCAAAGCATGCCGGTGACATCGCGGTCGCCGTCTCACGAGCCTATGGTGCCGAAGTCATGTTCACCCTGTCGGGCGGCCACGTCTTCCCTCTCTACGACGGAGCCGTTCACGAAGGCATGCGCATCGTCGACGTGCGGCACGAGCAGAGCGCGGTCTTCGCCGCCGAGGCCACGGCTCGGCTGACGCGACAACCGGGTCTCGCGGTGCTGACCGCGGGCCCCGGCATCACCAACGGTGTCAGCGGCGTCGCGACCGCGCACTTCAACGGCTCGCCCGTCGTGGTGATGGGCGGCCGCGCGCCGGCCTCCCGATGGGGGTCGGGCGCGCTCCAGGAGATGGACCACCCCCCGCTGTTCGAGACGATCACCAAGCTGGCCTTCACGGCGGGCGGGGCCGACTCGATCGGCCAGGACGTCGAGATGGCGTTCCGCACGGCGATCGCCCCGCACCGCGGCCCGGTGTTCCTCGACTTCTACATGGACCACCTGTTCTCGCCCTCCCCCGCGCATGAGGCCGAGACACTGACGCCGTCCCCCCTTGAGCCCGACGCCGAGACGCTCGCCGAGATCGCGCGGCTGATCTCCCAGGCCGAGCGTCCGGTGCTCGTGCTGGGGTCGGACGTCTGGATGGACCGCGCGGAGGAGGTGGCCCGCGACTTCGCCGAGGCCTTCCGGCTGCCGGTGATCCCCAACGGCCAGGGGCGCGGCATCCTGCCCGCCGGGCACGAGCTGCTCGTGACCCGGGCGCGCGGCATGGCGTTCTCCCAGGCCGACCTGGTCATCGTCGCGGGCACCCCGCTCGACTTCCGCCTCGGCTACGGCTTCTTCGGCGGCAGGGACGGCGTCCCGCTGGCGAAGGTCGTGCACCTGGCCGACGCGCCGTCCCAGCTCGCCACCCACGTGGGCACCGCGGCCTCGACCGCCGGAGACCTGTCCCTGCTCTTCTGGGGCCTGCGGGCGGCCTGCTCCGACGCGGGGGTGTCGCCCATGTCCCACGCGGCCTGGGTCACCAAGCTGGCCGAGGCCTCCGCGGCGGCCGTCGCGGGCGACGCCGAGCTGATGGAGTCCGACGCCGACCCGATCCACCCGATGCGCATCTACGGCGAGCTCAACCGCGTTCTGGACGACGACGCCGTGGTCATCGGCGACGGCGGCGACTTCGTGTCGTACGCCGGCAAGTACATCGAGCCCCGCAGGCCTGGTTGCTGGCTCGACCCCGGGCCGTACGGCTGCCTCGGCACCGGGCTCGGCTACTCCATCGCCGCCCGCATCGCCCGCCCGTCCTCGCAGGTCGTGCTCCTGCTCGGCGACGGCGCCGCCGGGTTCTCGCTGATGGACGTCGACACGCTTGTGCGCCACAAGCTGCCGGTCGTGATGATCTGCGGCAACAACGGCATCTGGGGCCTGGAGAAGCACCCCATGCAGATGCTGTACGGGTACGACGTGGCGGCCGAGCTGCAGCCGCAGTGCCGGTACGACCAGGTCGTCACCGCCCTCGGCGGCGCGGGCGAGCTGGTCACCTCCCCGAAGGAGATCGGGCCCGCGCTGCGCCGCGCGTTCGACTCGGGCGTGCCCTACATGGTCAACATCGCCACCGACCCGCAGATCGCCTACCCGCGCACCACCACGGGCATCTGACCGCACGGCCACCGGCACCCCGGCGGCGTCCACGGGACGGCCGCCGGAGCCGGGGGTCAGGAGGTGGCCGTCGGGGTCGGCGTCGGGGTCGGAGTGGCGCTTGGCTCGTCGCCGCAGGGGATGCCCTGTTCCACGACGATCGTCACGTAGCGGTCGACGGGCCAGGAGGTGCCCCCGGCCGGGTCCTGGTCGAGCACGCGGGTGCAGCCCTCGTCGCTGGGGGTCCCGCTGACGTCGACCTTGGTCTTGAAGCCGGCGGCCCGGAGCTTCGTCGTCGCCAGCTGCTGGGTCAGGTTGATGACCCCGGGCACGGTCTTCTTCGCCGCCGGCACCTTCGAGGGGGTCGGAGAGGGCGTGCGGGTCTTCGTCGAGGTGGGGGAGGGCTTCGCCGTGTCCGTGGGGGTCGGCGTGCTCGACGGCTCCTCGGTCACCTGGGCGGTGCCCTGCGAGGAACGCGGCGGCGACGGACTCGGCCTCGGCGGGCGAGGTGGCCGTGTCCGCGTCAGCGTCGGCTCCGGCTCGCTGGGCGTGGGCGACTGGGTCCCGACGACGCCGGCCACCGCCCCGGTCTCGGCGAACTGCCTGAACACCACCGCGCCGCCCCCGCCGAGCAGGACTCCGGCGGCGATGACGCCGACGATCAGACCCGCCTTGCCCCGCTTGGGAGCGGCCGCGCGCCTGCCTCGGGTGCCCCGCTGGCCCGAAGACGTGCCAGTGGGCCCCTGAGAGGGCACTGAGGGCGGCAGATGAGCCGCCGCAGGAGAGGCGGAGGTCGCCAGGATGTACGGCGGGGGCGTGGCCGTGGTGGGCTGGACGCCGTCGCCCTCGCGCCAGGCGGGTCCGGCATGGGCGCCGGTCTCGGGCGCAGCGAGCTGGTGCGGGTGGCCGGGCCCGGAAGTGGTGCGTTCCGAAGAGACCATGCCGGTGAGGCCGGCCATGCCGGACACCGCCACCGAGGCCCCGGTGTCGTCGCGCATGGCCTGGCGCGCGGCCACGCTCATCTCGGCCGCGCTGCGCCAGCGGCGGGCCGGATCCTTGACGAGGGCACGCTCGACGAGATGCCGTACGGCCGGAGGCACGTCGGGAGGCAGCGGGGGCGGGTCCTCGCGGATGTGCTTGAGGGCGATGGTGACAGGGGTGTCGCCGTCGAACGGCCGGTACCCGGCCAGGCACTCGTAGGCGACCACGCCAAGGGCATAAAGGTCGACGGCGGGGGTGACGGGCTGGCCCTCGGCCTGCTCGGGCGCACAGTAGGCGGCCGTGCCGAGCACCATGCCGGCGTCGGTCAGCCGGTGGCCCATGTCCGCTCGGGCGATGCCGAAGTCGGTGAGGACGAGCGTGCCGTCGGGACGGACCAGCAGGTTGCCGGGCTTGACGTCGCGGTGCACGATGCCCCGGTCGTGCACGGCCTGAAGGGCCGAGGCGGCCTGCGAGATGAGCTCCATGGCGGGCTCGGGCGCGATGCGGGTGAGCCGGGTGAGCAGACGATCGAGCGGTTCGCCGTCGACGAACCGCATCACGAGATAGGCGGTGGGGCCGTCCCCCGGCACGTCGCTCACGCCGTAGTCATAGACGTCGACCACACCCGGATGGTTGATCGTCGCCATCGCGCGCGCTTCCCCCTGGAAGCGGGCGGCGAAGCCCGGGTCGTCCATCCGGCCTGGTAAGAGCACTTTCACGGCGACGGTGCGCGCGAGGACCGTGTCCTCACCGCGCCACACCTCACCCATGCCGCCGGCTCCGAGGCGGACGTCCAACCGGTAACGTCCCGCCAGCGTGGTCCCTTGGGCCACCATCTCTCCCCCGCTTACCCCAATCCGTCCAACACCGACGTCACCCCGGAGTTTCCAACAAAGCGGATTTGTGTCGCAGCCAGGTCACGCTGGTGTCACAAAACCCTGTGGTCACACAGTTCACGCCGGGGTGTCAGCGCGCCGTCACACCGTGTTCGACGCAGCGGGCGGACCAGCCCCGTGGCGTCACCTGCACCACCAGCCGGCGACGGCACGCCGGGCAGTAGCGTGGTGGCTCCATGTCCCGCGCGGAGCGGCATGCGGAATGGTCCTCGTCTCCGTCGAGACGTCCGCAATGGTCGCAGTAGGGGCTCACGCGAAAAGCGTATTCCATCGGTAACCCGTCCAGGCCGCCAACCGGTGAAGGTGGTACGAGACCGTGCGAACAGGATGACAGGCGCCACCCGGTCGCACGGGGAGACGTACCCGCCGCACTAGGCTTGCCCGCATGACGATCGACCCGGGGCTGCGCGCCGAGATCCTCATCATGGTCGAGCGGTCGGACACCGCGATCAAGATGGGCAGCGGCGACGTCCCCGTGCTCGGCACGCCGCGCCTGCTGGCGATCGCCGAGGCGGCCACCGTGCGGGCCGTCCACGACCACCTCGGCCCCGGGCAGACGTCGGTCGGTACGAAGGTGACGCTTGAGCACCGCGCGGCGAGCCCCGTCGGCACCCACGTGGAGGTGAGCGCCGAACTGGTCGAGGTGGACGGCAGGCGCCTGGTCTTCGAGGTCACCGCCAGGGACGCCAAGCGCACGGTGGCCACCGCCACGATCGAGCGCGTCGTCGTCGACCGTGAGCGCTTCCTGGCGGGGCTCACCGGCTGAGCCGGAGCCCCGCCCCGCCCGTGGCCCGCGTCACTCGATGACCGCGATCAGGTCACCCTCCTGGATGACGTCGCCTTCGGCCACCTTGAGCCGGCTCAGGACGCCCGAGTCCTCGGCGAGCACCGGGATCTCCATCTTCATCGACTCCAGGATGACCAGCGTGTCGCCCTCGCTGACGCTGTCGCCCTCAGCCGCGACGACCTTCCAGACGTTCGCCACCATCTCGGCACGTACTTCCGCCACCGGAACTCCCCTCGTTCAAATGATCCAACTGTGCCAGAGGGCTGTCGCCGCCACCAGAACGGTCTCGGACACCGGTCGCACTTCCTTCGACGGTTCACCACTTTATGGCCCGGGTCTCCTTGGAACCCTTCGCGCGAACCCACCGAGCCCCCGTGTCCCGGCTGTAGGAAGCCCACAACCGCGCGCGCACCTGGAAGGGCAACCGGGCAGCTCAGAGACGGTGGACGGGGGCGTGCCTGTCGACGACCCTGGCCATCGACTCCACCACAGCGGGGTCGTACTCGTCGCCGCCGTCGACGCGCAGCCGCTCCAGCGCCGCCGCCGCGCGGTCGCGGTCGGTGGACCCCCCGACCAGGTCGTCATAGGCGTTGGCCGCCTTGATAATGCGGCTGGCGAGCGGAGGGAGGTCGGGACCGGTGAAGGAGTCGCCCTGGCGGCGCACGATCTCGGCCACCCGGTCGAGCACGCCGGTCTTCTTGATGACCTCGGCCCCGAGCTCCGCGATGCTGCGGGCCTGCGCGGGATCGGTGAGCACGGTGGCTCCCCCGGGGATGGGGTCGCGCAGGGAGAGCTGGCCGATGTCGTGCATCAGCGCGGCGTACTCCAGCTCCAGCAGCTCGGGCTCGGCCATGCCGAGCTCGCGGCCGATCGCGAGCGACAGGCGGCTGACCCGGCGCGAGTGCCCCGGCTCGACGTACCCGCCGACCTCGGTGACCCGGGCGAGCGCCCGTACGGTCTGGAGGTAGGTGGCACGGATGCCTGCGTACTTGCGGAAGGCCACCTGGGTGACGAGCAGCGGGGCCGCGAACACGACGAGGGCGGCGAGGTTCATGCTGTGCGAGGCGAGGGCCAGCAGGGTGCCCGAGGCGGCGACGGCGGCGCCGAGCGGCGCGGCCATGCGCAGCTCGTCGCGGATGGCCACGCGGAAGGCCGTGCGGACCTGCTCGGCCCTGAGCACGGCGGCGATGAGCACGTCGGCCGTCAGCATCGCCGTGATGAGCGCGGCCATCACGCCGAGGACCACCCACCAGGTGCCGGTGCCGTGGTCGGTGGTGGCGTAGAGCGTCGAGGCGAGCGGCCGGTAGGCGAAGGCGAGCAGCGCCCCCGAGAGCAGTCGTCGCGCGATCGCGTCGAGCTGCGGGGGCCTGCCCACCGCGAGATGGGGCAGGGCGCCGAGTGCCATGCCGGCCGACATGACGGCCACCACCTGGAGCGCCGAATGGCGCGTCGGCACGCCTCCCACGTCGAGCAGGAGGGTGTACCCGAGGGCGGCGGCGGCCCCGATGGGCGCGACCTCCCTGTTGCCCGGCATCGTGAGCCTGGCGAGCTCACCGGCGGCGACCAGCATGCCGAAGGCCACCGCGATCTCGGCGTCGAGGAGGCCCACCGCCGCCGTATGGGCGACGCCGGCGACGGTGACCATGCCGGCGGCGCAGATGAGCAGCAGCTGACCGGAGTCGAGCCCCTGCAGGGGCCGGGTCGCGACGGTCACCGCTCGGACGCCACTTCGATCGGCATGGTGGGATCGTCGTGGTCCTTAGCGACGGTCTCGACGGCCTCGTCGTCGGGCACGGGCATCTTGCCGGGGGGATCCCAGCCACGCCGGTCGAGCGCCCTGATGAAGGCGCCGACCATGACGGGGTCGAACTGCGTGCCCGCCCCCTTGCGCAGCTCGGCCATGGCCTCGTCGAGCGACTTCGCCTTGCGGTAGGCGCGGTCGGAGGTCATGGAGTCGAAGGCGTCGGCCACCGCGATGATGCGGGCGAACTCGGGGATCTCGGCCCCCGCCAGGCCCATGGGATACCCCCCGCCGTCCTGGCGCTCGTGGTGGTGCATGATCCCGGCGAAGGCCTCGTCGAGGAAGTCGATGCCGCGCACGATCTCAAGGCCGCGCATCGGGTGGAGCTGGATCGCGGCGTACTCCTCCTCGGTCAGGCGGCCTTCCTTCTGCAGGACCTTGGTGGGGACACCGAGCTTGCCGACGTCGTGCAGCATGCCGGCGTAGCCGATGGCCCGCATCCGCTCGGGACCCATGCCGATCTCCTCAGCGATCATGGTCGAGGCGCTGGAGACGCGGGTGCAGTGCCCACGGGTGTAGTAGTCCTTGGTCTCCACCGCCTGGCACAGGGCGGCGATGGTCGCGTCGTACGACCGCTGCTGGGCGAGGTACTGGCCGAAGGCCCACCGGGCGATGAACAGCGGCAGCAGCACGAGCACCGCCGAGATCGACTGGACGGTGGCCCACAGCCCGGCGATCAGCAGGCCGAACGTGGCGTACCCGAGGTAGGAGACGAAGAACTGGGCGAGCCCGCGCAGCGGGACCTCACCGGTGCGCAGCTGCCCGGCCAGCGACAGCATGACCGCGAACAGCACGAAGTTGAGCGGCACGAACACCGCCGCCGCGCCCATGAAGGGACCGAGCATGTCGGTGAACCGGTCGGCGCCGGGCACGTCATGGTGCCCGCCGAGCCGGTCGAAGACCCACCCGGCGGTGTAGCCGCAGATCGCGAACTGCGCGCCGTTGAACAGCCTCTTGTGGAGCGGGAGGCCGGGCCGCACGCTCAGGACGGCGGTCGCCCCGACCATGGCCGCGCCCACATCGCCCACCAGCACCACGGCGGCAAGTGCCGCCGAGAAGCTGACCGACATCGCCGCCTGCTCGATGTTCAGCAGGGTCGGGACCGACTCGCAGACCAGGAACAGCAGGGCGAGGACGAGCAAGGTCGGCCACTCGCGCTCGCCGAAGCGGCCGGGGACGACGAGGCCCCGCCCGATCAGTGCCGCGGCCACCCCGACGAGCAGGACGAGGTAGACCTTCGCCAGCCAAGGTAGATCACGCAATGCCGCCGCCTCGGGCCGTCACGGGCACGGGCTCAGGTCCAGGAGATGCCCGAGGGCACTTCGACCGTGCCCCCCAGGAGAACCGCCGACGCGAGCAGACCGAGCGCCCACCCGAGTCCGCTGACCGCCATGGCCGCCACCATGCGTGTGGCCATTGCCTTCACCATGTGCCGCCTCCCCATCGAGTCCGGCTTCAGGCTACAGAAAGCGAGCTGACCCGTACGGGAAGTCGAAGAATCGCATCCAAAGCGTAATCAAACCACTACCCGGAGCTAACGCGATCTCGCCCATTCGACGGTGGCCTTGAGGCCGGTCAGAAGATCGGTGCGGGGGCGCCAGCCGAGGCCTTCGAGCGCCGGGGCGGGGTCGACCGCCATGGCCGGAAGATCGCCCAGCCGGGTGGGCTCCGAGCGCGGCTCGTCGGCCGCTCCCGCGGCGGTGGCGACCAGGGTGTGCAGCTCGCGGTCGGTGGTCCGCACGCCCGTACCGAGGTTGAACCTGCGCCCGCCGCCCCTCCCCCCGCAGGCGCGCACGAACCCGTCGACCACGTCGTCGACGAAGATGTAGTCGCGGGTCTGGGAGCCGTCGCCGTAGACGACGGTCGACGCGCCGCGCAGCAGCGCGTCGGTGAAGATCGAGACGACGCCCGCCTCGCCCATGGGCGACTGGCGCGGGCCGTAGACGTTCGACAGCACCAGCGTGGTGTACTCCAGACCGTGCAGCGCCCTGTACATCGACAGGTAGATCTCGCCGCTGAGCTTGGACGCCGCGTACGGGGAGCGCGCGTCCGTCGCGGCGTCGCCCGGCACGGGGATCACGGCGGGACGGCCGTACACCGCGACGGAGGAGGCGTAGACGACCTTCCTGGCACCGGCCGTGCGGGCGGCCTCCAGCACGTTGACCGTGCCGCCGACGTTGAGCCGGGCGTCGAACACCGGGTCGGCCACGCTGGCGCGCACGCTGATCTGCGCGGCGAGGTGGCAGACGACCTCGGGCCTCCACTCGGTCATCAGACCGTTCAGCGCGGGCTCCCTGATGTCCAGCTCATGCAGCTGGAGCCTGGGATTCCCCTCCGCGGCGGCGAGGTTGCCGCGCTCGCCCGACGACAGATCGTCCACCACGGCGACCTCATGCCCGTCGGCCAGCAGCCGATCGACGAGGGTCGATCCGATGAACCCGGCCCCTCCGGTTACGAGTATCCGCATCCCGGCATACTAGGGGATCAACCGATGGTCACTCCGAGGCGAGCTGAGCCCGTACGGACTCTATGCGCCTGAGGACCTTCGACCGGAGATCCTCCGGCACGGTGTCGCACCCGCAGTGCTTGGCGACGAGCTGTTTGACGACCTGCTCCAGGCCGTATTCCTCCAGGCAGGGTCCGCACTCGTCGAGATGCTGGCGTATGTCGGACCGCCGGTGCTCATCGAGCTCGCCGTCGAGGAAGGTGTAGACCTTGTCCAGCACTTCCTTGCAGTCGGTGTCGTGCGGCTCGCCACAGCTCATGCCCAACACCTCGCCAGGGCGCCGCAGGCCCGACCGCCTGTCACCAGTGATGATTGATCAATCTCGCCGCGCTCCGTCACGACGGCTCCTCCGATCGCACAAGCCCGCGTCCGCGTGCGTAGTCCTCGAGTTGCGTCCGCAGCTGACGCCGCCCCCGGTGCAGACGTGACATCACGGTCCCTATGGGGGTGCCCATGATGTCGGCGATCTCCTTGTAAGGGAACCCTTCGACATCGGCCAGATAGACCGCCATGCGGAAGTCTTCTGGCAGCGCGGCCAGCGCGTCCTTGATGTCGCTGTCGGGCAGGTGCTCAAGCGCCTCCACCTCGGCGGACTTCAGGCCGGCCGACGTGTGCGACTCCGCACGCGCGAGCTGCCAGTCTTCGATCTCCTCGGTGCCGGACTGCTTGGGCTCCCGCTGCTTCTTGCGGTAGCTGTTGATGAAGGTGTTGGTGAGGATGCGGTAGAGCCAGGCCTTGAGGTTGGTGCCTTCCTGGAACTGGTGGAAGGACCCGAAGGCCTTGGCGAAGGTGTCCTGGAGCAGGTCCTCCGCGTCCGCGGGATTCCTGGTCATCCGGAGCGCGGCGGAGTAGAGCTGGTCGAGATACGGCATCGCGTCGCGCTCGAACCGCTCGCTGCGCTGCTCCAGAGTCTCCTCGGCTGTCTTGGAGACCGGACCCACCCCCTTATACGCGCCGTACACAGCCGAGAATACCGGCTTGCGTACGGCCGCCCGATCACCGACCTCGGCCATCAGCATGGGACGGAACCTCCTCGCGTGTTTACACGCGTCTGCAACACGCGAGGCATAGCATCTGTTCCCGGTAAGTAGAAGGTGACGAACGACCCGGTACGGGGAAAAAGATACGTACCGGCTGGTAGCGATTCCCCGGAGCCCCGACCGTCCAGGAGCCACTCGTGCTGCCCATCCCAGCCAACGAACTGAACGGCTCAGGCGCACTCGGGCCGTACTGGACCTTCTACCACGCCGTCGTGGCCGAGCAGCTCCGCCGTTGGCTCCCCGAGCGGCCCTGCCTGCTGCTCGACCTGTCCGGCGGGCGCGGGCGCTGGCCGGCCCAGGCGGCGGGCGCGGGGCACCGCGTCATCGAGGTGGTCGACTTCCGGCGCGCCCCCGATCCCTGGCTGCGCGACGCCTCCAACCGGATCCGCAGGGTGCGGGCCGACGATCTCGGCTTCCTGCCCGACGCCTCCATCGACGCGGTCATCGCCGAGGAGCGCGTGCTGTCGCTGGAGCTCATGGCCGAGTCCACGATGGAGGACGTCGTCCGCGTGCTGAAGCCGGGCGGGCGCGTGCTCGCCTGCGTCGACTCGCTGGTGCTGGGCATGGCGATCATGGCGGAGCAGAACTACTGGGCTCACCTGTGTCAGACCGGCACCGGTGAGGTGATGCTCGTGCCCTGGCCCGACGGCAGCATCACCCGCTGCTTCACCAGCGCCCAGCTCCGCGAACTGCTGGCCGACGCCGGGCTGGAGGTCGAGTGGGTACGGCCGCGCACGGTGCTGTCGCCCTCGACCGTGGACCACGTCCTGGCCGCCGACACCCGGGCGCTCAACTGGCTCGTCCGTACCGAGCTTGACGCGCATCCCGACGACGACGACACGGTGGGCATCCACCTCGTGGCCAGCGCCCGCCGGCCCCGGTAGGCCCCCGCGGCGGTCAGCGGCGGCGTTCCCGTTCCGATTGGCACTGGACGCAGCGGGAGGCCTCCGGGCGTGCCGCGAGACGGCCCTCGGGAACGGGCTTCCCGCAGTCCACACAGCTGCCGTAGACGCCGGCTTCGATGCGCTTGAGAGCGTCCAGCACCGCCGTGCGCTGCCGCGTCGCCACGTCGATCATGGCACGCGCGCGGTCGGCGTCGGTGAGATCCGATCCTGCGTCGGCCGCCGACCTGTCGCCCACGGCGACGGGATCTCCCCGCAACACCATGATGGACCGGTCGAGTTCGGCCAGCATGCTCTCCAGTTGGGCCCGAGCGGTCGCGTCGTCCACGAATCCGCACCTCCGGGAAGAAATGGGTACGAAATAGGTACGGCCTCGAACGGGATCCCCCGGAACTCCCGCCTGGCCCTGGGCTCTGGGCGGTGACTCTCAGCTGATGAGGCATCGCGCTTTTATCACCGGATGCCCATTCGGCCGGGCTCTTACACCGATGTGACTCAGCCTTTTACAACGGGCCTCAGAACAGGGCGGTCTCGGGCTCCTCGCGTTCCAGGAGGTGCGGGCCGTTGTTCCTGACGCTGTTGACCTCGGACGACACCGGGTAGGCGGTGAGCCCGCTCGGCCGGCCCGTGTCGAGCAGGTCGAGCACCTTGGCGGGGTCGGTCCGCTCCGGGTCGAGCCAGTCGGCCCACCGGTCGCGCCCGATGATCACGGGCATGCGGTCGTGGATGTGCCCCAGATCGTCCTCGGCGGTCGTGGTGATCACCGTGCAGGTGGTCAGCCACTTCAGCGGGTCGTCGTCCGCGCGGGTGGGGTCCTTCCAGAACTCGTACAGCCCGGCCATGGCCATCACCTCGCCGTCGGACGGGTGGATGAAGTACGGCTGCTTGGTCTTCTTGTCGGCCCTGTACCACTCGTAGTAGCCGTCGGCGGGCAGCAGGCACCGGCGCCGCGCGAAGGCCTTGCGGAACGAGGGCTTCTCGGCGAGCGTCTCGACCCTGGCGTTGATCATCCGGGAGCCGACGGAGGGGTCCTTGGCCCAGCTGGGCACGAGCCCCCACTTGAGCACGCGGAGCTGCCTGGTGGGCTCGGGCTCGGCGCCGTCCTCCCCGTCCTTCGCCTGGGGGCGCGTGAGCACGGCGTAGACCATCTTGGTCGGGGCCACGTTGTAGTCGGCGGGGAGCTCGTCGGACGTCCCGTCCGCCGCGATCTCGAACTCCTCCAGCAACTCCTGGCGCTTCTTGGTTGAGGCGTATCTCCCGCACATGCCCCATAGACTGCCGCACCATCGCCGACCGCGCGGCCTCCTGACCGCGAGGTTCCTCCGGTCACGGCGGAGGACCTCCCCTCGATCATGCCCGGACGGGCGCGAGCGGCGGCCGCGCGGAGGGTAGCGTGACCCCTTTCCACGAGAGGCTCCCGGTAGGCTCGGAGCTATGTCAGCTCCCTTGTGGCCCGCGCCGGAGGCGACCGCGCCCGTCGAGGCGACCATCCGGCTGCCCGGGTCCAAGTCGGTGACCAACCGTGCCCTCTTGCTCGCCGCGCTCGCCGACGGTCCCGGCACGGTGCGGCGGGCGCTGCGCAGCCGCGACGCCGACCTGATGGTGGCGGCCCTGCGCTCACTCGGGGCGGAGCTGACCGCCTCGGACGAGAGCGTCTCCGGCGTCGACTGGCACGTCGTGCCCGGCCCGGTGCGCGGGGGCGCGTCGATCGACGTGGGCCTCGCCGGCACGGTCATGCGGTTCGTGCCGCCGATGGCGGCGCTGGCCGACGGCGAGGTGGCGTTCGACGGCGACCCGCACGCCCGTACGCGGCCGATGGGCCCGATCCTCGCCGCGCTGCGCGGGCTCGGCGCCGAGGTCGCGGGCGACGCGCTGCCGTTCACGATCCGGGGGCCGCTGTCGGGGGGCGAGGTCACGCTGGACGCCTCGGCGTCCTCCCAGCTCGTGTCGGGGCTGCTCCTGACCGCCGCGCGCTTCGGCAAGGGCGTCACCGTGCGCCACAGCGGGCCGCCCGTGCCGTCCATGCCCCACATCGAGATGACCGTGCAGATGCTCCGCGCCGCGGGCGTGCGCGTGGACGACGGCGAGCCCGACGTCTGGCGGGTCGAGCCGGGCCCGATCGCCGCCCGCGATCTCACGGTCGAGCCCGACCTGTCCAACGCCGCCCCTTTCCTGGCCGCGGCCCTCGTGACCGGGGGCACCGTCACGATCCCCGGCTGGCCGGAGGAGACCACGCAGGGCGGCGACGAGCTGCGCGCCCTCCTGCCCCTGATGGGGGCGACGGTCAGCCGCGCTCCGGAGGGCCTGAAGGTCACCGGCGGCGGGCCGATCCAGGGCGTCGACGCCGACCTGCACGACGTCGGCGAGCTGACGCCGACGATCGCCGCCCTGGCCGCGCTGGCGGTCTCGCCGAGCACGCTGCGCGGCGTCGCGCACCTGCGGGGGCACGAGACCGACCGGCTCGCCGCGCTGGCCGCCGAGATCAACCGCCTCGGCGGCGACGTCACCGAGACCGCCGACGGCCTGGTGATCAACCCACGGCCGCTTCACGCCGGGGTCTTCCACAGCTACGCCGACCACCGCATGGCGACGGCCGGAGCGGTGATCGGCCTGGTGGTCCCCGGCATCCAGGTGGAGGACATCGCGACCACCGCCAAGACCCTCCCCGAGTTCGCCCGCATGTGGGCGCTGATGCTGGAGGAAGGCAGCTGAGAAAGCGGGAGTACGACGAGGAGGACGTGCGCGTCAGGCCGGGCAAGGGGTCCCGGCCGAGGACCAGGCGCCGTCCCGCGCACGAGGACGCCGTCGCGGCGTTCGTCGTGGCGGTCGACCGCGGCCGTTACACCTGTCTCGTCGGCGGCGACGTGGCCGAGGCGCCCGGCGGCGCCGACGGCCGCAAGGGCAGGAAGCGCGGCGACGAGCCGCGCCCGGTGACGGCGATGAGGGCCCGCGAGCTCGGCCGCAAGGGCATCGTGGTCGGCGACCGCGTGAGCCTGGTCGGCGACACCTCCGGGAAGCCCGACACGCTGGCGCGCATCGTCCGGCTCGAACCGCGCACCTCGATGCTGCGGCGCAGCGCCGACGACACCGACGAGGTCGAGCGCCCCATCGTGGCCAACGCCGACCAGCTCGTGATCGTCACCGCGCTGGCCGACCCGCCGCCACGTCCGAGGATGATCGACCGCATGCTGGTCGCCGCCTTCGACGCCGACATCGAGCCGCTGCTCTGCCTCACCAAGGCCGACCTCGCCACCCCGGACGACCTCGTCGCCCGCTACGACCCCCTCGGTGTGCCGTACATCGTGGTGCGGAAGGGCGGGGAGCTCGCCGAGGTGCGCTCCAAGCTCAGCGACCGGCTGAGCGTGCTCGTCGGCCACTCGGGGGTCGGCAAGTCCACGCTGGTCAACGCCCTGGTGCCGGATGCCGGGCGGGCGGTGTCCCACGTGAACGCCGTGACGGGTCGCGGCCGTCACACGTCGAGCTCGGCCGTCGCGCTCGAACTGCCCGGCGGCGGCTGGATCATCGACACTCCGGGAGTGCGCAGCTTCGGCCTCGGGCACGTCTCCATCGACAACGTGCTGGCCGCCTTCCCCTCGCTCGCCGAGGGCGCCGTCCACTGCCCGAAGGGGTGCAGCCACCGGGGTGAGGAGTGCTCGCTCGACGCCTGGGTGGCGCAGGGGCACGCCGATCCGATGAGCCTCGCGTCCCTGCGCCGCCTGCTGGCCAGCCGCGACGGCGAGCCGGACGACGACTGAGGCGGCGGTGTTCCGGCAGGGCCGCGGGGCCGCGCTGGGAACGATCCAGGTCTGCTGAAACCGGCCCCGGCACGATAGCGTTTGTCCCTGTGACGGGCTATAGCGACGACCTGCGCCTGGCGCACATGATGGCCGACAGCGCCGACGATCTGACCATGCGCCGGTTCAAGGCCGTTGACCTGCGGGTCGACACCAAACCTGATCTGACGCCCGTGAGCGACGCCGACCGCGCGGTCGAGGACGCCATCCGCGGCACCCTGCGGCGTGCCCGGCCCCGCGACGCGGTCGTGGGCGAGGAGACGGGCAAGACCAGCGGGTACGGCTCGCGCTGCTGGGTCGTCGACCCGATCGACGGCACCAAGAACTACGTGCGCGGCGTCCCGGTCTGGGCCACGCTGATCGCGCTCATGGAGCACGGGCGCGTCGTGGTCGGCGTGGTGTCGGCGCCCGCGCTGTCCCGCCGCTGGTGGGCCGCCCGCGACGGCGGCGCGTGGACCGGGCGGAGCCTGACCAAGGCCTCCCGCTGCAACGTCTCGTCGGTGAGCCGTCTGCAGGACGCGTCGTTCTCCTACTCCAGCCTCGGCGGCTGGGAGGAGCGGGGGCGCCTCGACGCGTTCGTCGACCTCACCAGGACCGTGTGGCGCACCCGTGCGTACGGCGACTTCTGGTCGCACGTGATGGTCGCCGAGGGCGCGGTCGACATCTCGGCGGAGCCCGAGCTGTCCGCCTGGGACATGGCCGCCCTCACCGTGATCGTCGAGGAGGCGGGCGGCGTCTGGACCGACCTTTCGGGGTCGGCCGACGTCGACGGCGGCAGCATCGTCTGCGCCAACCCCCTCCTTCACGGCGAGGTGCTCAAGCGTCTCGGCGACTGAGCGCGCCGCCTTTGTGAACGGTTGAGGCCCGGCCCCCTTCCGGGGACCGGGCCGTTCCGTGCCCGTTCAGCGCGCCGGCGCCGTGGGCCCGGCGCCGTCCGGCCGTCAGCGCTCGTCAGGTGGCCGGGAGATCACCCTGTCGTCGAGGTAGCAACTGCAGTTACCGCATCCTGGAAGCACGCCGATCCTCCTCGCCCGTAGTGCCATCGACGCTACGGCAGATCCACGCTCGCGTGACTGTCCGTAAGGGAACAGTCGCGTTCACCGAGGATGGCCGCTCTGTTCGGCGAGGTGCTTCGCCAGCCCCTCGGAGGCGGCCTCCACCATGCGCAGGACGTCGAGGAAGCCGTCGATGCCGCCGTAGTAGGGGTCGGGGACCTCGGCCCCCTCGGGCGCGTCGGGGTCGAAGGAGCGGAAGAGCCTCACCTCGGCCCCCCGGGGAGTCAGCCGCCGCAGCTCCCTGAGGTTGTCGCGGTCCATGGCGAGCACGAGGTCGCGGTCGCCGAACCAGGCCCTCTGGAACTGCCTGGCCCGATGGAGCGACCCGTCGTACCCGTGGCGGGACAAGGTCGCGAGGGCGCGCTCGTCCATGGGCAGGCCGGCGTGCCACCCGCCGGTGCCCGCGCTGTCGACGACCACCCGGTCGGCCAGCCCGTGGTCCTCCAGGACTCGTCGCAGGACCACTTCGGCCATCGGGGACCTGCAGATGTTGCCCATGCACACCAGGCAGACGCGCGTCATGCCTCCATGATTCCGCAAAGCGGCTTGGGACGTTCACGACGAGAGCGACCCGGCCCGTTCATTTCTCGTTCACCTTTAACCGGGGATTAAGTCACCTTGACTCCCTAGCGTCCTAACCGTTGAGAGAACAACGTGGGAGGACAACAACCGTGAAGTATGCAGGCCGGCTCGCCGCGGCCGCTATCGCCGGCGTGCTTTCGCTCGCCGCGTGCGGCACCGATGACAACAGTGGCGGCACCGACAGCGCGTCAGCCCCCGCACCCGCCGGCAGCGCTGGCAGCAGTGGCCTCAGCGGCACGATCAACGCGGCCGGCTCCTCTGCCCAGGCCAACGCGATCGCCGAGTGGAAGAAGTCGTTCCAGGGCGCCAACCCCGGTGTCAGCATCAACTACCAGCCCAGCGGCTCCGGTGCGGGTGTCCAGTCGTTCATCCAGGGCACCGTCGCCTTCGCCGGTTCCGACTCGGCGCTCAAGGACGACAAGGGCGAGCCCGCCCAGGCCGACGCACGCTGCAAGACCGGCAAGGCGATCAACCTTCCCATGGTGATCGGTCCCGTCGCGGTCGTCTACAACGTCCCGGGTGTGGACAGTTTGCAGCTCTCGCCGCAGACCATCGGTGACATCTTCAACAGCAAGATCACCAAGTGGGACGACGCCGCGATCAAGAAGGACAACCCCGACGCCAAGCTGCCCTCGACCCCCATCCAGGCGTTCCACCGCTCGGACGAGTCGGGTACCAGCGACAACTTCACCAAGTTCCTCAAGGCCACGGCCGGCTGGCCGTACGAGCCCGCCAAGGCGTTCCCCGCCGAGGCCAAGGGTCAGGGTGCCAAGGGTTCCGACGGCATCGCGCAGGCCGTCAAGGGCGCCGAAGGGGCGATCAGCTACGTCGAGCTCTCCTTCGCGGAGAACTCCGGCCTCACCAAGGCCAAGGTCGCCAACGGCTCGGGCGAGTTCGTCGAGCTGACCCCGGAGAGCGCCGCCAAGACCGTTGAGGCCGCC
Source organism: Sphaerisporangium sp. NPDC049003 (assembly GCF_043197795.1). Taxonomy (NCBI): domain Bacteria; kingdom Bacillati; phylum Actinomycetota; class Actinomycetes; order Streptosporangiales; family Streptosporangiaceae; genus Sphaerisporangium; species Sphaerisporangium sp. NPDC049003. The sequence continues at coordinate 33,850 of NZ_JBICTU010000049.1, forward strand.
GAGGTGAAGGGCACCGGCAACGACCTGAAGCTGTCGATCGACTACGCCACCAAGACCGCGGGCGCGTACCCGATCGTCCTGGTGACCTACGAGATCACCTGTGAGAAGGGTCTCTCGGCCGAGGACTCCAAGCTGGTCAAGTCCTTCCTCACCTACACGGCGAGCGACGAGGGCCAGGCCGCGCTGACCGGTCTCGGCTACGCGCCGCTGCCGGCCACCCTGGTCGCCAAGGTGCGTACGGCCGTCGAGGCGATCGCCTAACTCGATGGCCACGCCACTTCGTACACGCGAGGGCGGGTCGGCCATTGGCCGGTCCGCCTTCCGGCGCAGCCGCGGTGAGGGGCCTTTCCGGTTCGCGACGACCGGCGCCGGAATCCTGCTGCTAGCGATCATGGCGGCGATCGCGGTCTTCCTCATCGTGAAGGCCGTCCCCGCCCTCCAGGCCAACACCTCTCACTTCCTCACCGAGAAGATCTGGACCCCGAACAACACGCCGCCGGTCTTCGGCATCGCGGCGCTGGCGTTCGGCACCGTGATCAGCTCGTTCCTGGCCCTGATCATGGCGCTGCCGGTGGCGATCGGGGTGGCGCTGTTCATCTCGCACTACGCCCCGCGCCGCCTCGCCGGCATCCTCGGCTACGTCATCGACCTGCTGGCGGCCGTGCCCAGCGTCGTCTACGGCCTGTGGGGCGTGATCTTCCTCATCCCGTTCATGAAGGGCCCGTCCACCTTCCTGAACACCTACTTCGGGTGGATCCCGTTGTTCGCGGGAGACGCGGTCTACGGCAAGTCGGTCCTGACCGCCTCCATCGTGCTCGCGATCATGATTCTGCCGATCATCGCGGCGATCTCGCGCGAGGTGTTCCTCCAGGCGCCCACGATGCTCGAAGAGGCGTCGCTGGCCCTCGGCGCCACGCGCTGGGAGATGATCAGGATGTCGGTGCTCCCGTTCGGCCGTCCCGGCGTCATCAGCGCCGCCATGCTCGGACTCGGGCGCGCGATGGGCGAGACGATCGCGGTCGCGCTCATCTTCCCCGCGACCTTCACGATCAGCTTCCAGGTCCTGTCGGCCAACGGCAACAGCATCGCGGCGAACATCGCCAACGGGTTCGGCGAGGCGACGCCCATCGGGCAGGGCGCCCTGATCGCCTCCGGCCTCGTGCTGTTCGTGATCACCCTGCTTGTGAACACCGCCGCCCGGCTGATCATCGCCCGCCGCAAGGAGTACTCGAGGGCCGCCGCATGACCATGTCGCCCAGTGTCATCACCCCGGTCTCCTTCAACCGGCGGCTGAAGAACCGCATCGTCCAGGGTCTGGTCTGGCTGGCCTTCGCCGTCGCGGTGGTCCCGCTGGTGTCGGTGCTCTGGCTGGTGGTCAAGAACGGCGCCGCCCGCTTCGACATCGAGTTCCTGACGCACTCCATGCGCAACATCGGCGCGCGCGACGCCGGAGGCGGCGCCTACCACGCCATCCTCGGCACGCTGGAGCAGGTCGGCGTGGCCACGCTGATCTCGGTGCCGATCGGCCTGCTCACCGCGATCTACCTGGTGGAGTACGGCCAGGGCCGGCGACTGTCCCGCTCGATCAGCTTCTTCGTGGACGTGATGACCGGCATCCCCTCTGTGGTGGCCGGTCTTTTCATCTTGGCGTTCTGGGTGCTCGTGCTCGACTTCAACTACTCCGGCTTCGCCGGCGCGCTGGCCCTGTCGATCCTGATGATGCCCACCGTGGTGCGCTCCGCCGAGGAGATGCTGCGCCTCGTCCCGAACGAGCTGCGCGAGGCGTCGTACGCCCTCGGCGTCCCCAAGTGGAAGACGATCGTGCGGGTCGTCCTGCCGACCGCCCTCACCGGCATCGTCACCGGCGTCATGCTGGCCATCGCCCGTGTCGCGGGCGAGACGGCCCCGCTGTTGCTCACGGTGTTCATCACCGACTCCATCAACCCGGACCCGTTCAAGGGACCGCAGATGGGCCTCCCGCTGTACGTCTTCGACCAGGCACAGCGGCCGAACGTCACCGCGGTCGACCGGGCGTGGGCCGGAGCGCTCACCCTGATCGTCATCGTCATGCTGCTCAACCTGGTGGCACGCCTCATCACGTGGTGGCGTTCGCCCGCCAAGGGCCGATAAGGGGTTATCGACATGGCCAAGCAGATCGAGGTCTCCGACCTCGACGCGTACTACGGGTCGCACAAGGCGATCGAAGGCATCACGATGACGATCGAGCCTCGCTCGGTCACCGCCTTCATCGGGCCGTCCGGATGCGGCAAGTCGACGTTCCTGCGGACGCTGAACCGCATGCACGAGGTCATTCCCGGCGCCCGCGTCGAGGGCAAGATCATGCTGGAGGACCAGGACCTGTACGGCTCGGACGTCGACCCGGTCTCGGTACGGCGCACGGTCGGCATGGTCTTCCAGCGGCCCAACCCGTTCCCGACGATGTCGATCTTCGACAACGTCGCCGCCGGACTGCGCCTCAACGCCCGGGTCTCCAAGTCCGAGACCGAGAGCATCGTCGAGAACTCCCTCAAGGACGCCAACCTCTGGAACGAGGTCAAGGACCGCCTGAACAAGCCGGGCGCCGGCCTCTCCGGCGGACAGCAGCAGCGCCTGTGCATCGCGCGGGCCATCGCCGTCAGCCCGGCCGTCCTGCTCATGGACGAGCCCTGCTCGGCACTGGACCCGATCTCGACGCTCGCCATCGAGGACCTCATCGCCAAGCTGAAGAACGACTACACGATCGTGATCGTGACGCACAACATGCAGCAGGCCGCGCGGGTCAGCGACAGGACGGCCTTCTTCAACCTGGCCGGCCAGGGCCAGCCGGGCAAGCTCGTGGAGATGGACGAGACATCGAAGATCTTCACCAACCCGACGCAGAAGGCCACCGAGGACTACATCACCGGACGCTTCGGATGACCGGATTCTGATCAGCGCCTCGGATGGCCGGTTCGCCCGGTTCTCCGGTTCGCCCGGTTCTAAGGAGATGGTGTGACCCAGCCGCAGACGGCACCCGAAGTGGACGGGGACACTCGGCCGGCGCCCATGCTGCTGGTTGCCGATCCCGATGCCGGCATGGTCAGGGAACTGGCCTCGGCGCTCGAACGCGAGGGCGTCCTCGTGGCCGGAGTCGCCGACGGGGCGCAGGCCCTCATCCAGGCCGGGGCATTACGGCCCGACGTGGTGCTCGTCAGCGCCTCGCTGCCCGTCATAGGGCCGGTGGAGTTCGTCCGGGCGCTACGGCTGGCGCGGGCCGTACCGGTGCTGCTCGGCGTCGGCGAGGGGCACGCCGAGCAGGCCATCCAGGCGCTGGCCGCCGGGGCCACGGCGTGCGTGGCCAGGCCGTACCGCGTGCCAGAGCTCCTGCCGCTCGTACAGGCGGCGTTCCCGGGAGACTCGATGGGGCGCGGCGTGCTCACCGTGGGAGACGTCGAGCTCGATGCCGGCGCCTACCAGGTGCGCGTCGCCGGGATGCCGGTGCACCTGCCGCTCCGCGAGTTCGAGCTGCTGCACTACCTGATGCGCCACGCCGACCGTACGGTGACGCGGGACCAGATCATGCGCCACGTCTGGCACGCGGCGGAGAGCATGTCGACGAACACCATCGCGGTACACGTCAAGCGCCTGCGCGCCCGACTCGGGGACGACGACGACCAGCTGATCCAGACCGTGCGCGGGGTCGGCTACCGCCTGGTCACTCCTGCCTGAGCGGTTCTGATCGCCCTGGTCCGCCGGACCGCGGGCGATCAGTCCCGCTTTTTCGCCGCAGGCCGTCAGACCGCGGGCGATCGGTCTCGCTTCCGCCGCAGGCCGTCAGACCGCGCTCTTCACCGCCGCGCCGTCGGTGACGATGCGGGCGACGACATCGTCGTCGCAGGTGGCCCAGAAGTCGCCGACCACGTCTTCCAGGTGGTCGAACGACTCCGCCCGGAACAGCACGTCCTGGTACTGCGTGATGTCGTAGGTGGTCGTGCCCATCACGGCCAGGTCGAGCGGGAGGATGTCCATCCCCCGGAACTCCTCGATCTCGCCGTAGGACGACAGGATGCCCGCGCCGTACGCGCGGTCCGCCCCGTTCTCCGCGAGCACGCCGAACTCCATCGTGAACCAGAAGACCTTGGAGACGAACTCCAGCGCCTCGGCCGTCTCCACCCGGCGGGCGGCGGCGCCGGCGAGCCGGTACAACCGGGCGAACCGGTCGGAGGCCAGCGCGTTGGCGTGCCCGATCACCTCGTGGATCACGTCGGGCTCCGGGGTGTAGAACGGCACCGAGTGATGGCGGATGTACTGGGTCGAGTAGAACAGGCCGTCCTGCAGCACGCCGTAGAAGTCACGGAGCGGCACGAGCCCGGCCGCCGGAAGGTAGCGGAACCCGGTCAGCGGTTCGAGGAGGTCACCGACCTCCTGGAGCTGCGGGATGCGGTCGGCGGGGAGGCCGAGGCGCTCGCAGCCCCTCAGGTACTCGCCGGCCGCGTACTCCCGGTGCTTCACCGCGAGCTCCCGGGTGACCAGCTCCCACACCTCGTGTTCGCGCTCGGTGTAGTCGGCCCTGGGAATGGGCTCGCCGGGGGTGTGGTTGAGCGCGAGGGCGGCGATGGCGTTCCGGCGCTCGCGATATACGGGGTCCGCGACTCCAGGGTGGTTCGCGGCCAGCTCGACGACGACGGACCCGTCGTCCCTGGTCGCCACTGGGGCGAAGTACTGGGCTTCCTCGAACATGACAGAACTACAGCAATTCCCACTTTTAATGGCAAGAGCGACCAGCTTTCGTGGTCACATTATCTAGGGGTCGACCCCTAATACGGCCGTTCGCTGGTCATTCCGCACAGCCCCAGGGTCGGCCGCCCTCGGGGGCTTCGTGCGCCGTCTCTGCGGGTCTCGGCGGGCGCGCGGCACCCCACCCCACCCCTACCGGGCGCCCCCGTACACCCACATGTCCCGTACGCCAGGGGCCGGTCCACCCGTAGTCTCTGCCCATGCCTACGGCTCACGGCTCCGTCGACCCCTTGGACAGCCGGCTCCTGGTCACCATGCGGGCGCACCCGCGCATCGGACTGACCGAGCTGGCACGGCTGCTCGGCGTCGCCCGGGGCACCGTGCAGGCCCGTGTCGAGAAGCTCGTCGCGCGCGGCGTCATCGGCGACTTCGGGCCGACGATCATACCGGCCGAGATGGGCTATCCCATCCTCGCGTTCGTCTCCCTGCAGATCTCCCAGGGCCGGCTCGCCGAGGCCGTCCAGGCACTCAGGTCCGTCCCCGAGATCATCGAGGTGTACGGCACCAGCGGCCAGGCCGACCTGCTCTGCCGGGTGGTCGCCCGGAGCACCACGCACCTTCAGGAGATCATCGCCAGGGTTCTGGCGTCACCGGCCGTCCAGCGGACCGACACGACGATCGCGCTGTCCACGCAGGTGCCCTACCGCATCGAGCCGTTGCTGAACGAGGCGTCGCGCCCTGAACAGCCTTAGCGTTCCTGTGGCTCCTGGGAGGCGCATCTCCCCCGGTCCACGCAGACCCGGTTGGCGATGACCTGAAGGAAGATCTGCTGCGCCTGGTCGAAGGTCCTGGCCACCATGGCGACCCCGTTGGTGACCTGGGCGATCTGCCGCAGTTCCCTGGCGTCGATGCCGTCGCCGTACCCGATCAGCGTGATGGTGACGGGCTGGGTGGGCTTGAACTCCCGCCGCAGGGCGGTGACGAGTTGCTTGCGGGTGATGCCGTGGGGGTCGTCGTTCCTGCCGTCGGTGAACACGATGACCGAGCTGAGCATGTCCTTCACCTGGCGCTTCGACGCCGACCGGAAGGCCGCCAGCACCGAGTCGTACAGGCCGGTGTCACCCTGGGTGCTCCCGGGCAGCTTGCGTAGCTCCTGGACGACCTGCGGGGCGCGCTCCTCCAGCGGGCCGACCGGCACGACCTCCTTGTAGTCCTTGTCGCCGTCGAGGTTGGTGGAGAAGACCCACAGGCCGACGTCGCTTCCCTTGGGCAGGTTACGGATCCCCGCCTCGGCGAACCTCGCCGTCGCCTGCATGCGCGTCTCCGCCATCCCGGGAACCTGCTCGGCCATGGAGCCGCTGATGTCCAGCAGGAGGAGGGCGCGGGTGTCGGCGAGCAGCAGCCTCATCGAGAGCAGCGCGCGCAGCGAGGTGCGGGTGTCGGGCGCTGGAATGTCCCGTGGCGGCTCCGTACGCACCCCGTGGGGCTCGTCCATAGCGGGCCCGGCCTTCCCGGCCGGGTCACGGAATCCGGCGGCCTGCAGGAGCGTACGGCCCGCCGGCGAGGTCACCGCGCGGCGGAACTCCTCGGCCGCCTGGCGCGTGGCGGGGTCCCTGGTCATCGGCACGTAGGGGTAGTCGAGGGCGATGGCTCCCTCCTTGGGGTACAGGCCGATCGCCCGGTGGTCCGGCCGCGCGTCGTTGTGCCGCCAGACGGCCTGCTCGCTGGCCACGATCACGGGATCCGCGCCACCGTTCGGCCGGTCCACGAGATCGAAGAGCGCCTGCTCAGAAGGGACGATGGCCCGCTTCAGGTTCGCGGTGACGCCTTGGACGATCCGCAGCATGTCAGGGCGGTCGGCCACGACGGCGTTCAGCACGTTGAGCGCGGCCAGGCCCGACGCGTACCTGCTGGGGGTCGGCAACGTCGTGAACGCCCTGGGCAGTCGCCTCTTGGTCGTCGACGTGGGGATCAGGAGTGTCCAGGACGGCTCTCCGGGGTGGAGCGCGAGCTTGGTGGCCGTCTCCTGGGTGACGGCCATGATGACGGGCGAGTGGGCGATCGAGGTGCCCTGCGCGAACAGCGTCCGGTCCGCGCCCTGCGCCCGCGCGAGGTCCGTCCACACCGAGGCGTCGGGCACCCACACGTCCGCGACGTCCTTACGAAGGGCCAGTTGGTCGGCCGTGTCCGCGGATCCCTTCGTGCGTACGGATATCGCGGCGCAGCCGCCGTCCTTGGTGTACTTCTGGGCTATCTGGACGAGTGCCGGGCCGATCTCCGGCGCGGCCATGACACGTAATGGGGGATGCTCGCCGCACGCCGTCCTGTTCATCAGCGCGTACGCCCCACCGGCGAGCGCGACCAGCAAAACGGACCCCAGGGCCACGGTGGTGACGACCCGGCGCCGTCCGCCTCTCGGCCTTCTGGCCTTCTGCTCGGTACTGGCACCCCGTTCGGTACTGGCACCCCGTTCGGTATTCGTGGCGCGTTCGGTGCTGGTGGCGCGTTCCAGCGCGGCCGATGGCACCTCACTCGGTGATCCGTGCTCAGTCGCGAATCCCTCGTTCGAGGCGGGGTCGCTCCAGACCCTTTGGTCACCGGCGGATCTGAATCCGCCGGGGGGCTCCTCGCGGGTGAACGACGACTGATGGTCACCCCAGAAACCCAGCTCGCCAAGGGGCGCTTCGTCATTCCAGGCTCTGCGGTCGGCGATGAATCTCGCATCGGGAACGAATGCTTCGCCACCGATGGATCTCTGATTGTCGCCTGCGAATCCGAGGTCATCGCCGAGGGTACGGTCGCTGTGGGAGGAGTGCCCGTTCCAGGAGGGATATCCGTTGGGGGCCGTCTGTCCATTCGGAAAGGTCTGCTCGTCGCCGGGATTAGAAGCACCGAGGGACGCGACGTCAGCGGACGACCTCTGACGATCGGCCGCGAACCCCAGCTGACCGAGTGGTGCTTCATCGCTCCAGGGTCTACGGCCATCCTGGGCTTCCTCAGTGCTCCCGGACCCCTGATCACTGGTGGACCGCGTCGCGCTCCTGGACTGGGACGCGCGGCCCCTGAATCTCCGAAGGCCTTTGGGCCGGTCACCCCGGGAGGAGGGGTCGTCCTTCCACCCGTCATATCCAAGGGGATCAAGATTACGATGCCTACCGGCCACGACATCACACCCCTTAGCGCCAACCAGCCACACGTGGTGGAGATCTGCTCCTGAGTATCGGGAAGCGTAGCGCGTCACGCCGACAACGAACATGCATTGCAACCAAGCGCTTGAATAACGGACAGACTGCAATTGTCAAAAGACATGTCGCCGCAGCTCAAGCAGTTATGACAGTCGTATTACGGCACCGCGCTCCACCGCGCTCCGGCCGGTGGCGGCCGGTGCCACCCCCCCGCCTGCGCTGATCTGGACCCCGCTGGTCCTCCGCTGCTCTGACCTGGATCACCCGCCGAACCTTTGCTCTGACCTGGATCACCCGCCGAACCTTGATCTGTACTCAGGCGCCGACGCGGCGGGACGCGGGGCGGCGATACCGGCGCCGGCCTACGGCGAGGGACCGTCGAGAGTGCGACGGATGGGACAGGCATGCCCGATGGAGGACATCGACCTCGATCTAAGCCCGACGGCCCGCGGCCAGCTCATCGACGACCCCGTGGAGGGATGACGCCGAGGTAGAAGCGAGGTATTGAATAAAGAGGGGACGAGGGAGAATAACCCCTATAACGCAGGGAAGCCACCCACAATGTGGATGGCTTCCCTACCAATCAAATATTTGTCCGGCGGTGTCCTACTCTCCCACACCGTCCCCGGTG
>NZ_JBICTU010000050.1:0-39171 GCF_043197795.1 Sphaerisporangium sp. NPDC049003
TCAAAACACACACCCCCTACGACCAAGCAACCGCCTGGTCACACCGACAGAACGATTTTGCCGCTTGACAGCCCAGCTCCAGGGATGTCTGACCCATCCTCGTGCAGGGGTCGCGGGTCTCCACCTTCATTGCTCACGGGGCCAGGCTTCCCGCCCGAAGGCCGGTCGTGTCTCAGGAGCGCTGGTTGACCGGGTCGGTCTCGTCGGCGGTCAGCCCGGGGAGGCCGTCGATGCTCTCCCTGTTGTTCTTGGCACGGTAGGCGCGCTTCTGCTGGACGTCCTTGCGCTGTGCCCACTGGTCGAGGAGCGGGCGGTCCTCGTCGTACGTCATGAACGGGACGGAGTAGCCGCACGAGTCGGAGATGCGGTCGCACTCCACGACGATCACGGACCGTACGCCCGGGTGCGGGCCGAAGAGCTTGACGAGATCGTCGAAACCGTCGTCGTGCGGGGTGACGACCCGGCCCCGCCCGTACAGGCGCACGATGTTGGGAGGGCCGGCGAACGCGGCGAACATGACGGTCACGCGGCCGTTGTCGCGGATGTGGGCGATGGTCTCCACGCCGCTGCCGTCGAGGTCGAGGTAGGCGACGGTGGTGTCGTCCAGTACGGCGAACGTGTCGGCGTAGCCCTTGGGGGAGACGTTGACGTGCCCGCCGTGCTCGGGAGCCGTCGCGATGAAATAGACCGGCTGCCTGGAGATGAAGTCACGCAGCCGGTCGTTCAGCTTTTCATAGACCTTGCCCATTTTCCCTCCTAGACCCGCTATATGGGACTTTACGCGGAGGGCTCCCTCAGGCAATCGGAGGACTCTCTGAGTTCAGGCGATCGGAGGGCTTCTGAATCCAGGCGATCGGACTGCTCTGAGGCCCGGTCACTCCCCGGGCAGCCACCACGTCCACAGGCCGGTCCGCACCTTGAACGAGTCGACCTTCGCGAGGTCGCCGGTGGACGGGTCGACGGTGCTGACCGTCGCCCGCGTGACCGTACCGTCCTCCGTGCTCCGCAGGTGCCAGAGTGCGAGCTTGCCCGACTCATCCCAGGAGATCCGGTAGGCGCTTTCCTTCGATCTGATCCCGAGATCGATGGCGGGAGAGACCGAGTCCGTCGACAGGTCGTACTGCCTCAGCCGAGGCTTTCCGGAGGTTGGGACGATCACGACGCCCACGGTCACTCCGTCGTCCGCCAGCGCGACCGGCGAGTTGTTCGACACCACCTGCGGCACCTCGCGGCTCTCCCCCTGATTGCCGTCGGTGTCGTAGACCGCGAACTCGGTCGTGTTGTCCCCGGTGAACCGCGACACGAGGATCCGGCGTCCATCGGGGCTGAAGCCCTGCACGGTGTCGCTCCCCGGCAGCTTCGCGACGTCGCCGCTTCCCAGGTCGACGGCGAGCGTGGGCCGCTTGCCGGAGTCGTCGAAGTAGTCGAGGACCACCACGTCGCCGCTGGGGGAGAGGGTGGGGTCGACGTCGGTCATGCCGAGGCCCTTGGGGATCTTCGCGGTCGTGCCCGGCAGGCTGTGCACCCGGCCGCTGGGCACGTCCTTCCAGACCAGCTTGCGATCGGACTCGCGGAAGTACACGACCCGCGTGCCGTCCTCGCTGACCGCGATCGGCGCGTTGCTCTCCTTGTCGACCTTGCCCTTGGCATCCCTCGGGAAGACGGCGGCACCGGCGAGCTTGACGACCTTCCCACTCCGAAGGGTCAGCTCCCAGGCGCCACAGGGCACGAGGTAATCCGACTTGTGACAACTCTTCAACGAGGCATAACGCACCGCTTTAGAGCTGTTTGTAGCGCTTTGGGCTGTAGTGCCTTGTGTGGCCTTTTGGGCTTTAGTGCTGCTTATTGTGTTCTGGGCTGAGGCGGCTCCCGTCTGCGCCTCGGCCGGGCTCGCTATCGTGGCCGCGGCGGCCATCGTGAGGAGGGTGAGCATGCGCGCGTGCTTCATGGCGCGATCCTTTCGTCACCTTCAATAGATTCCATGAACAAGCGAAAGGTTGCGTCACGATTGGGACTCGGCACCCGCCTCGCCCATTACGGACACGGCACACCTCGACGGTGATCCACCCGCTCGTTCGTACGACGGGCCCTCGATGGCATGGCGGATGATCCACGCACCCGATCGTGGGACCAGGGTGGGCGGAATTCGTGGGCAGTTGCCGAGCGCGAAAGGGGTGCTTGCCGGGCATCCGGCGTCTACCGTCACGGTATGGGGCACTCCTCCTTCACCATCAGACTGAACGACGTTCAGACCGAGGCCCTGATGCGACAGGCGCATCTTGAGGGGCGCAGGGTCGAGGACATCATTCGCAGCGCCGTGCAACGCCATATCGAGGCCAGGCAGGCGGCCATCACGCTCATGTCCCGCTGGTGCCTCGACCGCGGAGACCTGGAAGCCGCGGCCGCCGCGCTCGACGTCGCGCCTCTGACCGACGAGGAGTGGTCGCAGGCCAGTCGCCCGCCCATGACGCGGACCCGGGTGTCATGATCCCTGGACGCGTTCTCGACGTCAGCGCGCTGGTGGACATCGCGGTCGCCAAGACGCGCTACTCGCGCCATGTCGTGGCGATGTGCCTCTACCGGGGCGGCGGACTATGCGTGCCGTCGACCGCGCTGGCCGCCGTGTACTCCATCGCGCCCCTCGACACCCAGGCCGAGTTGTTCGACCTGATCATGGGTCCGGGAGTCACCATCGACGACCTGACGGCCGGCAAGGCGCCCGACATCGGCGAACTGCTGGACGGCGCCAACGACGTGGTCGCCGGCCACGTGGTGTGGTGCGCCCGCAACACCCACTGGCCCATCCTCACCGACCGAGGCGACCAACTGACCCTCCTCGACCCCCGAATCATGATCGACCCCATCCCCTGACCGCCTCCCAGCACCGGACCGTACGGTCCTGACCGCCTCCCAGCGCTCGGGCCTTTGCGGCCTGGGCGCTCCCGGCTCTGAGCCGGACCAACCCGAGACGAGCAGTCCTGTAGCACGGGCACCTGATCCGCGCCTTGAGCCGGTCGTCGTCGACTCCACGCAATACAGGGAGGAACGTCATTTCCGGAAAGCGGAACACGGGTGATCATCGAGGGTGCCGCCTGGACGCTTCCAGACCGCCAGACCTGCCCGGACGTTTACACGTCACGAGACCCGCCCGGACACTTCCAGGCCAACCGCCGACACCGACCGGTCCACCTCATCCTCGGGGGAGGCCCGGGGCACCGGAGAAGGCGCGTCCTCATAGTGAGGCCGCGCCTGGCCGGATGCCCCGGATGCGCCCCTCCCGCAAGTCCAGACCACCTAGGACGGTATGCCTGGATGCGCCCCCCAAGCACCGGGACCGAACGCCAAAGGTCGGAGCCGTGCTACCGGTAGTTCGTGAACTGCAGGGCGATGTCGAGATCCTTGCCCTTCAGCAGGGTGATGACATCCTGAAGCTCGTCCTTCTTCTTGGAGCTGACCCGGAGCTCTTCTCCCTGGATCTGCGCCTTCACGCCCTTGGGGCCCTCGTCCCGGATGATCTTGGAGATCTTCTTGGCGTGCTCCTGGTCGATGCCCTCCTTGAGCTCGACGACCAGGTGGTACTCCTTGCCGGACAACTTGGGCTCGCCGGCGTCGAGCACCTTCAGGGACAGCCCCCGCTTGATGATCTTTTCCTTGAACACGTCAAGGACGGCACTCGCGCGTTCCTCGCTGTTGGCCTTGATCTCGATATTGTTCTGACCCGACCAAGCGATGCCCGCGCCCGTGCCCTTGAAGTCGAAGCGGTGCCCGACCTCCTTGACCGTCTGGTTCAGCGCGTTGTCGACCTCCTGCCGGTCGATCTTGCTCACCACGTCGAAACTGCTGTCGGCCATCGGTATACGTGTCCTCTCTCGTCCCTCCGACCCTAGCGACCCGAGGGGGGTCCCGTGTGGATCAGGGCGCGGTCAAACCGGTGTCACAGGCACCCCCGAAGTCCGCTATTCTTCTTGCTGTCGCCGCGAGAGCGGAAGACACGGCAGGTTGCCCGAGTGGCCAAAGGGAGCGGTCTGTAAAACCGTCGGCTCAGCCTACGCAAGTTCGAACCTTGCACCTGCCACACCAGCGCAAAGAGGCCCTTGACCAGTGGAAACACGGTTAGGGGCCTCTTGCTGTGTGTTCGGCTGTTCATGGTCGTCAACGGCGCTCTACGGGGGCTCGCGTCGTATGCGCGTCGGCGTCAGTCGGCCCCTTGGGGCGCCTTCAGGGCCTCGCTGATGAGCTTCCGTGCGGTGGCGCCCTGGCCCACTCCGCGACCTGGGGGCTTGTACGCCGGCGGGCGCCAATCGCGGCCGGCGGCGGGAAACGCAGGCTGCCCGCCGCACCAAGCCGAACGTCGCGGGTAGGCAAGTCATTGTTCCAGCACGGACTTAATCACCGCGCTTGTCGCGGCTGGCAGGCGATCGCAGCGCTGCCAGTGGGCCATGGTCCGAGTGCTTGTCAAGACGCTGAAGATATTGCCGAAGCGCCCGTTATGGCCTCCTTGGGTTCTCTTGTTGTGCTCTCATCCTGGCGTTTGGATCTAGAGGGGTGCTCTTCTGTGGTGCGTCACAAGCGGCGGGTTCCGAACGTCTCACCCGCGCCGCCGCCTGTTCTGCCCGGCCCGGTCCTCTCGTAGTGCGCAGGGCATCGACCTGCGCTGTCTGCCAAGAGAAGGAGTCGTGACCTTGACTGCGCTTACCTACACCATCCTCACCGACCCGACGTCCCTGGAGGCGTCAGTGGACGGGCGGTCTCCGTCCACGGGGACGGTGTATCTGATGGTCACCAACACCGGACAGATGGTGCCCTGGTTGAGGATCGAGGTGAAGGTGCCCATCGGTGACGGCGCCGGCCACCTCAGCCGGGACATCAGCGCGATCAAGCCGAGGGGCGAGTACACCGACACCCAGTCGGGTCCCCAGGCGGACACCCAGCCGGTGATTGTCCAGCCGCAAGGCGCAAACGTCTTTCAGGTCACCTCCCAGAGCGGTCGCATAGAAGGTTTCGCGCCTGGTGACTACATGGTGCTGACACTGGAGAACGTCACCGTCGCTCCCACCGCTGGGGTGGCTGTGCTGATGGCGACCGAGACCATCAGAACCACTAGCGGGTGGCAGGTCAGCGACGCGGCGGTGCCGGTGGTGAAGGCCGCTCCCAGGGAGATTCCGGCACCGTGCGACTTCCGTCCGGACAAGGCCATGGTGGATGCCGGAGAAGGCCTCGCGCTGAGCTGGGACGGATCCAACGACTTCCATTACGAGATCCGGTTCCCCGGCGGGCATGCGGACATCCCCCCGGGCACGCGTACCTGGTCGCCAGCCGAGGCCCCGAAGCGGGCTACCACCTACATCTTGGTAGCCACCGACCCGACCACTCAGAAGCAGCACTTCCTCACCACGACCGTTCAGGTGCGCTATCCCGTCCTGGAAACCCTCACCGCCACGACTGGCATCGACACCCCTTGGGTCCGGGGGACGGCGAACAAGGGGCGCGTCACCTTCACCGGCACAGGCGTGGAGATCCTCAACGACTCCGGAGGGCGGGGGACCGTGACGGCCGACAGGGCCGATCTCAACGGCGTGAACACCGAATGGGTGCAGGGGAGAAGTGCCGACGACGGGAGGATCACCTTCCCCAAGGACGGGCTCAACATCCGCCAGGGAAGCGGGGCATGGGGAACCGTGCACGCCGACAAGGCCGACCTCAATGGCGTGAACACCGAATGGGTGCAGGGGAGAAGCGCCGACGACGGATGGATCACCTTCCCCAAGGAAGGCCTGAACGTGCGCAAGGGGGCCGGACAAGCCTGGGGAACCGTGTTTGCTGACAAGGCCGATCTCAACGGCGTCAACACCGAATGGGTGCAAGGAAGAAGCACTGACGACGGGAAGATCACCTTCCCCAAAGCCGGGCTGAACGTGTACCGAAATGGGACCCAAGAGTGGGGGACTATGGCGGCCGACCAGGCCGACGTGAACAGCGTGATTACCAACCAGGTCCGCGGATCAGGCGAAGGCAAGGGGTATATCCAGTTCCTGGATCAAGACAAGGGCGTACGGATATTCGGGGGTGTGTCCGCCGGCTGGATACGGGGACTTAACGATGGCGAGGCATGGATCCGCTTCAACGAAGAGGGCATATGGGTGCTCAAGAACCAGAACGGCAAGCGTGAGAGCGCGAACGTGGCTTGCGCAGCGGTCAATGAACGGCCCGCGTGATCACGGTGTGATCAGCGCTGTCGGCGGATGACAGGGACAGGGGTCAAGGTCGTTCGTACGTAGGGCGCTCCACCTTGACCCCCGTCCCCTGCTCCCCAGAGGGGAGGGACGACGGCGACAGGATGATCGGCAGGGAAAGGGACGTGAGGCCACTCGCTTCATGATCCGGATGGTGTCCGGAACGGTCAACCGGGGGGAGGGGTCGAGCAAAGGAGAATGACAGGTCAGAGGCTATGAAGTGCTTAGATCCTCGGCCCCTGTAAACCGTCGAAGATCCGAAGTCCGCTCCTCACCCCGGCTCACCGTGCAGTGCGGTTGACTGCGGCTTGCCAGACCCGAACCGGTTGACCATGAGTGCAGGGGGTCGTTAATCGGTTGTCGGTCGCTGTGCGCAGCGCGGATGATTGCGGCCATGGCCACGACACGACGAGCCGACATGTTCACCGCGGACGGCAAGCCGTCGGACGACGACCCGCGTGAGAACGGGCCAACGCTGGGCGACGAGCGCGCCACGCTGGTCGAATCCCTGCGCTGCGCGCGCCTCACGTTGGAGATGAAATGCTCAGGTCTTGACGCCGAGGCCATGGCGCGGCGTTCCGTCGAGCCGTCGACGATGTCGCTCCTTGGGATGGTGCGACACCTGGCCGAGGTGGAGCGTGCGACGTTCCGGGTGATGATGGCGGGCCAGGAGGTGCCCCGGCTGTTCTGCTCCGACACCGACCGTGACGGTGACTTCGATGGTGCGGTTCCCGACCCCCAGGTGGTCGCGGAGGCATGGGACGCATGGCGTGCGGAGGCGGACTTCGCCACGCGGTTCGTGGCCGAGGCGCCCAGTCTCGACATCACCGGAGACGATCCCTTGAATCTGCATGGCAGCGGTGGAGGGCAGATGTCGCTGCGCGAGGTGCTGATCGGAATGATCTGGGAGTACGCCCGCCACATGGGGCACGTCGACCTGTTGCGCGAGCGGATCGACGGACGCATAGGCCAGTGACGAGCACGGGTAGGGCGCGCCGAACCCGTTGAGGCCGCGGCGAGGGCCACCACCGCAGCGATCAGCGGGCGCAGGCCGCGCAGAACTGGCCCACGAGCAGGGCGCCGGAGACGGCCACGGCGAGGACGCCACCGAGCTGGCGGCTGGTGTTCAGCCATCACGGCGTCCCTATGATTCCAAGGCATGCAGTGGTCTGGTGAGCAGCAGCACCCTCCGCGGAAGCGGCACAGGAGCTTCGGAAAGTGGATGAGCCTGGTGGTGGGTGTCGCCATCCTGCTCACCGGCTTCGCCGCGGGTGTCACGGTACCCCGGAAGACGGCGGCGCGTACGGCCCCGTCGGTCCCGCCGGCTAGTACGACCTCCACCCTCCTGGAAATCCTTGAGCCGAACGTCGAGCAGCGCGCCGCCTACCTCGGGGTTCTGCGAGAGCTGAACCGGCAGTTCGCCTCGAACCCTGACCGTGCGGTGCGCCTGGGGCAGAACTTGTGCCTGGACATCGCCGAGGACATGCCAAAGCCCATGGTGGAGGACAACGTGCTCAAGCAGTTCTCCGGGGCGGTGAACGTGGGCCTGGATCAGGCGCCGGCCATTGTGGCCGCGGCGAACAGGTACATCTGCCCGAAGATCACCATGAATTCCTAAACGCCGACCACCGTTCGGCCGCGCCCTACCGGCGCAGAGTCGGCTCCGGTTACCGCCCCGCGCTCTCTGCCGCCGCCCTTCGGCGCAGCGCCTTGTCCGCCAGGGCCGGGGGCACGTAGTAGCTGTCCGCGCGGTTGAGGTCGGTACCGGGTGGCACGATCTCGTCGATGCGGTCGAGGACGTCCTCGCTCAGCACCGTGTCCGCGCCGGTCAGCAGGTCGTCGAGCTGCTCCATGGTGCGCGGTCCGATGATCACCGAGGTGACGGCCGGGTGGGCCGTGACGAATCCGATGGCCAGGTGCGGCAGCGACAGCCCCGCCTCCGCCGCGAGCTTCGTCAGCTCGCCGACGGCCTGGAGCTTGAGCGCGTTCTCGGGCAGAGAGGTGTCGAACTTGTTCCGCTCGACGGCCGCGCGACCGCTACCGGTCAGGTCGATGTCCGCCGCCTGCGCTTCATGAGGTAGTGCCTCCTGCGGATCGTTTCGTGGGTACGGACTGACAGCTTCCGACTCCCGCCGTGCCCGGCACCGGGCCCGGCCTAACCTGGGTCTGGGTACCTGCATCGAGCAGGGCCGCGCGCACGCCGTCTCCGACGCGGTGGTGGACGCGATCGCGCACGGCGCCGAAAGGGGTCGGCGACGGAGCAAGCGCTGCGGGCCTTGGCGGAGCGGGTCGGCGCGAACGCCTTCTGGAAGGCCTCGGCCTGCCTCGGTCTGCTTTGGTCCCGAGGTGCTTCGGCCGTTGAAGGACCGTAGTGGCAGGGGCTTCCCGTCGCTACGCTTGGAACTCGCCAACGTGCATGGAGGAGCTCATGGCCGCTGGCCCACTGCAGCCGGGCGACCCCCGAGCGTTGGGAGCGTTCCAGGTCGTGGGGCGCCTGGGCGAGGGTGGGCAGGGGGTCGTCTACGAGGGCCTGAGCGCGTACGGCGACCGTGTGGCCATCAAGGTCCTCAAGGGTGGCACCGATCCCGACACCCGCCGCCGGCTGGCCAGGGAGATGGAGTCCGCCCGCCGGGTGGCTCCCTTCTGCACAGCCCGCGTGCTGGCGGCCGAGCTCGACCGGGCGGACCCCTTTGTGGTGAGTGAGTTCGTCGCGGGGCCCTCGCTGCAGGATAGGGTGCGTGACGGCGGTCCCTTGCGGGACGGCGACGTCGAGCGGCTGGCAGTGGGCACGGCTTCCGCCCTCGCGGCCATTCATGGCGCGGGGGTCGTTCATCGGGACTTCAAGCCGGCCAACGTGCTGCTCGGCCCCGACGGGCCCCGGGTCGTCGACTTCGGCATCGCCCGGCCACTCGACGCGAGCACCGCGCCCTCTGTGCTGGCGGGCACCCCGCCCTACATGGCACCCGAGCAGCTCAAGGGAGTGCACGCTTCCCCCGCGGCGGACGTGTTCGCCTGGGCCGCGACCATGGTGTACGCCGCGACGGGCCGGGCGCCGTTCGGGAGTGACACGATTGCCGCCGTCTTCAACCGCCTCCTCAACCACGAACCCGACCTCTCCGGCGTTCCCCAGAGCCTGCTCGACACCCTGGCGACCTGCCTGTCCAAGGATCCCCAGGTGCGCCCCTCCGCCCGGTCGCTCCTGGTCCGGCTGGTCGACCCCACGGCCTCGACCGTCTCGGTTCCCGAGGTCGGCGCGGTGCCCAGCGCGTACGTCCCTCCTGACTGGCCCGGCCTCAGCGCGGCCGGTCAGGCCACGGTCGCACCCGGGCCCGGCGCGACCAAGGTGCTCCCGGCCGACCCCACCAGAATGGAGACCTCACCGCTCCACCCCTCCGCTGGTGCGCCCGCCCCCGCGCCCACGATCGCGGCACCCTACTCCGGAGGGGTGCCCACCGGGGGCGCCGGTACCGCGGCAGGTGACACGGCGTCATCGGGACGGGATGCGACGCCCAGCCGTGCGGAGGGCGGTAGGAGGGGGAGGAGTTACGCCATGCCGGTGATCGCCGTCGCGGCCGCCGCCCTGGTGACGGTCGCCACCGCCGGCGTGCTGTACGCGACGGGGACGCTGGGCCACTCGACCGAGGGAGGGCAGGCTTCCAGTCAGACGGCAGCCGGTACGGCCCCCGGCCGGGAGCGGACGTCCGGATCGTCCTCGGCTCCGGCGGCGACCACGGAAGGGCGGCCCAGCCAGGCGGCCTCTGGTACGACCGCCGACCGGGAGCCGACGTCGGGACCGACGCCGGCTCCGCCCGCCGCGCGGGGCGGCGGGATCCCGGCGGGCTTCGCGGGAACCTGGGCGGGACAGGTCGAGTCGACGGACGGCCGCAAGGACCAGGCCGGTCTGACGATCACCCTGAAGGAGGGACAGTCCACCGCGACGTTGACGCGCGACGATTGCCGGCAGGAAGCCATGCTCACCAGCGTCACGAGCGCCACCGTGCTCCAGTTGAGCGTGCAGCAGCACGATCTGTGCGCCGGTGGAGACGTGACCCTCACGCTGAAGGATCCCGGGACCTTGGACTACGTGGGGCAGGAGGGCGCGAGCGCGGTGGAATATCGCGGGAACCTGCACCGCTCCTGACCACTCAGCCTGCTCCGCTCCTGACCGCTCAGCCTGCGCTGCTCCTGACCGCCCGGCCTGTGCCGCTCCTGAGCGCTCAGCCGGCGCGCGCGATCTGGAACGAGTACGTCCCGGCCTTCGCCGCGGGTGATCTGACGACGAGCGCGTAGCGCGCGTTTCCGTCTGACAGGGATAGGTCGAACTCGTTGCCGCACAGTGGGTAGGGCTGCCGGGGGTTGGCGACGCTCTTCTCGGCGGCGTCGAAGAGTTCCACCACGATGTCGCCGCACGCGCCCCCGATGACCTTGATCGCGGTGGCGCCGTCCCCGGCGAACTCGAAGCGGTCGATCCGCCCGGGCGGATCCAGCCGTCCCGCTCCGGCGGGGGTGCCCTCACCGATCTTCAGCCCGATCGCCGCGGGGAAGGTGCGGACCTTCACCGTCGCGATCCGGAAGCTGTAGGACCCCACGACGTTCGTCTCGCCCCAGACCTCCAGCCGGTGGCTTCCCGTCTTGGTCAGTTTGAATATCGAGGTGCCGAAGGTGAGGCTGACGCTGGAGGGGCCCAGCGGCCGGCCGTCGACGTCCGAGAAGACCTGCAACTGGATACCGTCGCCCTGCATGTCGGTGACGTAGAACTCCCTGGCGTCGCCCAGGTCCAGGGTGAACTTGTCCTTCTGCCCCGCACGGGTCAGCTCGGACGAGACCGTGCTGCCGTCGACCAGGACGCCACCGGGTTCGACGGCCGCCGCCTGGACGTTCTCGCCGGTCTCGGTCTGGGCGGGCGTGCTTTCGCTCTGAACGGCCGTGCTCTGGCTCTGGACGGGGGTGCTGACGGCCCCGGCGGTGCCCTCATCGGTCACGCTGGTGGTCACCTGCGCGGGAGCAGCGGCTTCGTCTCCCTTGGTCCCACCGCCGGCGAGGCCACATCCGGCGACAGTGACGAGCGCGAAGACGACGGCACCGTGCCGGAGCGGTGCGAGCAGGCGCGATGCGGAGAAGTTCGTCATGTCCGCCATTCTTCTCAAGGCCACTTACACGGCGGTTGCCAACCACTTTCGTGCTCGGTACAACCGCATTCTCAAAGACGCGGGTCACGTTTGGGGAAACGGGGCCGTCTCAGAACGGGGTCCGTACGCGAAGGCGACAAGAGGAGCCTCGGGGGCCGGCACCCGGAATCGAATCGGATCGCCACGTGAGGTGGTGACACCGGAATCTCCCGTCCGTCCCGGTCCTGGTAAGGGCTGTTCATGTTTGTGCCAACCGACCTGCGGCGATGCCGTGGATCTTATAGTTTCCGGTCCTCGTGAAAGGGGGGCCGATGGATGCGCTGATCACCATGGCACAGCTCCCGACGCTGCGACGAGAGCTGCGCGCCTCACAGGCGGCCGGCCGGGTTTCCGAGGCATCGCCCCCAGGAGGCGGCCGCCCCGAAGCCGAGCCGGGGAAGGGGCGGTCAGGAGAAGCCGAGGCGGGCGAGGGGCTCGACGAGCTCTCGCTCCTCGTACGACAGGTGGGACAGCAGTGAGTCGGTGAGCAGGTCCACCGCGGCGCGGAGGGACTTCATGCCGTCCGGCTCGTTCACCAGGGCGACCAGTGCCCGGTCGACGCCTTCGAGGACGTCATGGATGGCGTGGTGTTCCTGCTCAAGACGGTCGACGACCGGCGCGAGCTCGGGCATGGCGTGGCGCAGGTGCGGGAAGACGCTGATGTCCTCAAGGGTGTGGTGGGTGGTGACCACCCGGCAGTACGACTGGCAGTAGACGCCGAGCGTCCAGTTGTTCTGCCGCATGGTCATCTCGTTGATCTGGGATCGCGCGGCCCCGGGGTCCATCGTGCCGGCCTCGACCTGGTCGACGAGCCGGCGGACGTTCCGCAGCTCCTCCCGTAGATGATCGTGTACCTCGATGAGGTGCCCGCCCGCGGCCTGCTCGTGTGCGGTGTAGCTGCGGCTCGGGTCGGGCGCCGGGCCGGTCGGGCGGGTCGTCTCGTCCCAGACCCGCACATCGCTGAGCCGGGTGCCGTCGTCGGGGGTCGGCACGGCGGCCAGCGCGGACGTCCGTACGGCCGGCCGGGCGGGCGTGGTGCCGCCCGGCCGCGGTTCGGTCGAAGGACGCGGTTCGGTCGAAGGACGCGGTTCGGTAGACGGTTGCGCTCCGGTAGACGGACGCGGGTCGGTTGACGGCGGTGGGTTCACGCGCCCGGCGAGTTCGGTCGCGACCAGTTCCCGTACGGCCGGCGCGACCTCCGCGGCGAAGCGGCGGATCACGTCCGGGTCGTCGCCCATCACGATGTAGCCGCTCATGCCCTGCGTCAGGGTGAGCTCGGCGAGCTGCTCGGCCCACATGTGCGCCGGCCCGTTGAGGAACCCGGTGCCGCGGTCGGTGAACGAGCCGGCGATGTTGTACAGCCGCCGCACGTCCGCCGGCTGACGTCCGGCGGCCACCGCGGCCTCGTCGATCGCCGCGTTCATCGCGGGCAGCGCGTCAGGCCCCGCGTACGGACTGCTGGGCAGCCACCCGTCGGCGAGCCGTCCGGTCAGCCCGAGCATCCGCTTCTTATACGAACCCAGCCAGATGCCGACATCGTGGGCGGGCGCGGGCCCGGGGTGGGCTCCCCAAACGCGGTAGTGCGTGCCGTCCACCCGGACCGTCTCACCGTCGTCCGACCAGATCGCCCGGATGATCCGGATGGCCTCCTCCAGGGCCTCGACGCCCTGCGCCGGGGTGAGCCGCCGTCCGCCCATCGCGGCGACGCCGTCCCAGAACGCTCCGGCGCCGAGGCCGAGTTCGACCCGCCCCCCGGTGAGGATGTCGAGGGTGGCGACGCTGCGGGCGAGGACGGCCGGTGGGCGCAACGGCAGGTTGGCCACGTTCGGTGAGACGCGCAGGGTCGAGGTGCCGGCGGCGATCACCGACAGCAGCGTCCAGGTGTCCAGGAACCGGGCCTGGTAGGGGTGGTCCTGGACGGTGACCAGGTCGAGCCCCACCTGTTCGGTGAGCTGGGCGAGGGCCACGACCCGGTCGGCCTGGTCGGCCTGTGGGGTGACGAACGTTCCGAACAGCAGCTCATGCCCGTAGTCGGCCATGTCACTTCCCGCCGTGTCGATCAAGAAGGTTTAGGTGCATAGCAGATAGTATGTCAGGCAGAAGAATAGTCAAACAGAAGGTCTATCTGCGCACTGATCGGCTATGCTGGGGTCATGCCCGAGACCCCGTCCGCCGTGCGCGCGCCGGTTCCGGCGGCCGTGCCAGCGCCGCCGGACGCCCTCGACACCGATCTGGGCTGGACCCTCGGCGTGGTCTTCCGTGCGTACGTCAAGTTCGCCAACGCCGTCTTCCGCGACCTGCCGGGCGGCCCGCGGGGCTACCAGGTGCTCGCCGCCGCCGCCCAGGAGCTGCCGGGCGGCCAGGGCGCCCTTGCCCTGCGGCTCGGCATCGACAAGACCGTCATGACCTACCTCGTCGACGATCTGGAGAACGCGGGGCTGGTCCAGCGCCGCCCCGACCCCGCCGACCGGCGCAACAAGCGCATCGTCGCCACCGAGCGCGGCCGTACGACGTGGGAGGCGACCCAGGTCGGCCTCGACCACGCAGAGGAGCACATCCTGTCCCCGCTGGACCCCGCCGATCGTGTGGAGTTCCGGGAGTTGCTGCGACGACTGGCCGTTCGTGCCCAGAGTCTGGACCCGGTCGCCGACACCTGCCAGATCGTCACCGACCTCGCGACCGGGGAACCCGCCGCCCCCACCCCGCCACGCCCCCGCCGCGCCGCCCGGCGCTGACACCGCCGCGCCGGAAGCGGTCGACGAACGGGGAGTGCGGCCACTCGGGACCTTTCCTACGCCTCATTCGGATTCACGCTGCTCCCAGAAGCGGCGGAACCCGGCATTGAGGCCGGCGGCCATCGTGACCGCCGGCCTCCGCTGCGCACGCCTGGCGCGGTATCGCTCCTACTCAGATGTTCAGCCCGTCCAGCATTCGCAGGTTTCGCCGCGAGCTTCGTTCGCACCTCCGGCGTCGCGGGGGGGGTACGCGACGAGGTCGGGTCAGCGCGGTGCGTAGGCCTTCGGCAGTCGCATTCCGCGGTCGGCCATGATCTGCCGGACGCTGTTCGGGTAGTTCGTGATGATGCCGTCGATGCCCATGTCCATGAGGGCCTCGATGGTGGGGAGGTCGTCGCAGGTCCACGGGATGACCTTCAGGCCACGCGCGTGTGCCGCCGACACCATCGTCTGATCGACGTAGAAGCGGAAGCCCGCGTCGCTGATCTTTCCATTCTGCGGGAAGCCGTACACCGGAGACAGCGCTGTGACACCGGGGATGGCGGCGGCGGCCTTCACGAAGTCGCCGCCGAAGTCGTCGGCGTCGAGCCCGCCGAGCCACGGGGAGGCACCGGGCTTGCCGATCTGGAGGAAGTCGTAATTCGTCAATGCCACCAGCGGCCACCTTCGTGCGAGCCGGTGCATTTCCATCAATGCGCCCCAGTCGAAGGACTGGATGGTGACCTGGTCCTCGATCCCCGAGGCGCGGATCTCCTCGAAGACCCGGCGGACGAACAGCTCGCGCGGCGCCGTCTGCTCGGGCGCGCCGGCCTCAACCTTGGTCTCGATGTTGAGCTTGACCTGCTTGGCGTGGTAGCTCTTGACGAGGTTCAGGACGTCCTTGAGTTCGACCATCCGGAAGCCCTTGATCTGCTCCTGCTCGGGGAACCCGGGCAACTGCTGGTAGCCGCAGTCCATGGTCTTGATCTGCGCCAGGGTCAGGTCCTTGATGTACTTCCCTACGTACGGGTACATCGGGTCGCCAGTTGTGACCGGTGCGGTGTCGCGGCACTTCTGCGCGCTGATCTGCCGGTCGTGGTTGACGACGACCTTCTCATCCTTGGTGACGTGGGTGTCCAGCTCCAGGGTGCTGACCCCGAGGCGCATCGCCTTGCCGAACCCCTCCAGCGACTCCTCGGTCGTCATGCCGATGCCGCCGCGGTGGGCCTGCAGGTCGAAGTGGGTCTTTTGGGGCAGTACACCAGGACCAGGCGCCGCTGACGCGTGGGCGGCTACTGGCACGGCGAGCGCGGGCACGACGGCCAGGCTCACCAGGACATGACGAAGGTACATCGGGGGCTCCGCTCCACTAGCTCTATCAGACGCCAGCGACGCTAGATCGCTGGCCGATACCCCTTCGCGGCCATGGCGTGATGGGGTCGTGAACGCTCGCGGAACGCGCAGGTGCCACGGCCAAGTGAGAAATCTGGCCGCTTAACTGGGTGAACTTTCAGTTGATGTTCCATGGATATGGGCGTGAGGTCGCGTCGCCGCGTGGGCTGATCTCTACCCGCGGCGGCGGGTGGGTGCGGTGTGTCTCTCCCGGGAGCTCCCGGGAGAGACGTGATGTGATCACCGCGTGCATCTCGGCGCGGCAGGGAGAACGCCTGCCCGCCGGTATGTCCTGGAGAACACGAGGGCCGCGCAGTGTCGGTTCTTTAGATGGTTTGTTAGATGTAGGGCCCGGTCGGGTCAGAGTTGGGACACCCAATACGGGGCCACGTCCATCCAGCCGTTGCCGGCGGCGCCGTTCCGGCGGCCGCTGCTGGCGGTGGACAGCGTGTACCAGGAGTCGACGTAGTCCGGGTCGTCGGTCCACCACGAGGTCGGAATCGCGGAGATGATCGCGTTGACCAGCGGAGTGTAGGCGCCGCCGTCGACGATCGTGAGCAGCGCGGTGGCGATGGCCTGGGCGAGTTGCTGGTAGTTGGTGTCGCCGTCGTCCTCCATCATCACGACGTCGGCCAGGTTGTACTTGTACGCCGAGAAATGGACGAGGAGCTGGTTGGGGTAGTAGGTGGTGCCGTCGTTGTCAAGGTAGGGCATCTGGACGATGTTCACGGCGGGTTTTCCGTCGAGCCCGAACCCGCCGACGATGCTGTAGATCTCGGCGTCGCCCTTGATCCAGGGCTCCTTGTCGTCGTTCAGCCGGATGGCGTTGACCTTGGTCGCCCAGTACCCGCCGGCCAGGGTCTTCGCGGCGGGTTTCGCGGGCACGATGCCGTGCGTGGCCAGGGTGTCCCGCACCAGCTTCAGACCCATGGGCAGCGCCTTGGCCACGTCGACGTCCACCACGAGCACGGGCCGCTGAGGCGCCTTGACCGGGTCGAGGACGACCTTTCCGCCGAGCGGGTCGTACGCGGTGACCGGCGTCGGTTCGTCGTCGGTGGGCGCCGCCGCGACCAGGGGCACCTCTCCACGCGCCAGGGCCGCGCGCATGTCGGGGTTCGCCAGCCGTACCTGGAGCACCGACCCGCCGGTAGCGGGTAACCCCTTGGCCGCCAGGACGGTCAGGTTGGCGGCGCGTGCGGCCTTGCCGAGGCTCGTGTCGCGTTCGAGCGTCAGCAGGTCGGCCGCCCCTGACGCGGTGGCCGACGCGGTGCGGTCGCGTACGGCCCGGTCAGCCAGGGCTCCGGCGACCTGGGCGGCGAGGCGGTCGGTGGCCGCGAACACCTTGCTCGGGGCTGCGGCGGCGGGTTCCGCCGTCGTGGTGGGGGCGGCGTGGGCGGTTCCGGTTGTGAGCGCGAGTGCGGTCACGGTGGCGAGGGCGGCCATGAGGACTCGGGGCACGAGCCATCTCCTTTTTTCTCGGTGCACCGGCCAGGGGGTTTCCTGGTCCAGGAGCTGATCAGCCGTTGGCGAGGGCCTGGATGCGTGAGAAGTCGCCGTTGAAGTAGTCCTGGTCGCCGGGGAAGGTGCCGTGGTCGGCGAACTGCCAGATGGTCTGGTAGCCCCACTTGTACGGCATGGGTCCGGGCGAGCCGTTGTAGTTGGCGAGCATCAGCGGGTTGGTGGAGGAGAAGTCGCCGATGTTGCCGGTGCACTGGCTCCACCAGCTTGTCGCCGTGTAGATGACCGGCCAGCGGCCGGTCCTGGCGTGGTACTGGTTGCTGAAGGAGAGGATCCAGTTGACCATGCCGGAGGCCGACAGCCCGTAGCAGGCCGCGCCGTACGGGTTCCACTCCATGTCGAGCAGGCCGGGCAGCGTCTTGCCGTCACGTGACCAGCCACCGCCGTGGTTGACGAAGTAGTCGGCCTGGGTCGCGCCGGAGGAGGTGTTCGGCGTGGCGAAGTGGTACGCGCCGCGGATGAGCCCCGCGTTGTACGAGCCCGTGTACTGCTGGCTGAAGTACGGGTTGGTGTAGTTGGTGGACTCTGTCGCCTTGACGTAGGCGAATCTCGCGCCGTTGGCGGCCACGGACGCCCAGTTGACGTTGCCCTGCCAGCCGCTGACGTCCAGGCCGGGGGTCTGGGCGGCGAGCGGGCTGATGGTCACCTTGCCTGGCCCGGGTTCGTGCTTGGCCACCTGCGACCCCATCCAGTCCCTTTCGGGATGGGTGACCGGGTCGGCGGGGTTCGCGGGGGGCGCGGGGGCGGGGTCGGCCGGGGCGGCGGATGCGGGGATGGCGCCCAATGTGACCGTGACGCAGGTCAGGGCGGCGACGGCGAGCGCTTTGAAGCGCGAGGTGGGAGCCGTCAGGGGAAGGCGGTTGCTGTTTGCCACGTGGTCCTCCGAGTGGGGGGTTTGCCCGGATAACGCGGAAAGGCTCCTTTCTGTCCAAATAGGTACTTCAAGCTAGTAAGTAACCTTCGTTGACCCAATTGTAAAAGGTGTAAAGTTTCCTAACTATTGCTGTCCGGTTGGCAGATCTGTCGCATGGCGCTGGTCACGGGTGGGCGGCCTCTCGGGCGGCCGGCGCGCGATGCCCGCATGCGTGGCGTCGCCGGGCTGGGTGGGGCAGGGTGGCGTTAGCCGGGTCTTCACTTCAACGTCCGCATTCCTGGATAAAACGTTCATACGGGGAGACTTGGGTCCAGTACTGCCCGCTGAACCTGGAAATGGAAAAGGTGCTCACATGACGTCCGAGATGTCTCGCCGTGACCTGCTCCGCACCGGAGCGGTGGGTGGCCTGGGGATCGCCATCGTCGGCAGCGTCGGGGCCATCGCCGGTCCCGCCGCCGAGGCCGGCACCCTCGCGGCGGCCGGCTACGGCGCCCTCGCCGCGGACCCGGCCGGCCTGCTGGCCCTGCCCCGCGGCTTCTCCTACAAGATCGTCGCCGAGGCCGGCAAGACGCTGCTGGAGACCGGTGAGCCCACCCCGAGTGACGCCGACGGCACCGCCTGCTTCCGTGGTCGCGACGGCTTCGTCCTGGTCAACAACCACGAGATCGGCGGCGGGGAGCCCTACCCCGTGCCGGCGCTGCCCGGCCTGACCTACGACCCGGGCGCGCGGGGCGGCACGACCAACATCGAGGTCGACAGGCACGGCAACCGGATCCGTGAGTACGTCAGCGTGGCCGGCACGCACAACAACTGCGCGGGCGGCGTCACCCCGTGGGGCACCTGGCTGACCTGCGAGGAGACCGAGCAGCGCGCGGGCGGGGCGTACCAGAAGGACCACGGCTACGTCTTCGAGGTCGACCCGTTCGACCGGAACGCCAACCGCGGCCCGGTGCCGCTGAAGTTCCTCGGCAGATACTCGCACGAGGCCGTCGCGGTCGACCCGCACACCAGCGCGATCTACCTGACCGAGGACGCGAGCGGCCCGAACGGGCTGTACTACCGCTGGACGCCGCCGCACCGCTTCCACGGCCGCAAGGGCGCGCTGCGGGCGCTCGCGCTGAGCGCGGGCGGCGACAACGCGGGGTCGCTCCAGGCCATGAGCTGCTTCAAGGGCGGCAAGCACATCGCCGACCTGTCGGAGGCGACGCGGCCGGGCACCCGCTACAAGGTCACGTGGGTCGACGTCCCCGACCCGCAGGCCGCGACGGTCTCCGTCCGCAAGCAGTTCACGGCCGGCCAGGTGACCAGCAGCCGCAAGCTGGAGGGTGCCTGGTGGAGTGACGGCGGCGCCTACTTCGTCGCGAGCTACGCCCGCGATGACGACGGAAGCGTCAACGAGCACGACGGTCAGGTGTGGTTCTACGACCCCAGGTCGGAGACGGTCACCCTCAAGACGATCTTCGGTGTGAACCCGGACCCCGGCAAGGACACCGACTACGACGGGCCCGACAACATCACCGTGTCCCCCTACGGCGGGCTGATCCTGGCCGAGGACGGCGAGGGCGTCCAGCACCTGGTCGGCGTCACCGGCAAGGGCACGGCGTACCCCATGGCCCGCAACGACGGCAACGACAGCGAGTTCACCGGCCCGACCTTCAGCCAGGACGGGAAGATCCTTTTCGCCAACATCCAGACGCCCGGCTACGTGTTCGCCATCACCGGCCCGTGGCGCCGTCCGAGCGACGGCGGCGGGCCCCACCACTGACCCCGCACCAGGGTGACGGCCGCGCGGAGAAGGCCGGCCCGAGCCTGACAACCCCCTCCTGCGCTCGCGAGGCGCCGCTCCCGCCGGGAGCGGCGCCTTTTTGGCGCCCAAGATCGGACATATCGCCTGGAAGGTTGCCTTGGGCAATGATATATATTTGCCTAAGGCAACTAGATGGAGGCGGTCATGGCATCGGAGGACAGCTGCGGCGAGCTGCTTGTCCGGCTGAGTGACATGGGTGCGGTGATGAAGGCGGTCAAACGGGACCTGCCGTTCACCGGCTCCCGCGCCGGTCTCACCCTGCTCGTGGCGCTCAGCCGTTGTGGCGAGGTCCGTATGGGCGAGCTGGCCGAGATGTTCGAGGTCGATCAGTCAGTGATCAGCCGGCACGTGGCCGACCTCCAGGAACGCGGCTGGGTCGAGCGCATCCCCAACCCCCGTGACGGGCGCTCCTGGTACGTCCGGCTCGCTCCGGACGGCGAGCACGTCACCGAGGAACTGCTCACCCACGTTCGCCACTTCCTCGCGGACACGCTCGACGACTGGACCGACGAGGAGATCACCGAGCTCGCCGGCCTTCTCGCCCGGTTCCGTACGAGCTTCGACGCACACCGGGCTCGCGCCCCGCACCTCTCCCGCGCGGCTGAGCCCGCGCGGACATCGAAAGGACATTGATGGCAACCGCAGTACCGGCCGGGGTGCGGGAGGCCGCACCCGAACCCGCCGCGCCGATGTCGCACCGCGAGATCCTGGAGGCGCTGTCGGGACTGCTTCTCGGCATGTTCGTGGCGATCCTGTCGTCGACCGTCGTGTCGAACGCCCTGCCCACGATCATCGCCGACCTGCACGCGGACGAGAACACCTACACCTGGGTGATCACGTCGACCCTGCTGGCCACCACGATCTCCACGCCCATCTGGGGCAAGCTCGCCGACCTGATGAGCAAGAAGCTCCTGGTGCAGCTCGGCCTGATCATCTTCGTCGTCGGCTCGGCCATCGCGGGCGTGTCGCAGAACCCGGGCA
Organism: Sphaerisporangium sp. NPDC049003; assembly: GCF_043197795.1. Classification (NCBI taxonomy): domain Bacteria; kingdom Bacillati; phylum Actinomycetota; class Actinomycetes; order Streptosporangiales; family Streptosporangiaceae; genus Sphaerisporangium; species Sphaerisporangium sp. NPDC049003. The sequence goes on from NZ_JBICTU010000050.1 coordinate 20,688, forward strand.
TGCTCATCGGAGCCCGGGTGATCCAGGGTCTCGGAGCCGGCGGCCTGACCGCGCTGGCCCAGGTCATCATGGCGGCGATCATCTCGCCCCGTGAGCGCGGCCGTTACTCCGGCTACCTCGGCGCCGTCTTCGCCCTCGCGACCATCGGCGGCCCGCTCATCGGCGGCGTCATCGTGGACACCTCGTGGCTCGGCTGGCGGTGGTGCTTCTACGTCGGCGTGCCGTTCGCCATCGTCGCCCTGCTGGTCCTGCAGAAGACGCTCCACGTCCCGGTGTACAAGCGCAAGGCCGACATCGACTGGGCCGGCGCCGTGCTCATCAGCGCCGCGGTCTCCCTGCTGCTGGTGTGGGTCTCGTTCGCGGGGCACAAGTACGACTGGCTGTCGTGGCAGACCGGCGCCATGGTGGGCGGCGCGCTGGTGCTCGCGCTGATCTTCCTGTTCGTGGAGTCCAGGGCCAGTGAGCCGATCGTCCCGCTGCGCCTGTTCCGCAACAGCGCGATCAGCCTCGCGGTGATAGCCAGCATGCTGGTCGGTGTCGCCATGTTCGGCGCGACGACGTTCCTGAGCCAGTACTTCCAGCTCGCCCGTGGTGAGACGCCCACCATGGCGGGTGTCATGACCCTGCCGATGATCCTCGGCCTGGCGGTCTCTTCGACCGTCGCCGGCCAGATCATCACCCGCACCGGACGCTGGAAGATCTTCCTCGTCCTCGGCGGGGTGCTCCTCACCGCCGGGTTCGGGCTCATGGGCTCGATGCGGTTCGACACCGCCTACTGGCTCCTGGCGGTCTACATGTTCGCCATGGGCGTCGGCGTGGGCCTGACGATGCAGAACCTCGTGTTGTCCGTCCAGAACCAGGTCAGGCCGGAGGAGCTCGGAGCGGCCAGCTCGGTCGTCGCGTTCTTCCGCACGCTCGGCGGCGCGATCGGCGTCGGCGCGCTCGGCGCCGTGCTGGGCCACCGGGTCATCCAGTACCTGGAGGAGGGCCTGGCCAAGATCGGCGTCCACAGCGACCTGAGCAACGGCTCGATTCCCCGCCTGTCGGACCTGCCCGGTCCCGTCAGGCAGGTCGTCACGAGCGCGTACGGCCACGGCGTCGGCGACGTGTTCCTGTACGCGGCGCCGAGCGCGCTGCTGGCACTGCTCGCCATCCTGTTCATCAAGGAGATCCCTCTTCGCACGGCCAGCGCGGAGCAGATGCGCACGGGCGCGGACGAGCACGAGCCGGCGCGCAACGGCGGCCCCGGCCGCCACGCCCAGCGGGACGCCCAGGAGCTCGTGTCCGTGGGCGCCGAGGCCCCGGCCGCGTTCAACGGGTTCACCGGCACCCAGGCGTCCTCGCAGGTCCCGGTCCAGCCATTCGGCGACGCGCCGGTCCAGCAGACGGTGTACGCCTCGGCGGGCGCTCCCCGGCCGGAGGGCGGCACCGGGATCCGCGGGTTCATCCGGGGCACCGACGGCTCGCCGGTGCCCCAGGCCACCCTCACCCTGATCGACGTGCGCGGCCACCAACTCGGCCGAGCGGTCACTCAGGAGGACGGCGGGTACAGCCTGTGGACGCCGAGCAGCGGCACGTACGTCCTGATCGCCTCCGCCGGCGAGCACGACCCGCAGGTGGCGACCCTGGCGGTCGGTGACCAGCCGCTGGACTTCGATCTCGTGCTCGCCGGCTCCGGCAAGCTCGCCGGCACCGTGCGCGACCCGGAGGGCAGGCCGGTCGTCCAGGCGATGGTCATCGTGACGGACGTGCGCGGCGAGGTCGTGACCACGGGCGTGACCGCCGCGGACGGCGTCTACGGCTTCGCGGGCGTCGTCGCGGGGAGCTACACCCTGGCCGTCAGCGCGGCGGGACACCGTCCGGCCGCGGTGCCGGTCGAGGTCGGGACCGGCCAGACCAGGCAGGACGTCGAGCTGCTGCCCGGCGTCCGCGTCAGGGGCACCGTGCGCGTCAAGGACGGCGGCCCGCTGGCCGACGCCCGCGTCACGCTGCTCGACGCGGCCGGCAACGTCGTCGGCTCCGCCACCACGGGCGAGGATGGCGAGTACGCCTTCGCCGACCTGACGGGCGGCCAGTACACCGTCATCGCCACCGGGTACCCGCCCGTGGCGAGCGCGCTCAACCTGGCGGGCCAGGGCGACGACGCGTACGACCTGTGGCTGGGGCACCCCGAATGAGCAGCACGCTCGCGGGGAGGTACGGCCTGCGCGCCGTCGTGCGCACGAAGGACGGCTGGGCGGTGCCGCACGCCGTCGTCACGGTGACCGACATGTCCGGCCACCAGGTCGTACGGACCGACGCGGCCGCCGACGGCACGGTCCTGACCGAGCCCCTGAACCCGGGCGTCTACACCGTCGTGGTCACCGCGGTCGGGTACGCCCCCATCGCGTCCACGGCGATCGCGACGGCCTCCGGCAGCGCCGAGCTGGGCGTGCTGGTGCTCGCCCGGCAGGGCGGTGCCGAGCTGCCGCCGCCCGGCGTGTGGACCATCGACCCGGCCCACTCGAAGGTCGCCGCGACCGCGCAGCACCTGGGGCTGTCGAGCGTGCAGGGGCGGTTCTCGGAGTTCGCCGGGCGCGTCGACATCGGCGCGACGGCCGAGGCGTCGGCCGTCGTCGCCGAGATCGACGCGACGTCGATCGACACCGGCAACAAGACGCGCGACGACCACCTGCGCTCGGCGGACTTCCTCGACGTGGGGCCGCATCCGGTGATCTCGTACCGGAGCACCGGGCTGTCGGCCTCGGGCCCCGACCGGTGGACGGTGCACGGCGTCCTGACGCTGAGCGGGATCACCCGCGCGGTGGACCTGGACCTGGCCTACCTCGGCACGAGCCCCGACCCGTGGGGCGGCCTGCGCGCCGCCTTCCGGGCGGTCACGGAGCTGCGCCGCGAGGACTTCGCCATGAACTACAACCAGGTGGTGCAGGCGGGGATCTCGCTCATCGGGGCGACCCTGAAGGTGGAGCTGGACATCCAGGCGGTGCAGGGGGAACCCTCGGCTCAGGCCTGATCGTTCTAGGCTACGCCGAGGGGTGTCAGCCCTGATCATCGGACGAGTTCCACACTGAAGGGAGGAGGAGGCGGCACGATGCCCGAGACACGGACGGCGGCATCCGAAGAGACGGTCCCCGTCGAGGAGTACGAAGCCTACTGCGCGGTCGAACACCAGCTCGGTGTCCTCTTCCGGCGTTCCCGCGCGCTGTCCGCCGAGATGGGGCGCGCGGTGCACCCGGAGCTGGAGCCGGGGGCGTACGGGATCCTCGTGCGCATCGGGGAGGCCGCTCCGGCCCGTTCCAGCGAGCTCGCCGCCTACTTCGGCGTCGGCAAGGCGACGATCAGCCGCCAGCTGAAGGTGCTGGAGGAGCTGCGGCTCATCGGGCGCCAGCCCGACCCGCTGGACGGCCGCGCCCACCTGCTCGATCTCACGGAAGAGGGGCGCCAGCGGCTCGACCGCGCGCGCTCGGCGCGGCAGCAGCGCTTCTACGCGCTGCTCGGCACCTGGCCGCGCGATGACGTGCGGCTGCTGGGCCAGATGCTCGCCCGGTTCAACGCCCTGGAGTAGGAACGCCGACGTGAGCCGTCCCTCGTTCCGAGGCGGCTGACTCGGACGTACCCTTTTACGGGTTATCTCAGGTCATAATCCTTGTGTCATGGTTCGGCTACGGGTTCTCGGTCCCCTCCACGCGAGCGTCGACGGCCGCGCGGTCTACCTCGGTACGGCGAGGCAGCGCGCGGTGGTGGCGCGGCTCGTCTGCGAGGGGGGCCGGGTGGTGTCCACCGACCGGTTCATCGAGGATCTCTGGCAGGGGCATCCGCCTCCCAAGGCGCTGGCCGCCCTGCAGGTCTACGTCTCCAACCTGCGCCGCGTCCTCGAACCCGGGCGGCGTCCGAGGACCCCGCCGTCCGTGCTGGTCAGCGCCGTGCCCGGCTACCTCCTGCACCTGGATTCCGACGATGTGGACGCCTGGCGGTTCTCCCGCCTGCTCGACGCCGGAGCCACCCGCCTCGCCGCAGGCGCGTACGGCGAGGCCTCCACGCTGATCGACGAGGCGCTCGGCCTGTGGCAGGGACGGCCCTTCGGCGAGTTCGCCGACGAGGAATGGGCCGCGGCCGAGGCGGCGCGGCTTGAGGAGCTCCACCTGATGGCCGTCGAGTACCGCGCGGAGGCGCACCTCGGGCTGGGGCGCCAGGCCGAGGCCGTCCTCGACCTCGAAAGCCATGTACGGGCGCACCCGCTGCGGGAGAACGCCGTCCGGCTGCTCGCCCTCGCCTACTACCGTTCGGGCAGGCAGGGGGAGGCGCTGGCCGTGCTCCGCAGGGTCAGGGAGACCCTCGCGGCCGAGCTGGGAGTCGACCCCGGCCCGGCGCTGCGCGCGCTGGAAGCCGACGTCCTGGCCCAGGCCGCCTCGCTGGAGTTCCAGCAGGTCGTCCCGACGCCTCCGGTACGGCCCGCCGAGCTCGCCCCCGAGGGGCCGGCGACCCCCCGGGCACAGGCCGTCCCCATGATCGGGCGCGCCGGTGAGCTGGCCAGGCTGGAGGAGATCGCACGGGCGCCGGCGGGTTTCCAGATGGTCTGGGTCGCCGGTGAGGCGGGCTCCGGGAAGACCACGCTGGTCGAGGCACTGGCGGCCCGCATGGAGCGGAAGGGCGGCCTGGTCGCGTTCGGCCGCTGCCCGGAGACGGGCGGCGGCGCCCCTCCCGCGTGGGCGTGGAGCGAGGTCCTGCGCCGCCTCACCGCCGAGCACCCTCCCCCCGGGGACCTCGCGGTACGGCTGGCGCCGCTGCTGACCGACGACGGGGCGTCCACCCAGCAGTTCCTGCTGGCACGGGCCCTCGGCGAGTACCTCGCGAGCGTCGCGGCGGTCGCCCCGGCGCTGGTGGTCATCGAGGACGCCCACCGGGCCGACAGCGAGACGCTGCACCTGCTGAGGTACCTCGCGGTCCCCTCGACGCCGGTGCTGGTCGTGGCGACCTACCGGCCCGCCGAGGCCGAGGCCGACCTCGCCGCCACGCGCGCGGCCCTCGCCGCGCGCACCGCCGCGCATCTGGACCTGCCGGGGCTCACCGAGGAGGAGGTGGCCCGCCTGCTCCTTGATCGTTCCGGGGTCAGGGTCGACGCCGCCACCGTGCGCACCGTCACCGAGCGGACGGGGGGCAACCCGCTGTTCGTCTGCGAGACCGCCCGGCTGGTGGCCACCGACGGGCCCGCCGCCGCGCACGCCCTCCCGCCCGGCGTCCGGGACCTGATCCGCCGCCGTATCGCGAGGCTGCCGGCCACCGCGCAGACCACGTTGCGCGACGCGGCGATCATCGGAAGGGACGTCGACGTCGACGTGCTGATCGCCATGCACGGCGACGAGGACACCGTGCTGGCCGGGCTGGAGGCGGGGGTGCTCACCGGACTGCTGGCAGAGCCGAGTCCCGGCCAGGTCCGCTTCACGCACGTCCTGGTCCGCGAGACGCTGTACGAGGACACCGCGAGGATCCGCCGTGCCCGGCTCCACGGGCGCGTGCTGGACGCGCTGGAGCACGTACGCCCGGACGACGTCGCGGGGCTCGGGCACCACGCGCTGGCCGCCGCGACCAGCCGTACGGCTCGCGAGGCCGCGCGGTACGCCGCCGCGGCGGCGCGGCGGGCGGCCGGCCTCCACGCCCACGACGAGGCGGCGCGGCTCCTCCAGGAGGCGCTCGACCTGCCGCTCGACGACGATCACCTGCGCCTGGACCTGCTGTGCCGGCTCATCTCCGCGCGGGCGCACGCCGGGAACGTGGTGGGAGCGCTGGAGAGCAGGGCGGAGGCGCTGGCCGTGGCCCGCCGGGGCGAAGACCCCGAGGCGGTGGCGCGCGCCCTCACGGCGTACGACGCGCCGGTGACGTACACCATCCAGCTCGACCGCCGCGCCGACCACGACATGGTCGCGGTGATCGAGGAGGCCGTCCTGCAGGCCGGTGAGACGACGCGGTGCCGGCTGCTGGCGGCCCTCACCTTCGAGCTCGAAGGACACGACGCCGCCCGCACCGAGGCGGCGTCGGCGGAGGCGGTCAAGATCGCCCGGCACGTCGGTGACCCCGAGCTGCTGTGCGTCGCGCTCAACGCCCGCTACTTCACGGTGCTGCATCCGCAACGCCGCGCGGAGCTGGAGGAACTGGGCCGTGAGCTGGTCGAGACGGGCGCCCGCCACGGGCTGCTCGGCTACCAGATGCAAGGTCACCACGCCCTGTTCATGGTGGCACTCGGCCGCAACGACCTCGCGACCGCACGGCGTCACGCCGACCGCGCGGTGGAGTACTCCACCAGCGGCCAGCTCGGCCTCGCGCTGGCCGTCCTGGCGTTCTTCGACGCGATCGTGCTGCTGATCAGGGGCGAGTTCGACGAGGCGGAGCGGTCGTACGAGGCCGTCGTCCGCCGGATGTACGACTCCGGCGGCGTCAACGCGCTGCTTCTCGGCGTCGCCGGACGGTTCGTCATACGGCTCGCCCGGGGCGACGCGCGGGACTCCGTCGCCGAGCTGCGGGAGTCGCACGCGCACCTGCCCGGGGAGGTGTCCGAGATGCTGACCAGGGCTCTGGTCGCCGACGACCGGCTCGACGAGGCCCGCGAGGTCTGGCAGCCCCGCTGGGACGTGCCGAGGGACTTCTACTGGCTGTTCCGGATGAGCCTGCGCGCGGAGAACGCCGTCGCCCTCGGCGACACGGCGGTCGCCGAGGAGTGCTATGAGGATCTGCGGCCGTGGGCCGGGGAGCTGGGCGGGCTCCACTGCGGGTCGGTCACGCTCGGGCCGGTCGCCCACATGTTGGGCGACCTGGCCACGCTCCTGGGCCGTGCCGGCGCCTCGGCCGGGCACTACGCGCAGGCGGTCCGGGTCGCCGAGCAGGTCGGCTCCCCGCACTGGGCCGAACGCGCGCGGCGGGCCTCGGCACGTACGGGCCGGACGGCGCCGCCCGGAGACTGACCTCGCTCAGGGGCGCGTGATCAGACGGTGGCGAGGGGTCCGCGCGTGATCAGACGGTGGCGAGGGGTCCGAAGATCAGGCGCTGGCGGCGGCGGTGCGGCCTCCGGGTGAGCGCCAGCATCACCGACAGCACCGGGCCCGCGATCTTCTTGAGCTGCGCGAGCTCTTCCGGCCTGGCGTACTGGGCGATGCGCGGCAGGTCGAAGGCGGCGTCCCCGCCCTTGCGCACCGCGGTCTCGACGGTGAGCCAGTCGGACACCGAGACGTACTTCTCGATGATCGGGAAGATGGTCCGCTCCTCCTCCTCGATGTGCTCGTCGAGGAGGTCGGCGAGGGTTCCGAGCAGGGTCGCGAGCCGCCCGGCCGGCGTGCGGTCGATCAGGAACGCGGCGGCGGACGCGCGAAGCTCGTCCAGCAGGGGGTCGAGCTGGGAGTGGTCGTCGGACAGGTCGGAGAGGTCGACGGCGGCACCCGCGGAGCGCTCCAGCACCGGCCAGAGGACCTTGTCCTCCATCGCGTGGTGGTGGTGGATGCCATCGCACAGCTTGGTGATGAACGTGGAGATCGCGGTGGCCCTGACCCGGTCGCATGACTGCCGCGCGGCGGCGATCTCGGTGGTCACGGCGGCCAGGCGGCGGGTGTCGCCTCGCATGGCGCGGTGGGTGATGCGGAATCCCAGCGTGTCGGGAGTGTCGGTCCTGTGAGGCATGATGCTTCCTTGCCGGAGTCGTGTACCTGTCTTCGCCCAGCGTGCTCGGGGGCACTTAGGGCTTTCTTGGAACTGACTTAGGCGATGGCCTTGGGATTCGGCGGTACGCCGGTCGCGGAGCGCGTGGCCGTGGTACGCAGGTACGTGGCCGCGGTGCGAAGGCACAGGTGAGGCCCGTGGTGCCATAGCGATCCGTGTTATTTCGAGAAACGGATGTTGATTGGGCATACTCTGTGCCGCTATGGAGACGCGCTGGGTGGGGCCGGACGGCTACGAGATCACAGCCGCGACGTGCGGCGATCACCAGGTTCTCCGGCTCAGGCGGCACGGGGAGCTCGTCGCCGACTGCTTCTCCGTCGACGAGCTGCGCCGCTTCGTGGACCTCGCCGATCTGTGCGAGGTGATCACCGTGCCGTTCGGCAGGCGTGCACCGCGTCGTCGGCAGGAGGCTCTCCGGTAGGTCCACAGGCCCGTGACCGGGCGCGTCTCTGGAGAGTCCACGGATGGGCGTTCTGATTCGCATCGGTCGCGGGGTCCGTGTATGGTTACACCTGTCCGCAGCGCGGCGCGGTAACGCGAAACGCGAGCGAGACCGGCCCCTTTAGCTCAGTCGGCAGAGCGTCTCCATGGTAAGGAGAAGGTCTACGGTTCGATTCCGTAAAGGGGCTCGACAGCGTAAATGCCCTCTCCCGGATTCCGGGGTGGGGCTTTTCGCTTGTGGGTATCCGACCGTGCTCACCAGTCCGCCTGTAAATAGGGGAAGTGTAGGGGCCCAGCGATCAGGCATACTTGGAGCACCTAGCCCAGATCGGGCACGCGAATCCGCGTGCGCGATCGTCGTACAGGTCAGGTATCCTTTCGAGGCCGGACGAGTTGCCGGCCCTGAGGCGGAGTAGCTCAGTCAGGCAGAGCAAGCGGCTCATAATCGCTGTGTCGCCGGTTCAAGTCCGGCCTCCGCTACTACCCTGCCGGGTCCCCCTGTAAAGGGAGACCAGGTTCGGGTTGTCCATGTGTCCCAAACGTAGAAAGGCACTCCCACGTGGCTGCCACCGACGTTAGGCCGAAGATCACGCTGGCCTGCCAGGAGTGCAAGCACCGCAACTACATCACGCGGAAGAACCGGCGTAACGACCCGGACAGGCTTGAGCTGAAGAAGTACTGCCCCAACTGCAAGTGCCACCGTCCTCACCGCGAGACGCGCTAAGCGCCATCGCGGGCCGCACCGACCCGATCGGGCGGGCCTTCGCGCGCCAGGGCATGGTGGTCCCCGAGCACCGGGGCGCCTTCAGCAGCACTTCGGCATTTTCGCGCGACCGGCGTTCTCCCTAGAGAGCGCCGGTTTGTCGCGTCCGGAAACCGGTCATGTCCTCCAAGGATGGGCGACGACCGGCCCGCACGGGTTCGGAAGCGGGGCGGGCTAGTGTTCTCCCAACCGGCGGGGGCGCGAGCCGTACGGCCCGGATCATCGATCCATCGACGACGGCCGGACATCGTCCTGTTACCGTCGGGGCTCCGCAGCTCTGCGTTCCGAAAGGGCACCGGCACGATGGCTTTGAACCGTGATTTCGTCGGACGAACCTATCCGGCGTCCACCTCCTACGAGGTGGGCCGCGTCAAGATCAGGGAGTTCGCGGCCGCGATCGGCGACCACAACCCGATATACCGCGATCCCGAGGCCGCCAGGGCAGCGGGTCACCCCGACGTCGTCGCCCCGCCGACCTTTCCCATCGTGTTCAGCCTCTCGGGCGCCGGTGAGGCGCTCGCCGACCCCGAGCTCGGCCTCGACTTCGCCATGGTCGTCCACGGTGAGCAGCGGTTCGAGTACGACCGCCCGATCTACGCCGGCGACGAGCTGCACTGCGTCTCGACGATCAGCGAGATCCGCAGCGTCGGCCGCAACGAGCTCCTGACGGTCACGAGCGAGGTCTCGACCGTCGACGGCGAGCCCGTCTGCAGGACCTACAACACCATCATCGAGCGCGGAGGGGCGGCGTAACCGATGACCGCGACCGTGAAGTACGACGAGGTCGAGGTCGGCCACCAGATCCCGGCCGTCGACTACCCCGTCCACCGCGTCAACCTGGTGATGTACGCCGGAGCCTCCGGCGACTTCAACCCGATCCACTGGAACGAGCGGTACGCCAAGGCCGTCGGCCTGCCCGACGTGATCGCGCACGGCATGTTCACGATGGCCGAGGCCGGCCGGTTCGTCACCGACTGGGCCGGGGACCCCGGGGCGCTGGTCGACTACGGCGTCCGGTTCTCGTCCATGGTGGTCGTCCCCGACAACGACGACGGCGCCGTGATCACGGTGAGCGGGGTCGTCGAGGACAAGCTCGACGACAACCGCGTGGTGATCGCCCTGACGGCGAGGTCCGGCGACTCCCGGGTGCTCTCCAAGGCCCGCGCGACCGTCCGGCTCGCCTGAACCCTCCTACGGCTCACGGGCCCGGCGCTCCACCTGGAGCGCCGGGCCCGAATGCTCGCCGCCCAGGTGGGTAGTGGGGCAGCGTGAACGAAGCACCGAAGCACACAAGCGAACGCGATGGTCACAAGCTCGCGCCCACGGCGGACCACGGCATCGAGACGGACTCGGGGACCGAGGACATGGTCGCGTCACAGGTGCTGTGGGACTCCAGCCTGGCGGCGTCGAGACTGGACGAGGCGATCGGCGCCGCCGAGGCCGCGAGGGACGACGACCAGGCGCCGTCCGTGCCCCAGGGGGACCCGCCCGCCCACCAGGAGCGGCATGACGACCACCACGACGACGCCGGCCCGGAGCACGGCGAGAAGGTGTCCCGCCGGACCCATGAGCGCGCCCAGGAGCTTCGCCGTCCCCACCGCAACCGTTGAGCGCCGCGGTCCGGGGGCGGCTCCTCTAGGCTGAGTGCCGGCGCGCGGTGCTCGCGCGCCTGATCGTAGGTGCTGGGGCGTGCTGGGGAAGGTGCATGGCTGACCGTGTGGCAGGTGTGCGGCTCGCGCCGTACACCACGTTGAGAGTGGGCGGGGCGGCCCGCGCCTTCGTGGAGGCCCGTACGGGCGAGGAGCTCGTCGAGCTGGTGGCGCGGGCCGACCGCGCCGGTGAGCCCGTGCTCGTCCTCGGGGGCGGCAGCAACCTGGTGGTCTCCGACGAGGGCTTCGACGGCCTGGTGGTGCGGGTCTCCTCGCGCGGGGTCGACGTCCGCGACGAGGGAGACCGTGTCGTGGTGACCGCGCAGGCGGGGGAGGACTGGGACGCCCTGGTGGCCCGCGCCGTGGCCGAGGGCTGGTCCGGGATCGAGTGCCTGTCGGGCGTTCCGGGCCTGGTCGGGTCGACCCCGATCCAGAACGTCGGCGCGTACGGGCAAGATGTCTCGCAGACCGTCGTCGGCGTCCGCGCCTACGACCGGCGGGCGGGCGAGCTGCTCGACCTCGACGCCGGGCGGTGCGGGTTCGCCTACCGGCACAGCGCCTTCAAAGATGATCTCGCCCGTTACGTCGTGGTGTCCGTGACCTACGCGCTGGAGAAGTCCGAGAAGTCCGGGCCCGTCGCCTACAAGGAGCTGGCGGCGAAGCTGGGCGTGGAGATCGGCGGCAGGGTCGCCCTGCACGAGGCCCGTACGGCCGTGCTGGAGCTGCGCCGAAGCAAGGGCATGGTCCTCGACGCCGCGGACCCCGACACGTGCAGCGCCGGTTCGTTCTTCACCAACCCCGTGCTCGACGGGCCGCAGGCGGCTGAGCTGGAGCGCAGGGCTCCGGGGTTCCCCCGCTGGGACATGCCCGGGGGGGCCGTCAAGGTGCCCGCCGCGTGGCTCATCGAGCACGCGGGCTTCCCCAAGGGATACCGGCGGGGCCCGGCGCGCATCTCCACCAAGCACACGCTCGCCCTGACCAACCCGGGCGGGCTCCGGGTCACCGGCTTCCCGAGCGACCCCGAGGCCCTGGGCTCGATGCCCGAGGGGGAGCCCGCCGGGCCTTCGCCGTCCTCGTGCGACGGCCCCGCGACGGCGGCCGATCTGCTGGCGCTGGCCAGGGAGGTCAAGGACGGCGTCGAGGCGAAGTTCGGGGTCACCCTCGTGAACGAGCCCGTGATGGTCGGCCTCCGGCTCTGAGGCCGGCCTCAGACGAGCGCCTCGGCGATGAGGACGACGCCGAAGACCGCGAACGCGGCGGCGGCGGCGTACCGGATGACCTTCTCGGGCAGGTGCTTGCCGAGCATCCGGCCGACGACGATGGCCAGGGCGTCTGCGGCGACCATGCCCACCGTGGAGCCGATCCACGTGCCGAACCATCCATGCTGCGTGGCGAGGGTGATCGTGGCGAGCATGGTCTTGTCGCCCAGCTCGCTGAGGAAGAACGCCACGGTCACGGCGATCAGGGCGCTGCGCGTGGTGCGCTCGGCCTTCCGCGACTCCTCGTCGCTCAGCTCGTCGCCGCGAAGGGTCCAGAGCGCGAAGAACAGGAACGCGACGCCCGCGACGATCGCGATGGCGGTCTTCGGGAGCGCGTCGCCGATGAGGCCGCCCAGCCCGACGCTGAAGAGGTGCACCACGGCCGTCGCGATGGTGATGCCGGCGAGCACCGGCCAGGGCTTGAACCTCGTGGCGAAGGTCATGGCCATGAGCTGGCTCTTGTCACCCAGCTCGGCCACGAAGATGACGCCGAGACTGATCCAGAACGCTTCCACAGGGGGGTCGCCCTTCCTTGTCGCGCGACCGGGCTGGAAGCGAGCACCACGGGGAGTTTCGGGGTACGTCGACCTCGGCCCGGCAGCGTGTTCGTGCATGGCTGCCAAGCCGAAGGTCTCGTCCGCCCCGTGAACGAGGCCCGCGCGACCGGGCTTTCCGCCAGCATGTCGATCACGCGATTGGGACTACTCCCCTTCGGTGTTTCCACCCAACTCTAACGGATGGCCCAAGGACGTCATTCCGGCAAGGCGGGATCAGGTGAGGAGGGAGAGGCGGTGGGCCGCGGCGGCGGCCTCGCCGCGGGTGGAGACGCCGAGCTTGCCCAGGATGTTGGAGACGTGCACGCTGACCGTCTTGGCCGAGATGAACAGCTCGCCCGCGATGTCGCGGTTCGAGCGGCCCTGAGCCACCAGCCGGAGCACCTCCAGCTCCCGTGGCGTCAGGTCGGCCAGGACCGTCCCGTTCAGCCCGGTTCCCGCCGAGGCGCCGGGACCCGCTCCCGCGGAGCCGCTGTGCCCCACCCCGGCAAGGCCGTTCCGGGTGGCCCCGGCCAGGCCGTTCTCCCCGCCCTCGATGGAGACCGCGGCCAGCGTGGTGCCGACGCGGCGAGCCAGTGCCTCGATCTCGGTGAGGAGCGGGCGGGCCCCGAGCGCGTGCGCGATGGGATACGCCTCGCGCAGCCGTACGGACGCCCCGTCCCGGTCGCCGGTCCTGGCCACCGCCGCGGCGGCCTGCGTGAGGGACCTGGCGCGGGGGTGGGGCCGCCCGAGGCGTCCCCAGGCGGCGGCGGCCTCGTCGAATTCGCCGCGGCTCATCAGCCGGTAGGCGTCGGCGATCGGGCCGTCAGACGTCATGCCGGGCGCCAGCGAATCCGCCTTGGCCCGTACCGCCGCCGCGATCTCGGGAGCGGCGATCGCGGCCGCCTCGCAGACCAGCCGGCTCTGGGCGAGGGACCGCCATCCGAGCATGGGCTTGCTGGAGTGCGGCGTGGTGGAGATCGACAGAATGTGCTCGGTCGCCTTGAGCGCGTCGACCGGCTCGCCGCGCAGCAGGCGGAACTCGATCAGGAGGCGGGTGTTGGTCATCCACTCCTGGGCGAACTCGCTGAGCTCGCCGCCGTGCAGGGCGCCGACCTCGATGAGGATGCGCTCCAGGAGATCGACCTCGCCCCTCGCCGCGGCGACGTCACCCCGGACCCGCAGCAGGTGGCCGCGGATCCTCGGGATGGGGCCGCTGGCGAGGGCCTGCTCGATGGCCTCGACCGCTTCGTCCCAGCGGCCGAGTGCCTCCAGCGCCTCCGCGCGGTTGTTGGCCATGAACGCCCCGCTGACGCGGTAACGGCCGTACTTTCTGGATTTGGCCTCGCCGTCCAGCGCGAGTTGCACGGCCTGCTCGGAACGGCCGAGGTTGTTGAGCGCGTCGACGTTGTTCGCCATCGCTCGCAGCACGATGCGTCCCGAGCGGACGCTCTTGCCGATCTCCATCGCGCGCTCGTTGGTGAGGAGCGTCGCCTCCAGGTCGCCCTCCAGGGACTGCCCGAGGGCGAGGTTGGTCAGCAGCTCGGCCTCCTGGCACAGGTCGCCGATCTCGCGGGCGATGCGCAGCGCCTCCCGGGTGAGCTCGGTGCCCTCCACCGTCTCGTTGATGAACATCAGCCACGAGCTCAGCCTCGTGAGCACCTGGACCCGGGCGGGACCCGGGACGGGAACCAGCCGCTCGGCGTAGCGGAGGTCGTCGAGCCCTCCACGCCTGCCCTTGTCACTCTTGAGCTGCGCCCGGCGGACGAGGAGCTGGGCGACGCGTTCCGCGTGGGTGGTCTCGTCCAGCTCGGCCAGGGCGCCCTTGACGAACTTCAGGCCACGGTCGGTGTCGCCACTGATGACGGCCGCCTCCGACGCCAGCTCCAGGACCGTGGTGTGGTCGACGCCGATGCGTTCCGGGGCGTCCGGCACCCGGTCCCAGAGCGAGAGCACACGTTCGAGGAGCTGGATCTGCTCGGTGTAGGCGAACGCCTTGGCGGCCTTGCCCGAGGCCTCCCACGCGGAGATGAGCGCCCAGAGGTGGTCGCGCGCGGAGAACCAGTGGTGGGCGATCTCGATGGCGGCCCGTCCGGGCGGCACGAGCCCGCGGTCGCGGTCGATCTCCTCGGCGAACCGCGCGTGGATGCGGTTGTGCTCGCCCGGGAGCATCTCGTCGTGCACCGCCTCGCGGATCAGCGAGTGCCGGAAGACGTACGCCCGGCCGTCGGCCACCTGGATGACGTTGCCGGCGATGGCGGGGCGGAGCGCGTTCTCCAGGTCGACGTCGGACAGGTCGGTGACCGAGGCGAGGAGCTCGTGGCCGACGCGGTTGCCGCCGGCCGCCGCGATGCGGAGCACCCGCTGGGTCTCCTCGGGCAGCCGCTCGACCGAGCCGATGATCAGATCCTGGAGGGACTCGGGGACGCTGCAGTCGTCTTCACGCTCCATCAGCGCCTCGACGAACAGCGGGATGCCCTCGCTCCGCTGGTAGACCTTCTTCACCAGGGCGAACTCGGGGACGTCTCCCTTTATCCCGGCGATCTGCGCGGCGACCTCGCTCTCGCTGAGCCGGGGCAGGTCGAGCCGTACGACGCCTTCGAGCCGGCTGAGCTCGGCGAGCACCGGGCGCAGGGGGTGCTGGCGGTGCAGCTCGTCGGAGCGGTAAGTCATGATCATGAGGACCGGGGCGGTCCTGAGGTTCCGGCTGAGGAAGGCGATCAGGTCACGGCTGGAGCGGTCGGCCCAGTGGATGTCCTCGATGACGAGGATCACCGATTGACGCTCGGCGAGGCGTTCGAGGAGGGTGAGGAACTGCTCGAAGAGACGGGCCCTGCCCGTCTCGGTCTCCTTGTCGCCGCTCGGCTCGCCGAACTCGGGCAGCAGTCGCGCGAGATCGCGGGCGGCGCCGTCGGGGAGCAGCGCGGCGACCTCCGTGGCGCCCATCTCCTTGACGAGCTGGCGGAGGGCGGCGGTGAAGGGCGCGTAGGCGAGGCCTTCGGTGGAGAGCTCCACGCACCCGCCGACGAGGACGTGCGCCCCCGTACAAGCGGCATCCTCGGCGAACCGGGTGACCAGGCGGGTCTTGCCGCCACCGGCCTCGCCTCCGAGCAGCACGGCGGCCGCGGCCTGTTTGCGTGCCTGCTCGAAAGCCTCGGAAAGTATTCCCAGCTCGGCTTCCCGCCCCACGAAAACGGGACTCACCATCCGACCCACCATGTCTGCAAGCATGTCACGCCCTATGGCAGCGTTCGCCTTGTTTATCCGTTGGCTCAAGTGGACTGTGAGGCCCGCTCGGCAGGAGCGGCAGGGGCCCTGGGCAGGCGTTATACGGTCCTGGCGGCCTGTGTGGCCCGCGGCAGGCGGTCCGGTCAGGGGGGCTGAGGTGCCCGGCCGGGAGGGAGGTTCCGGCCGGGCATCACCACCCGGGTTCTCTCGCGCCCGAGGTGGGCGGGTCCCGGACTCCCCGGCCCGGCCTGGGCGCTCCCCGGGGTGATCCGGGGAGTCGCCCGCCAGGACTCGGGTCGTCCCGGGCTCCAGGGGTTCGCGCGGTCCGTCCCACGGTGGCGGCGGGGGGCGCGAAGAGCCCGGATCAGGGCGGTCACGAGGTACGGAGCTTGCCGAAGGCCGCACGCAGGCGACGCTGCGAGCCGCGCTCCGGGCTCTTCCTTCCCTGCGTGGCCTGGCGGGCCCGGCGGTGGTCGCTGGCCTCTTCCCGCAGTTCCGCCACTCGGTTGACGATGAGCTGGTAGTGAATCTCGGGACCCATTCGGGTGGCTCCTTGAGGTAGTTCCGCTGATACCTCAAGAATCCGGCTAAGGCGGTCACTCCCACATCGGGCGGATGCCTTATCTCCTGAGCCCCCTTCGGCCTAGGACCGCCCAGGACCCCCGCATTGTGCCCTAGACGGGCCGGTCCGCCGCCTCAGGCCGGTGTCGGGGGGCAGGGGATGGGCCGCGGCCGGGCGCAGCGCGTCGAGCAACAGGGACAGGTAGCGCCGCCAGCCGGCGGCGGGCCGTTCCGCCGTCCTCAACGTGGAGACCAGCATGAACACCAGCCGGGGCAGGTCGTCGCGGTGCAGGTCGGCCCGTACGAGCCCGGCTTGCTGGGCGCGCTCGACCAGGGCGGCGAGGGCGGCGAAGAACCGGGACTCCAGGCCGGAGGTGAGGGCCGCCGGGTCTCGGGCGGCCTGGAGGATGCCGAACTCCTCGGCCGCCAACGCGAGGGCGGCCTCCAGCACGGTCACCATGCCGCGCCAGGGATCCTCGTCGGCGAGGGCCCTGGTGATCGCGGGCTCGACCCGCTCGGCGTAGCAGGACTCCAGCACGGCCTGGATGAGCTCTTCCTTGCTGGGAAAGCGCCGGTAGAGGGTGGCGACGCCCACCCCTGCCCGCCTGGCCACCTCGTCGAGCGGGACGTCGAGGCCCGACTCGGCGAAGGCACTGCGGGCCGCGCGCACGAGCCGCTCGGCGTTGCGCGCCGCGTCGGCTCGGAGAGGCGGCCGGCTGGTGCTCATCTTCGAGAGCCTAACAGGTGATAGTCAACTATCACTTGTGGTAGAGTCATGGTCGCGGTTACCCAGAGTGAAATACGCGTTAAGGCTTGGCTGCCAGCACCCACTCTCACCGGAAGGAACCGGTCGATGACCGAGACTCCGCTCGCGCCGACCCACATCAGGCGAGACCGCTTCGATCCCGTTCCCGAGCTGGCCCGGCTGCGTGCCGACGAGCCGGTCAGTCGCGTCGAGCTCTTCGGCCGCAGCGCCTGGCTGCTCACGCGGTACGAAGACGTGCGCGAGGTGCTGGGAGACGCCACGCGGTTCAGCAACAGGATGCGGGCCCCCTTCGGCCTGCCCGCGGCGGACGCCGACGGGAACATCCCGGAGACCCCGCGGGTGGTCTCGGGGGTGCTCATCGGCTACGACCCGCCCCACCACACCAGGTTGCGCCGCCTTCTCACGCCCGAGTTCACCATGCGGCGCATGCGCAGGCTGGAGCCGCGCATCGAGGCCATCGTGGCCGAGCACCTCCAGGCGATGGAGGACGCCGGCTCCCCGAGCGACCTCGTGAAGTCGTTCGCGCTGCCCATCCCCTCGCTGGTGATCTGCGAGCTGCTCGGCGTGCCGTACGCCGACCGTGAGGGCTTCCAGCGCCGCAGCAACGCCCGATTGAACGTCTTCCTCGACCTTGAGGCCAGGGCCGCCGCCCTGGCGGAGTCCCAGGCGTACATGGGTGAGCTTGTGAAGCGGCAGCGGGCGAACCCCGGCGACGACATGATCGGCATGCTGGTGCGCGAGCACGGCGACGCGATCGACGACGCCGAGCTGGTCGGGGTCGCCGACCTGCTGCTGCTCGCCGGCCACGAGACCACCTCCAACATGCTCGGTCTCGGCACCCTGCTGCTGCTCCTCGACCCTGACCGGCTCGCCGCGATGCGCGACGGCGACGACGTCGACCCGATGGTGGAGGAACTGCTGCGCTACCTGTCCATCGTGCACACCGTGGTCCCGCGCACCGCCAAGGAAGACGTCGTGCTGTCCGGCCAGGTGATCAAGGCGGGTGAGACGCTGATCCTCTCCATCCCCGCGGCCAACCGCGATCCTTCGCTCGGGGACGACCTCGACCGGTTCGACCCGTCCCGTGACGCGGGTCCCCACCTCGCCTTCGGGCACGGCATCCACCACTGCCTGGGGGCGCCCCTGGCCCGCATGGAGCTGCGCATCGCCTTCCCCGCGCTTCTCCGCCGGTTCCCCGGGCTGCGGCTGGCCGTGCCGGTCGAGGAGGTCCCCTTCCGGTCGTTCTCGGTCGTCTACGGCGTGGAGTCCCTGCCCGTGGCCTGGTGATTCCGCGATTCACCTGATGAGCCACCTCCCGGCGCCGGACTGGGCGGTGGCTGTGGGCGACATTTGCTGAAATGTCGTACGTCCTCTCGGCTGATGGCCCGGTTTGGCACAATCACGCTGGTCGGCGATGCTGGTGAGGTGTCAACACTGACGACTTCGCTCGCGGAGATCGCGTCATCGAACGCGGCCCTGCGAGCATTTCTGCATGGTCTTCCCGGCGTCGATCGCGTGGGCGCTGATCAGCGTGCCGCGATGCTGGGTACCCGTTCGATCAAGACGACCGCCAAGGCGCG
>NZ_JBICTU010000051.1:0-38886 GCF_043197795.1 Sphaerisporangium sp. NPDC049003
GGTCATCGTCACTGTCTCGATCGTCCTGTCTAGCTCTGTTTCACATCATGAGGACTCATTCGTCCTATGTCTCACAAGAGTCTGACAGAGAGGGCGCCCACGCGTACCAGAAGCCGCTGGGATAAGGCGAAGTGCTGCCGCGGGTGTGCGTGGTACCGAACAAGGAAGGCGAGACGCACCTGACCTCCCGCTGTTCCCACGCGGCTCTGTACTCAAGCGGTGTGGAAACGCAGTCCGACGTGCTCGGTGCCCCTGCGCGGGCTTCCGACAGCGCCGCGCCCGGCACGGTGAGTTGGAGGGCGCAGGCCAGCAGGAGGAGAAGCGGCCCCCGGCCGGCTCGCGAACGTTCGAGGACCATGGGCGCTCCTTGAGGCTGGGTTGGCCGCACCGGTCAAGGTGTCACCGGAACCAGTTGACGTGGCGCGACCAATTTCCACGACAGGAGCGGCGACGAGATCATGACGAGGCGGCTGATTGCCCCACCCGGACGCAACCAAGGTCAAGATCACGCGCAGCCCGAAAGATCAACAGAGCGGGTTTGTCACTCGCTGAGCGACACATGGGAGACCCAGGAAACGCGACGGCCCTAGGCATCCGGGACCATGGCAAGTGGCCTTCCGGGACGACAATTTGGCAGCACTGCACTTCAGGCACCATGCGTCGCCACCGAGATCGTCGGTGATGCATGGTGCCAGGAGCGCAGACCGGTACAAGGCCGTCCCGACCGGCCGCCCGACGTGTGGATCTCGTTCGACGTGTCTGCGTAGGACGCGCGTCGTGGGACTGAGGGCCCAATCTCGGCATGTGACGATCGGACGAGACCTCACACGCGCTCTTCATTCGGCGGCCAGATCCGGACCTGGTAGGGGGCACATAGGCGTTGCTTTCGAGCTTGAAACCGCTGTTCTTCGAAGCCGGCGATCAGGGCAAGGGCGGCGTGAGTGTTCATGCGGATCAGCACACTTGCCTGCCCGGTGCGGTCAACGAAGGGGGAGACAAGCAGGCTTACGGGGACTCCGCGTTGATTGAGCCAGCCCTGCATACGCCGACGCAGCTCCGAAGCCAGGCGAAGAGCTTGCCGGTCGCTATCGCTGAGGTACGGCATGCCAGCGCCCCTTTCCACGCAATACTCGTCAGCTCGCGTCCGGTATCAGCAAATCGAGCCAGCCCTCCGGCAGGTCCTCATCGACGTCGAACCACACCGCCATACCCGACCCGCGTCGGCGGGTGATGCCCCATTGCTTGGAGAGGGTGTCGACAAGGCGGATGTCTCGGCCACTCTCATCAGTGAGATCGCCGCCGAGCAGACGCGGCAGGCCGTTGTGCCCTTCGTCGCTCACCTTGACGTGAAGCTCTTCGTCGAAGGTTCGGATGATCGCGAGCGTGAAGAACCGCGACCCACTGTGCCTTATGGAGTTCGACGTCAATTCGGATACCAGGAGCACTGCGATCTCGGCGGCCGGGTGATCGAGAAGGGTTTGCTGGGTGACGTGGCGCGCCTGCGAGACCTGGTCTTCCGTGGCGTGGAAGGTCTCGTGCCGGATCGTCCGAACGCGAAGCACGTCGTCTGTTTCGCGCGAGTTCGGGATCAGAGTCCACCCGGATAGAAGCCCCGATGTTTGAGGGGGGACGCTCATGCTCTCTGCGTGGCTCGTCGTCATACCTGGTCACCTCCGGTGCTCGTATTTCCCTGCGTGGCAGCAGGATCGATGGCAAGCTCTACCGAGAGTGACTGCACCGCTACTAATCTGCAACCTGAATCCAAAAACTCTAGAAAATTACACCTGACCTTTAGTGGTGATTGCACTGAGAGGAGTCGCTGTTTGGGGCTTATGTCTTGGTTAAGAACGCCCATATGTACAGAAGTCATCGGAAATGAGTGGAAGGCGCAAGATGCCGCAACGTGTGAACCCCACCATCCGGCAGCGCAGGCTCGCCGCCGAGCTGGAGCGTCTCCGTGAGGCGGCCGGCTTCGCCCGAGAGGAAATCGCCGAGCGCCTGGACTGGCACGCGACGAAGGTATGGCGGGTCGAGAGTGCTCGCTCCGGTGTTACGACAGGCGACCTTCGGGACCTACTCGACCTCTATGACGTACACGGACCACGACGAGAGGCGCTCATCGCCCTCGCCCGGCAGGCCCGGCAAAAGGGCTGGTGGACCGAGTATCGCGACGTCTTCACCGGCTCGTACAACGATCTCGAAGTACAGGCGTCCGTGATCAGGAACTTCGAGCCACTCCTGATCCCAGGGCTTCTCCAAACGGAGGCTTACGCCCGGGCCGTGATCCGAGCGGCGCCCGTCGTCGACCCTCAAGAGGTCAAACGCCGCACCGAAGCACGTATGGCACGGCAACAACTCCTCACTCCGGAGGGTGGGGAACCCAAGCTGTGGATCGTCATCGACGAGGCTGTGGTCCGACGTCCCGTAGGTGGGGTGGACACGATGCGTGAGCAACTTCAACGGCTCATCGATCTCAGGGATCAGCCGAACATCACGATTCAAGTCATCCGGAACTCCGCAGGAGCCCACCCGGGACTCACCGGACCATTCGTGATCCTCGACTTCCCGAGCTCCGATTTCTTCGCACCGGTCATCTACCTCGAACTAGCGCCAGACGGTATGTATTTGGAGGAGACCGAACAGGTCATGCGATATACGCTGATGTTCGACCATCTCCGGGCAATCGCCCTTGGTCCAGCCCAATCGATCAAGTTGCTGAATGTCATCAAGGAAGGGCTACGCGATGACGAGTGAAGCAGGGCGGGGCACAACTGGCACGCATCATCTCGATCTGTCCCGCACCGTCTGGCGAAAGAGCAGTCGCAGTCAAGGCCAAGGAAACAACTGTGTAGAAGTCGCCCGCGTAGACGACCGCTACGCGCT
This sequence comes from Sphaerisporangium sp. NPDC049003, assembly GCF_043197795.1. NCBI lineage: Bacteria > Bacillati > Actinomycetota > Actinomycetes > Streptosporangiales > Streptosporangiaceae > Sphaerisporangium > Sphaerisporangium sp. NPDC049003. The sequence goes on from NZ_JBICTU010000051.1 coordinate 2,884, forward strand.
CCGGGACTCCAAGAACCGGGACGGCGGCTCCTTGATCATCGACCGTGCAGGGTGGAACGCCTTCCTCGGCGAGTGTCGAAAGTCCTGATCAGTGATGCGGCGACCGGCTCGGACCAGCCGCTGATCAAGCGGTCGAGAATCCGGTGCCGGACCACCTCACAACCCTTCATCGGTTGCCGGAGGGTCGTATTACTGTGCGGAGGACTGCTAAGGCACCGTGTTCAATGCATGGCTCGGTTCCACCGAGGCAAGCGGTTGGGCGTTAGGTGGCATGCTCCGCCCTGTCGGGTGGTTTTCGCTGGGGTGGGTGGCAATTGGGTGCCCACGCGCCGTGGGTGACGGGTGGGCCTATTTGGTCGTGCCATGCGGGGGACGATGCGAGTGCGGATGGTGCGGTTCTTTGTGGGCTTTACGCGCTTGCCGTACGACGGGCCCCCTACAGCATCGGTTCAGAGTTGGCGCAGGACCTTGTCCAACGTCTCGGCGACCTGTTCCTGCTGGGTGGGCGTCAGGTGGGGGTGCATGGGGAGCGAGAGGATCTCGGTGGCCGCCCTCTCGGTCACCGGGAAGTCGCCGGGACCGTGGCCGAGGTGGCGGAACGCCGGCTGGAGGTGGACCGGCACCGGGTAGTGGATCTGGGCCTGCACCCCGGCCTCCTGGAGCCCGGCCACCACCTTGTCGCGTTCGGGCACCCTGATGACGTACAGGTGCCAGACATGGACGTTGCCCGGCGCCGTGCGCGGCAGCCGTACCCCTTCGATGCCGGACAGGAGGGCCTCGTAGCGGTCGGCCGCCGCGCGGCGCAGTTCGTTCCACCGGGCCAGGCGCTTCAGCTTGGCCCGCAGCACCACCGCCTGGAGGGTGTCCAGCCGGGAGTTGAAGCCGAGTGTCTCGTGCTGGTACTTGACCTCGCTGCCGTGGCTGGTCAGCAGCCGGACGGAGCGGGCCGACTCCGGTGAGGAGGTGAGCACGGCTCCCGCCTCGCCGTACGCTCCGAGGTTCTTGCCCGGGTAGAAGCTCGTCGCGGCCAGGCCGACCGGCGGGCGTCCCGCCTGGTCCGAGCCCTGGGACTGCGCGGCGTCCTCGACGACGGTGAGGCCGTGCCGCTCGGCGAGCCGGCGCACGGCGGCCATGGGGGCCTGCTGGCCGTACAGGTGGACCGGGAGGATCGCCGAGGTGCCGGGGCCGGCGACGGCGGCCGCGGACTCGGGGTCGAGCAGGAGGTGGTCGTCGTCGCAGTCGGCCAGGACCGGTCGCAGGCCGGCCCGTACGACGGCCTCGGCGGTGGCGACGAAGGTGTTGGCGGGGAGCACGGCCCCGGAGCCGGGCGGCAGGTCGCACGCCCGCAGGGCCAGCTCGATGGCGTCGGTGCCGTTGCCCACGCCCACGCAGTGCGGCACACCGGAGAAGGCCGCGAACTCCTTCTCGAAGGCGGCGACGTCCGGCCCCTGGACGAAGGCGGTGTTCTGGAGAACCCGGTCGAAGCCCTGGAGCACCTCCTCGGCCACCTCGGCATGGGCGGCTTTCAGGTCGACGAACGGGATCATGTCAGTGCTCCATCATCAACGGTGCTTGCTCGGATGAAACGGGCGGGTACGCCGGCCCAGATCTCATGGGCCGGGATGTCCTGGAGGACCACGGAGCCCATGCCGACGAGGGCGTAGGAGCCGATGGTGAGGGTCTCGCGCACGAGGGCGCCGGAGCCGACGTAGGCCCCGCGTCCGACGTGGACGCCCCCGGCCAGCCGGGCGCCCGCGGCCACCGTGGCGTAGTCGCCGACCACGTCGTCGTGGGTGAGCGTCACGTGGGGCATCACGCTCACGTGGGCCCCCACCGTGACCGAGGCGGTCAGCACCACCTGGGCGAGCACGACCGATCCCGGGCCGATCGCGCACGACCGGGACACGCTCGCGCCGGGGTGGACCAGGGTCGCGTACCGCTCCGGGGGCAGGCCGAGACGGGCGACGATGCGCGCGCGGCTGGCGTAGTCGCGGGAGTTTCCCGTGCAGACCACGATGCGCGCGTCGTCGCGCTCCAGCGCCTCGCCGGAACCGCCCAGTACGGGCACGCCGTCCACGACGGTGCCGTGCCTGCGGGGATCGTCGTCCAGAAAGCCGAGCAGCTCCCAGGTGGGGGAGACGTCGTTGACCGCGTGGACGGCCTGCGCGGTCTCGCGGGCGAAACCGCCGGCCCCGACGATCAGCAAGGGGGCCATGCGATCTCCCTGATCATGCGATCTCCATGGTCATGCCGTCTCCTTGATGTCCTGCAGCACCCGGCGCTTGCGGTAGCCGTACAGGGCCACGACCAGCATCCCGACCGTACCGGCGGCGGCGAGCACCCCGAGGTCGGGGCCGATGGCCCGCCGCGCCAGCACGGCGAAGCCGCCGACGGCGAGCGCGGCGAGCAGGGCCGGCCACAGCTCGCGCGCGAGGTCGGCGACGCGGACGCCGGAGCGGCCGAGCTGCCACAGATAGGCGGGCAGGACCACGACACCCGCGACGGCGACCAGCGCGATGGCGGCGCCCCGCAGGCCGTCCGCGTTGACGCCGATCCACATCGCCGGGACGAGGGCGACCAGCCAGAGGCCCTGTACGGCGAGCACCGCGCGCGACCGTTCGAGGACCACGAGGTAGTCGTAGACCAGCTCGAAGAAGATCCGTAGGCCGACGAGGACGCCCAGACCGGCGAGGGCGATCGCGGCGGGCTCCCACTGGTCCCCGTAGACGAACCGGATGATCGCGGGCGCGGCCCCGCTGAGAAGGAGGCAGACCGGAAGCGTCAGGCCGACGAGCAGCGCCGCGACGGCGACGAACGACCGGTTGAGCGTGGGGCGGTCATGCTGGAGCCGCGAGAAGGCGGCGGGAGCGACCGCGCGCACCGGCTGGGAGAACACCGCCACCGGCCACCCGGACAGGTTGACGGCGAGGACGTAGAAGCCGAGGGCCGTGGACCCGAGCACGTGGCCGACGACGATCTGGTCCGCGTAGCCGACGGCGAAGACCAGCAGCGACGCCCCGGCGAGCGGCAGGCCGAACCTGACGAGCCGCCGCGCCACCTCACGGTCGAAGCCGAACCGCAGCCGTTCGGGCGCGAAGGAGACCAGCAGGATCCCGCCCGCCAGCGAGCCGCAGACCCGCCCGACCGCCAGGCTCATCGCCCCCCACCCGAGGAAGGCGAGCGTGAGCGAGATCAGCGCGCCGAGCCAGTTGTCCACCTGGTCGGCGATCATCTTGCGGCCCTGCATGAAGTTGCGCTGCATCAGCGCCGCCGAGGTCGAGACCAGGCCGTTGGTCACGACGCTGAGGGCGAGCACCCGTACCGGGCCGGTCGCGGCGGGGTTGCCCATCGCCTCGGCGAACGCGGGGGCGCCGAGCATGAAGCCCGCGCAGACCAGCACGCTGAACCCGGCCGAGAGCGTGGCGACCGTGGGCACGATCGCGCGGGGGTCGTCGGGCCAGCGGACGATGGCGAGGCTCACGCCCAGCTCGTTGATGCTCAGCATGGCGAGCAGCGCGACGAGCGCGACGGCGAACGTGCCGAACTCGGTGGGACCGAGGACCCGGGCCAGCGTGATGCCGATCGCCAGCGTGCCGAAGCGGGCGGCCAGGGTGCTGATGAAGCTCCACCCGAGCGCCCTGCCCGCCTTGGCCCGCAGCGAGGAGGTCTCGACGTCGGTCACGATCGACTCCCCGTCACAGCGCCGAGGCGGTGGCCTGGGTGTCTCGCGGTGCCGGCATGGGGACGGCGGTCTGGGCGGGTCATCCGCGGGCCTTGGCGACGGTGTTGAAGTCGTCGCGGGCGTGGGTGCCGCGCAGGCGGTCGTAGCGGCGGCGGAGTTTGTAGTTCAGGACGCCCGCCGCGGTGCCCAGGGCGTCGAGGGCGGCCGGGCGTTCGGTGACCGCCCGCTCGTAGATCTCCACCTGGACGCGTGCCGCGCGCTCCAGGCTGAAGCGTTCCACGACCAGGCGCCTGCCGTACTCGCCCAGCTCGTGGCGCAGGCCGGGGCCGGCGTGCAGTCTGCGGAGCAGGGCCTCAAGGCGGGGCCCGCCCGTCTCGCGCCCGTCGCCGAGGCCGTACCAGCCCTGGCCAAGGAACGTCTTCTCGGTCTCCGGCGTCAGCAGCTCGAAGAAGCCGTGCTCGCCCTGCACGATGAGGGGCTTGGCGAACGCCAGGGACCGCAGCGCGGAGCCGCCCATGCCGAGGCAGACGGACGCCGCGGCGTAGGCGGGTCTCGGGTCGAGGAGCTGCCCCGTCAGCACGACCACGCGGCGCCCGGCCGCCGCGTTGGCCGCGGCGGCGCGCTCCTCCACCTCGGCCCTCGCCGGGCCGTCGCCGACCACGACGAGCCGCACGTCCAGCTCGCCCGCCAGGCGGCCGGTCACGTCGATCGCGGTGAGCAGCCCCTCCAGCTTGAGCTCCGGCACCAGCCGCCCGACGACGACGACGTCGAGCGGACCCTCGCCGAGGACGTGGCCGGAAAGGCCGAACTCGTGGCGGAAGGCCTCCACCGGATGGCCCGGGGCGTTGGCCGCCACGTCGACCGGCGGCTCGATGAGGTGGACGTGCCGCCGACCGGGGGCGGCCCGCTCCTGGATCTCACGGGTGCCCACGACCAGGGGCAGCGAGGACGGCAGGAACGGCGCCACCGACATCGACATGATCGTGCAGACGGCGGCGGCCGGGCCGCGCAGGCTCGCGTAGAAGGCCTCCACCCCCGGCGGCCACTCGTACCCGTGGACCACGTCGAGACCGCGCTGGACGGCGAGGTCGCGCAGCAGCCGTACCGTCGTGGGGGACGGCCTCCGCCGCTCCGGGCTCAGCGGCAGGTGCTCCAGGCCCGCGTCAGTGACGTGGCCGACGAGCGGGCCCGGCTCGCCGATCACGCTCACCTCGTGGCCCAGCCGCTGGACGGCGGCGGCCAGCTCGACGGCGTTGAGCTGGCTGCCGCCGACCTCCATGGCGTGGGGGTACACCAGAATGCGCACGGTCAGGTCTCCAGGGCGAGGGGATGCACCGGTCAGAGTGCCGCGGCGGTGTGCAGGGCCTCGACGACCTGGTCCTGCTCGGACTCGGTCATCGCGTGGAAGAGCGGGAGGATCAGCGAGTTGCGGGTCAGCCACTCGGTCGCCGGAAGCTCGGCGGCCAGTACGTCCGCGTAGGCGGGCTCCAGATGCGCGGCCATGATGCCACGGCGGGCCGAGATCCCCCGCTCGGCGAGGAAGCCCAGCAGCTCGTTGCGGCCCATCGGGAAGTCGTCGGGGAGCGCGATCCAGAACGACTGGAAGTTCGACCTCCCGTACGCGGGGTCGCGGACCGTGGCGAGGCCAGGGATGTCGGCCAGCAGCTCCTGGTAGCGCGCCGCCAGCGCCCGGCGGCGGGCGATCAGCTCGGGGAGCCTGCGCAGCTGCACGAGCCCCACGGCGGCCTGCAGATCGGTCATCCGGTAGTTGAACCCGACCTCGGTGTACTCCTCGGGCGCGGTGGAGCCGCTGGCGTGACGCTCCGCGGCGCTCACGCTCATGCCGTGCTCGCGCAGCCGGCGCGCCCGGGTCGTCCACTCGGGATCGTCGGTGGTGAGCATCCCGCCCTCGCCGGTCGTGAGCAGCTTGCGCGGGTGGAAGGACCAGGCGGACACGGCCGAGCCCGCGCCCACGGGCCGGTCGCGGTAGATCGAGCCGGCGGCGCAGGCGGCGTCCTCGACCAGCGTCAGCCCCTCGTGGGCGGCGCGGATCTCCTCGACGTCGGCGGGCACGCCCGCCTGGTGTACGACGATCACCGCACGGGTGCGGGGCGAGCGCGCGGCGTCGACGGTCTTGGCGGTGAGGTTCCCCGTCGCCGCGTCGACGTCGGCGAACACCGGCGTGGCGCCGGTGTACCGGACCACGTTCGCGGTCGCGATGAACGACAGCGACGGCACCACCACCTCGTCGCCCGGCCCCACACCCGCCAGCACCAGCGCGAGGTGCAGGGCGGTCGTACAGGACGAGGCGGCCACCCCGTGACCCGCCTCGACGCTCGCCGCGAAGGCCCGCTCGAACTCGGCCACCTTCGGCCCCTGCGCGACCCAGCCGGAGGCGATGACCTCGCCCACGGCGGCTTCCTCCTCCGGGCCGAACCACGGCCGCATCACCGGGATCATCGCCCGGCCACCTCCTTGATCTCCAAGTCGAGAAGGCCCGCCAACCGGCGGACCCTTTGGGTCCAGTCGTGCCGCGCCGCGAAGGCCCGCCGGCGCTCGGCGAGCGCGGCCGTACGGGGAGCGCGCAGCTCCGCCGTCACGGCGGCGGCGAACTCCTCAGGGGTCCTGGCGACGGGTATCAGCGGCCCGGCGTCCAGCCAGGCGGTCGCCGGCAGCTCCGTGGAGACCACCCCGCGCCCCGCCGCGAGGTACTCCAGCGTCTTCAGCGGGAAGCTCGCCCTGTTGAACGCGCTGTCGGCGTACGGCGTCAGGCCGACGTCGATGAGCCGCAGGTAGGACGGCAGCTCCTCGTAAGGCTTGCGCCCCACCCAGTACACGTTGGGCCGCCCGGCGAGCCGGGGCCACCGCTCGGGCTCGTAGTCGCCCGCCTTAGGGCCGACCAGCACCAGCGGCACCCCGGTGCCGGCGACGGCCTCAAGAAGGGCGATGTCGATGCGGGCGTTGATGTGCCCCACGAACCCGGCGACCGGTGTCCCCGCCAGCTCGGCGGGAAGATCGGCGGGAAGCGGCGCGCCGTCCACGGCGGCGTACGCCGCGACGTCGCACCCGTTGGGCACCAGGGTCGCCGCGCGCCCGAGCCCCGCGACGCGCTCCACCAGGTCGGGGGAGACGACGGCGACCGCGCCGGCCCGGGACGTCATGCTGCTCTCGGCCCGTGCCAGCCGTGTGGCCGACATGCGGATCAGCGAGGCGCCCGCCACCAGGTCGTCGGTGACGTACCTCAGCGTCCGGGCCCCCCGTGCCACGTCCAGCAGGTCGGTCGTGCCCGCCACGACGACGGCCGTGATCGTGCCCCCGGCCTTCCTGGCGGCGGCCCGTACGGCCTGACGGGCGAGCGCCGCGGTGACGCGGTCGACCCCCGGACGGTACGCGGCGGGCGGGGCGACCGGACTCAGCCGCCACAGGCCGGTGCGGACCCGCCGCAGCACGTGCCCGGCCTCACCGGTCTCGGGGTCGCGAATCCCGGAGCGCACGGGGCGCGGCGGGTCGACGTAGAGCACGTCGAGGTACTCGCTCAGCCGGTCGGCCATGTGCCGGTCGGTGCCGCTCACCCCGTCGTAGCGCGTGCCCGCGCCGTACACGAGCAGGTCGTTCACCGGGTCTTCTCGGCGCGCCACCAGGCGACGAGGCGGCGCAGGCCCTCTTCGAGGTCCACCTCGGCCTTCCAGCCGAGCCGCTCGGCCGCCGCGCCGACGTCGGCCAGGCGGCGGGTCACGCCGTTGACCGCGCGCGCCGGGCCGAACTCCAGGCCCAGCTCGGTCGCGTCCATGACCGACATCAGGGTCTCCGCGAGCCCGCGCAGGCTGGTCTCGGTGGAGCTGGCGATGTTGAAGACCTGGTCGGTGACGTCGCTCGACGCCGCCAGCAGGTTGGCGCGGGCGATGTCCTCGGTGTACACGAAGTCCATGGTCTGCAGGCCGTCGCCGAGGATGAGCGGCGGCTGACCTGCCTCGATGCGGTCCATCCAGCGGATCAGCACCTCGGTGTAGAGGCCGTGGATGTCCATGCGGGGGCCGTAGACGTTGAAGTAGCGCAGGGCCACGTAGTCGAGCCCGCGCATGGCGTGGAAGCTGCGCAGCAGACCCTCGTTGAAGGTCTTGGCCGCGCCGTACAGGGTGTCGTTGTCGTACGGGTGGTGGTCCTCGCGCGTCGGGAACTCGGTGGCCAGGCCGTAGACCGAGGCGGAGGACGCGGCGATGACCTTGCGCACCCCGGCGTCGGCCGCGGCCTCGACGACCTCGTACGTGCCGTCGACCAGCACTTGGAGGGCGAGCCGGGGCTCTTCGGCGCACTGCGTGATCCGGATGGCGGCCTGGTGGAAGACCAGGTCCATGCCCTCGGTCACCGAGCGGACGAGCGCGGTGTCGCGGATGTCCCCCTCGACCACGCGCAGGCGGCCCTCGGCGATCTCCTCGGCCCTGGCCAGGTTGGCCCTGCGGCCCCGGACGAAGTTGTCGAGCACGACGACCTCGCCCGCGCCCGCCGCGAGGAGCTGGTCCACGATCGTGGAGCCGATCGTGCCCGCGCCCCCGGTCACCAGACAGCGGCTGTTCTCAATCATCGAGCGGATCCCCCCAGGTCGATTCGTCTGCCGTCATTCTGGATGCTCCGCCCTGCCGCTTCCAGCAGAGCGAGCACGCGGAGCCCCGACCGGCCGTCGGTCAGCGGGGCCCGTCCCTCCTTGATCGAGGCCGCGAACTCGTGCATCACGCCCCTGAGCGCCTCCCGCTCGGGCAGGGCCGGTACGACGACGTCACCGGTCCGATAGGAGATGAGGGCCGCCCGGCGCACGTCTTCCCCGGCGGTCGCGAGGTCGACCCCCCGGTCGTACACCGCGAGGCGCTGGGCCGGGTTCACGTCGTCCCACACGATCGTGCGGCGCGACCCGCCGATCACGGTCGTACGGATCTTGGTCGGGCTGAGCCAGTTGACGTGGACGTGGGCGATGGCCCCCGACGACAGCCACAGGGTCAGGTACGCCAGGCACGGCCGCCCCGCGCCGATGGGGTCGGAGGTGTGCGCCGCCACCGCCACCGGGGTGACGCCCTCGGGCAGCACGAAGTCGAGGATCGACAGGTCGTGCGGCGCGAGGTCCCACAGCACGTCCACGTCGGGCTGGACCAGGCCCAGGTTGATGCGCACCGAGTCGACGAACTGCACGTCGCCGAGCTCGCCCGAGGCGATCAGGTCGCGGATCCTGCGCACCACCGGGGTGTAGCAGAAGGTGTGGTCGAGCATGAGCACCCGGCCCCGCTCCTCCGCGAGGGCGACGAGCTTGGCGCCCTCCTCGTAGGTCGGGGTCAGCGGCTTCTCCACCAGCACGTGCTTGCCGGCGTCCAGGGCGGCGCGCACCAGGTCGAAGTGGGTCCGCGCCGGGGTGGCGATCGCGACCGCCTCCACCGCCGGATCCTTCAGCACCTGCTCTACCGATGACGTCGCCCTCACCGTGGTGTACCGGCCGAGCACCGCCTTGGCACGCTCCTCGTCGAGGTCGCACAACCACTCAAGGCGCAGCTCCGGGGTGGCCATCGCGTTCCGCACCAGGTTCGGGCCCCAGTAGCCCGCACCGATCACGGCAAGGCCGATCGACGTCACACGGATCTCCTTTTTCTGCTCTTGTCTACCAAGGCGGTTCGACCACCTCGGCTGAGGCGATCGAACCGCACGCGGATGAAGGGACTAACTCGCCGGGGTGAACAGCACGTCCACCCAGTAGTTCGCGCCGTTGTAGGTGGCGGTCGGGAAGCCCGAGGACGTCCCGTACCTGTAGACGCCGTTGCCGCCCGCCGGGCCCCCGTTGGCCAGCGCGTGCAGCGGCGAGTTGTCGTACGGCCCTGAGTTGAAGTAGCCGCCGTCGCCCGCGTAGTGCCCGTCGGGCGCGAGGTAGGAGGCGACGTACACCTGGCCGGCGGTGACGCTCACCGGAGCGGCGAAGGTCAGCGTCTGCCAGCCGGAGGCCGTCTCGCCTGCGAACGTGCCGGTGGCCAGCAGGGTGCCGGTGGAGCTCCACAGGTTGCCCACGTGGGTCCCGGTGTTGCCGGCGCCCTTGTAGAAGCGGACGCCGGTGACCGCGCCGTCCATCTCGGCGGTGAACTTCACGCCCAGCTCCACCGCGTCGGGGTCGTTGACCGACGGGTTGGCCGGGGTGGCGTTGCTGGCCCAGATGGTACACGGGCAGCTCATCGTGCCGCCGGTGGTGAACGACCATGATGTGGTGACCATGGAGTTGTCGGCGTCGTCCTGGGCGCCGGTCACCGTCACCGTGTACGTGGTGCTCCCGGCCAGCGGGCTGTCCGGGGTGAAGGTGAGCAGCGTGCGCGCCCCGTTGAGTGAACGGGTGCCCGCCACCGCCTGGTTCGCGGCGTTCTTCACCGTGATCGTCGCGGTGTTCTCCTTGATCGGCTCGCTGAACGTCGCCGTCACCGCTGTGCCGGTGGCCACGCCGGTGCCGCCGTGGTCGGGCGACTTGAGCGTGATGTACGGCGCGGTGGTGTCGGCGAGCCTGCTGAACACCACGTCCACCCAGTAGTTCGTGGCGCCCCACGAGTCCGTCGGGAACGACCGCGCGCCGTACTTGTAGACGCCGTTGCCGCCGCTCGACGCGCTTGGGAGCGTCTGCAGCGGGGTCGCCGTCACGGCCGAGGCGAGCCCGTTGGAGGTGCCCGCGTAGTGCCCGTTGGGGGCGTGGTACGACGCGACGTACGTCGTGTTCGCGGTCACCGGCACCGGGGTGTTGAAGTACACCTCCTGCCAGCCCTGGGTCGACTCGTCGGTGAACGTCGCCGTGGCCAGCTCCTGGCCCGCCGCGTTCCATAGGGTGCCGCTGTGGGTGCCGGTGTTGCCGGCGCCCTTGTAGAACCGGATGCCCTCGACGAAGCCGTCCGTGGTGGCCCGGAACTTCACGCCCAGCTCAAGCGAGCCGGTGTCGTTGACGCTCGGCACGTCCGGCACGGTGACGTCGGGCCACAGGCTGCACGGGCAGACGCCGGCCGTCCAGGTCTTCGCCGTGGTGAAGGCGAAGGTGTACGGCTGCGTCATCGTGTTGCCGGCGTCGTCCTTGGCGCCGGAGACCGAGACCGTGAACCGCTCGCCCGGAGCCAGCGGAGCCGCGGGCACGAACGTCAGCGAGGTGCGGCCGGCGTCGAGGGAGGCGGTGCCGGCGACGCTGGCGTTGGTGGCGTCCTTGAGCGTGAACGTCGCGGTGCCGGCCTGGACGGGCTCGCCGAAGGTGACCTTCGGCTGGACCGTGGTCGGCACGCTGGAGGAGCCGGGGACCGGCGTGGCCGAGGTGGCCGCGGGCGGGTAGACGTCGTTGATGGTGAACACCACGTCGACGTAGTAGTTGCCGCCGTTGTACGACTGGTTGGGGAAGCCCGCGCCCGAACGGTAGAGGCCGTTGCCCTCCGTCTCGGTGGCCTTCGGCGCCGTGAGCGGCGCGTTGACCGTGGGCTGGTAGCGGTAGAAGTTCGCGTCGGCGGCGTAGTGGCCGTTCGGCGCGTAGTAGGAGGCCACGTAGCCGGTGTTGGCCGTGATGTGGACCGGCGAGGCGAAGGAGAGCGTCTGCCACCCGCTGGAGCTCTCCCCGGTGAAGGTGCCGGTGGCCAGGGGGCTGCCGTCGGCGCCCCACAGGGTGCCGGTGTGCGTCCCGGTGTTGCCGGTGCCCTTGTAGAACTTGACGCCGGTCACGTAGCCGCTGACCGCCGACTTGAAGCGAACGCCGAGCTCCAGCGCGCTGCCGTCGTTCTCGGACGGGTTCGCCGGGACGGCGGAGGAGGTGAACAGGCTGCACGGGCAGGCGACGGTGACGCTCCTCGACGTCTCGGCGCCGACGTTGCCGCTGTCGTCGGCCGCGCGGACCTTGATGGTCGTCGCGCCGACCCCGTTGACCTTCCACGAGTAGGTCCAGCTTGCGCGCCCGGTGGCCGGGTGCCAGGTGGTGCCGCCGTCGGTGGAGACCTCGACGCCGCCGACCTGGCCGCCGACGTCGGCGGCGGTGCCGCTGACGGTGACGGTCGAGCCGTTGTTCACGCCGGCGTTCACGGCCGGGGAGGTGATCGCCGCGGTCGGCGCCGTGGTGTCGGCCGACTTCGTCGCCGCGTTCAGCCCCGAGGTGAGCGACTTGGGCTGCACGCCCATGTCGGCGAACAGGTTGACCGTCGCCTGCTTGATCCGGGTGTCGCTGTAGTCGGTCTCGTTGTAGCTGTCGTGCTCGCCGTCGAGCCCCCACGTCCACTGCACCGTGCCCGCGCTGAACACCAGGGCGCCGCTCGGCGCGCGGTAGAGCGTGATGCGGTGGGTGGCGCTCTTCTGGGCGACGTTGGTGCCGTAGTCGATGAGCACCTGCTCGGCCGTGGCCGTGCTGGTCGACATCGGCACGAGGCCCTTGGGCCGGAAGCCGTTGTCGACGTCCTCGTCCCACTCGTAGCCGACGAGACCGGGGATGCTGATCGATCCGGAGAACTGCGAGGCCACGGACGTGCCGCGCCAGAAGCGCATCTTGCCGTCGGCGGCGGGCACCGTCAGCGGCATCGCCGCGCAGCCGTCGTTGGAGGTGGTGCAGTTGACCGTGAACAGGGTGCCGGTGAGCGCGTTCTCCGGCTTGCCGCCGTCGGCCGGAGGGCTGAACCGCGGGTCGCGCCAGGTGCCCGTCCACACGTTGGGGGTCGGGTCGATCTTGGCGTTCGCGTGCGTCTCCTTGTACGAGACCAGCGTGCGGTAACCGTTCTCCCAGCGGGTCTTCCAGTAGACCTCGTTGCCGCTGAAGAACGCGAGGTTCACGCCATGGTCACGGGCGGCCTCGAAGGCGGTGCGCTCCTCGCCCGACCAGTACTCGTCGTGGCCGACCGACAGCACCGTCTTGTGGCTGAGGAGGCTGGACGGCGCTCGCGCCGCGTCCAGCGACGACATGTACGACACGTCGTAACCGTTGGCCTCCATCCAGCGGACCATGGGGTACTCGTTGGCGAACACGAAGTCGCGGCCCCACGGGGTGGACTCGCGGGTGTTGAACGGCCGGTTGTAGCTGACCTTGGCGGCCCTTCCCGGCGTCACGACGCTGTCGCCCCGGTAGAGGCTGTTCAGCATCTTGTTGGGGTTGTCCTCCGTGGCGGGGATGTCGCCCCAGGAGTTGTACGCCTGCCAGGTGGTGTCGGAGGTCCTGAAGAGCACGTCGGAGGCGCGGGCGTCGTCACGGACCACGAAGACGATGTGGGTGTCGTCGTTGGTGTCGGTGCGGATCACGTGGGCGAAGTAGATGCCGGAGACGGCTGTGGCGGGAACGGTCCAGCTCGCGACGGTGCCCCAGTTGCAGGCCACCTCCCCGGTCGTGGTGTTCTCGGGGCAGCTCGGCTGGTTGCGGGACACCGAGGTCGTGGCGGGGACCGATATGATCTTCCGGGCGCCGTTCCCCTGGTAGTAGCCCATCCGGTAGATGTCCACCTGGAGGTTCAGCGCGGCGGACCGCACCTTGAAGTTCACCGTCTGACCGACGTTGACGCTCATCTGGTCGCCGTAGCCCTCGACGGTGCCGTGCGGGTTGGTGTCCCACTCCGTACGGTCGTTGCCCGTGAGGCTGTTCTCACAGGTGATCTTGTTGCCGCCCGCGTCGCACGGGCCCATCGCCTGCGCCGGCGTGGCGGGGGCCGTCAGTAGTGCGGCCAGCGTGAACGCTGCTGCTGCGATTGCCGACCTGTGTCGGCGCGCGGCCCTGCGCGGTTTCATGAAGCTCCCACGTGACTTGAGAGGGTCGGATGCCCCGGTGGTGCTCACGCAGAGAGCGTGGTCCCGACGAATCGACGTCCAGGCGATGAGCTCGGTTTACGTGACTACACCAACTGGCGCATCAGTGGTCACAGCAGTAAGGGGTGGACGGTGAGGCCGGGGAGCGGGAGTCGTGACGCTGGGGAGCCGTCGTGTCGCGAAGTGTGATGGTCGAGGCATCCGGGCGCCTGTCGCACATATTCGCTTCGGCTGATATTTCGAGAAATTGAATGGCGGGGAAAGGCACCGTGTACGGCGCCTTTCGCGCTACTTCTCCTTGATGGCGAGCACGGACTTCACCAGCCCGGCCAGCCGTTCGAAACGTATTTCCGACGACGGGAAGTAGTGCCGCATCTCGGTGATGCTGAGCAGTTCCACCTCCATGACGATGTTGCGCGCGGCATCCCGGTCGGAGGTGGGGGTGTGGACCAGCGGCCAGCGGCGCAGGAGGGCCGTACGTGCGGCGATGGGGAGATATTGGAACCCCGGGAACAGGAAGTGCGGCTCCACGGGGAAGTAGCGGTACGGCGTCTGCACCCAGTGGCGCTCCGCCAGCCGGTGGACCGCGTCGGCGAAGAGCTGACGGCGCAGGTGCCCCCCGACGTGCTCGATGACCGCGTTGGAGAACACCAGGTCATATTGGGTGTCGAGGATTCTCGCCGGCAGGTCGCAGGCGTCGGCCACGTCGGCCCTCAACCACCCGGGAAGGTCGGCCGGGGGCGTTTCCAGGTTGACGATCTGCACGTGCGCCGGCTGCACGGGCGCCCGCAGCCAGGCGCTGGCCGTGCCGCCGAGGTCGATGACCGACATGCTTCCGAGGTCGGGGAAGCTCTGCGCGAACCAGTCCCAGCGCCGGGCCCGGGCCTTGGCGCCGAGCGAGTCGGGGGCGTCGACGAAGCGGCTCCGGAGAGCGTTCAGACGGCTCATGCTTCTCCTTGGCGGGGAGTTCGTGGGGGCACGGCGGCTGGTGGCCGTGGATCTGCCGGATTCGGCACGTTCCAACGAGACCGCCCAACTATCGCAGAACGCGTCCGGCCACAGTGGGCACTGGTGCCATTCGATAGCGCACTGAGATGAGAGGTGCGACCCTTGGCACCGTGGAGCAACTGAGCATCGAAGACGCGTATCTGTACACCCCGGCCGTCCACGAAGACGACAGAGGAACGTTCCTGGAGTGGTTCCGGGCGGACGAGCTGTCCTCTGTCACCGGCCACGGGCTGAACCTCGCCCAGGCCAACTACTCGGTCTCCCGGCGTGGCGTCCTGCGCGGCGTGCACTTCGCGGACGTGCCGCCGGGCCAGGCCAAGTTCGTCACCTGCGTAAGCGGCAGCGTGCTGGACGTCGTGGTGGACGTCCGGGTGGGGTCCGCGACCTTCGGCCAGTGGGAGGCCATCGAGCTCGACGACGACAACAGGCGCGGCGTCTACGTCAGCGAGGGGCTGGGCCACGCGTTCATGGTGCTGAGCGAGCAGGCCACCGTGATCTACGTGTGCTCCGAGCCGTACACCCCCGCGCGCGAGCACGGGGTGGACCCGCTGGACCCGGAGCTCGGCATCGCCTGGCCGGCGGAGCTGGAGCCGCTGATGTCCCCCAAGGACGTCGCCGCCCCGACGCTCGCGCAGGCGATGGAGAAAGGTCTCCTGCCGCGGTACGAGGACTGCCAGGCGTACTACGCGGGGCTGCGCGTCCGCTGACCTGTGAGGCCGCACACGGTGTGATCATGGTGTGACGCGGGGTTTTGGCCGCGATGGATAGTCTAATTGTGTTGCCTAAATCAAGGTTTCCATACTGTATTCGGCCGATTAACCGGATAAAGGGCTGGATCGGGTTGTCTCATCGTTTCCCAACCGCAACAATAGCCTCGCACTGAAACATGATAGGAGTCCGGCGCCCGGGCGCCGGAGGTGGAGGCTTGGGCCAGTGAGCAACTCCCGACATTCGGACGGACCGCGCCGCCGGCGCCGGTCGGCGTCCGCTGAAACAGGGTCCGCGGGGTCTTCCCGGTTCCCCGTCGTGGGACGGGTGTCGTTGCTGGCCGCCGCCGTGCTGCTGGGGGCGACCGTCACGGTGGTGGTCGTCAACCGTGGGTCCGACGCTCCCGCCCCGACCACGAACGCCGCGCCCGTCGCGGCCGAGGTGACCCTGGAGTCCAGTCTCTGGAAGTCGCAGAAGGCCGTGAAGGGCAAGACCCAGGCCGAGAACACCCCGCTGGAGCTCGGCACCCGGTTCAAGGCCAGCCGTGACGGCGAGGTCGCCGGCGTGCGGTTCTACAAGCCCGCCTCCGAGCGCGGCGCGCACCGCGGAAGCCTGTGGGACGCCGACGGGAAGCTCCTCGCCAAGGTGACCTTCACCGGCGAGAGCCGCAGCGGCTGGCAGCAGGCGCTGTTCTCCGAGCCGGTGCCCATCGTCGCGGGCCGGGTCTACACCGTCTCGTACCACACGAAGAACGGCGGGTACGTCGCCGCTCCCGGAGCCCTCGAAGACCCCGTCACGGTGGGCCCGCTCACCGCCCAGGCGGGCGTGTTCGCCCCCACCGCGAAGGCGGCCTTCCCGTCCCGGCGGCACCGGGCGCACGTCAACTACTGGGTCGACGTCGTCTTCCGGCACCGGGAACGCCGCAACATCCCCCGGCCGACCCAGCAGCCCACCGACGGCGTCACGGCCGGCCCGACCGTGACCCCCACGACGGGCGACCCGAGCGTCCCGCCGACGTCCCAGCCCGACGGCTCCGCGACCCCCACGGTCAGCGAGTCAGGCGGGCCGTCCGACGGCGTCACCTCGACGCCCACGGCGTCCGGCCCGGGCACCCCGACGGCGACCCCGACCAGGACGCGCACGTCGAGCCCCAGTCCGTCGCCGAAGCCGTCGCTCACCGCGAACCCGACGAACCAGCCGACCAAGGACCCCACGCCCACGGCGAAGCCGACCCAGACGACGACGCCTCCGCCCACCGGTGGCTTCCCCGGAGCCTCCGACACCGGCGTGCCCTCCGGCACGAACCTCAAGCAGAGCAAGTCGATCACCGTCACCAAGGACGGCACGGTGATCGACGGCATGGAGGTCAGCGGCGAGATCAACGTCGAGGCCGACAACGTGACGATCAAGAACACCCGCCTGGCGGCGTCGCCCGGCGACTGGGGAATCATCCAGCGCCAGGGCCACAGCGGCCTGACGGTGGTCGACAGCGAGATCTTCGGCAACGGTAAGGACCGCACCCAGTTCGCCATCCTGAACCAGGGCGGCGACCTGACGGTCAGGCGCGTCGACATCCACACCATCAGCAACGGCATCCTGACCGAGCAGGGCCTGGTGGAGGACTCCTACCTCCACGATCCGAAGTACTTCTCCGGCGACCACACCGACATGATCATGTGTACGAGCGGGCCGCCGTCGGGCAAGACGCTGGTGATCCGCGGCAACACGGTCATCAACACCCTGGAGCAGACGGGTGCGATTGCGCTCTTCCAGGACTTCGGGGTGGTCCGCAACGTGACCGTCGAGGGCAACTTCCTGGCCGGCGGAGGCTACTCCCTCTACGGCGGCGCGGGTAGCAAGGGCACCTCGTCCAACATCAAGGTCATCAACAACGTCTTCAGCCGCGACGTGTGGGCCAAGGGCGGCTACAACGGCCCCGTGGCCTACTGGGACAAGGGCGCGCCGGGAAACGAGTGGAAGGGCAACGTCTGGGAGGACGGCAAGGCCGTACCCGAGGGCGGCTGAGCCCGGCCGTAGTTCACAGCGCATGAGGAAGCCCTCCACGGATCTCCGTGGAGGGCTTCCTCATGCGGCGATGTTCAGGCTTTCAGCCTGGCCAGGCTGTTTCAGCCCACGCTCCAGGTGTCGCCGCCGCGCAGCAGGTCGCTCAGCCGGCCGGGGCCACGCTCGGCCACGGCCTCGTCGAGCTGCTCGGCCATCAGCGTGTCGTACGCCGGGCGGTCGACGGACCGGAAGATGCCGATCGGCACGTGCTCGAACGCGGGCTCGTCGAGCCGCGACAGCGCGAACGCCAGCGACGGGTCGGGGTTGTGCGCGTCGTGGACGAGGATCTCGCCCTCGGGCACGCTCGCCCGGTCGACGACCTCGATGCCGCCGTTGGCCGCGCGCCGCACCGCCTTGGAGGCGGACACGATCGGCAGGCCGTGCTCCAGGCGCAGCGTGATGTCGTCACGCTGCTCCGGGTCCTTCAGCGGCTCGAACGCGTTGTCGTTGAAGATGTTGCAGTTCTGGTAGATCTCGACCAGGCTCGTGCCCCGGTGGGCCGCCGCCTCGCGCAGGACCGACTGGAGGTGCTTGCGGTCGGAGTCGAGCGTGCGGGCCACGAAGCCCGCCTCGGCGCCGAGGGCGAGCGAGATCGGGTTGAAGGGCTTGTCGAGCGAGCCCATCGGCGTCGACTTCGTGATCTTGCCGACCTCGGACGTCGGCGAGTACTGGCCCTTGGTCAGGCCGTAGATGCGGTTGTTGAACAGCAGGATGTTCAGGTTGACGTTGCGGCGCAGCGCGTGGATCAGGTGGTTTCCGCCGATCGACAGCGCGTCGCCGTCTCCCGTGATCACCCATACGGACAGGTCGGGGCGGGACGCCGCCAGGCCGGTCGCGATCGCCGGGGCCCGGCCGTGGATCGAATGGAACCCGTAGGTGTTCAGGTAGTACGGGAATCGGGAGGAGCAGCCGATGCCCGAGACGAACACGATGTTCTCGCGCTTGAGCCCCAGCTCGGGCAGGAAGCCCTGGACCGCGGCGAGGATGGCGTAGTCACCGCAGCCGGGGCACCAGCGCACCTCCTGGTCGCTCTTGAAGTCCTTGAGGGTCTGCTTCCCGTCGGCCCGGGGGATGAGGGCGAGCCCGGTGCCTGCCCCCGCGACCGTGCCGGTGATGAGCCCGTTCGTCGCGATGTCACTCACTGTCGATCACTTCCTGGATCACTCCGGCCAGCTCCTCGGCCTTGAAGGGAAGACCGCGCACACGGTTGTAGCTGATGATGTCGACCAGGAAGCGCGCGCGGAGCAGCAGTGCGAGCTGGCCGAGGTTGATCTCCGGCAGCAGCACCTTGTCGTACGAGCGCAGCACCTCGCCGGTGTTGGAGGGCAGCGGGTTCAGGTGGCGGAGGTGGGCCTGCGCGACCTTCGCGCCGGTCTTCCTGACCCGTCGCACCGCGGCCGCGATCGGCCCGTACGTCGAGCCCCAGCCGAGGACGAGCACGCGGGCGTCGCCCTCGGGGTCGTCGACCTTCAGCTGCGGGATGTCCTGCGCGATGCCGTCGATCTTGGCCTGGCGGAGCCGGACCATGAGGTCGTGGTTGTTGGGGTCGTAGGAGATGTTGCCCGTGCCGTCGGCCTTCTCGATGCCGCCGATGCGGTGTTCGAGCCCCGGCGTGCCGGGCACGGCCCACGGCCGCGCCAGCGTCTGCGTGTCGCGCTTGAACGGCAGGTACGTCTCGCCGTCGTCGCCGTTCGGCTCCACCGTGAACTCGATGGAGAGATCGGGCAGGTCGTCGATCTCGGGCAGCCGCCACGGCTCGGAGCCGTTCGCGAGGTAGCCGTCGGAGAGCAGCATGACCGGAGTGCGGTACTTCACGGCGATGCGCGCCGCCTCCAGCGCCGCGTCGAAGCAGTCGGACGGTGTCGCGGGCGCCACGATCGGCACCGGTGACTCGCCGTTGCGGCCGTACATCGCCATGAGCAGGTCGGTCTGCTCGGTCTTGGTGGGCATGCCCGTGGAGGGCCCCGCCCGCTGGACGTCGATCACCAGCAGCGGGAGCTCGGTGGTGACCGCGAGGCCCACGGTCTCGGCCTTGAGCGCCACGCCCGGACCCGACGTCGTGGTGACGCCGAGCGCGCCGCCGAACGCCGCGCCCAGGGCCGCGCCGACGCCCGCGATCTCGTCCTCCGCCTGGAAGGTGCGGATGCCGAACCGCTTGTGCTTGGACAGCTCGTGCAGGATGTCGGAGGCCGGGGTGATGGGGTAGGAGCCGAGGAACAGCGGCAGCTTCGACTGGACCGAGGCCGCGATCAGCCCGTAGGCCAGGGCCTGGTTGCCGGAGATGTTGCGGTAGAGACCCGCCGCCAGCTTGGCCGGCTTGATCTCGTACGACACCGAGAAGGACTCGGTGGTCTCGCCGTAGTTCCACCCGGCCTGGAAGGCCGCGACGTTGGCCTTCGCGATGTCGGGCTTCTTGGCGAACTTGGCTTCGAGGAACTTGACCGTCGCCTCGGTGGGCCGGTGGTAGAGCCAGGACAGCAGGCCGAGCGCGAACATGTTCTTGGCGCGCTCGGCGTCCTTCTTGGAGACGGCGAAGCCTTCGAGGGCCTTCACCGTCAGCGAGGTGAGCGGGACGGCGTGCACGCGCCACTCGGCGAGCGAGTCGTCGTCCACCGGGCTCTCGGTGTAGCCGACCTTCTGGAGGTTGCGCTTGGTGAACTCGTCGGTGTTGACGATGATGTCGGCCCCGCGCGGCAGGTCGCCGAGGTTGGCCTTCAGCGCCGCGGGGTTCATGGCGACGAGGACGTTGGGGGCGTCGCCCGGGGTCAGGATGTCGTGGTCGGCGAAGTGGAGCTGGAAGCTCGACACGCCGGGGAGCGTGCCTGCGGGGGCGCGGATCTCGGCGGGGAAGTTGGGGAGGGTGGAAAGGTCGTTCCCGAACTGCGCGGTCTCCGCCGTGAAACGATCACCGGTCAGCTGCATGCCGTCGCCGGAGTCGCCCGCGAAGCGAATGATCACGCGGTCGAGTTGCTGAACCTGCTTGGTCACAGCTCGGTCCTCCTCGACGCGCTCAGGCGCCGTCGCTCGTGGCACGTATTCTTTTCCATGCTAGATCCCTTGGGGCTGCGCGGGCTTCTTGACGCATGCGCGCCGAAGGAGTGTGACCTATCTCCCTGCGACGGCAGCGATGTCTTCGTCGGCCGCGTCCGCGGGGGCATCGGGGGCGATGCCCGCGGCACGCGGTGCGCCCTGAGGCCGGGGCGGCTCAGGTCGAGACGCGGTCGGCTCAACTCGGACGCGGTTGGCTCAGATCAGGACGCGGTTGGCGACCGACGCCGAAGGCGTGGTCACGACCGGAGACGGCTCCGCGTACACAGCCCTGCGGCAAGCCTGCACAGGTCAACGTGCAAGCGGGAGTAGAGCACGTTTCGGGTCACGGTGACTAACTATATGTCCCTCGGGCCCATGGATCCGAGAGCCGCACTCCGGATCCCACTAGTGCGGCGGCGCCGCGGCGTAGACCTGACCCGGCTCCATCCCGCGCGAGCCGTACAGCTCGGGGACCGTCACGAAGGCGTAGCCGCGCGACGCCAGAGCCTTGAGCGTCTTCGGCAGGGCCCGCAGGGTCGCGGAGCCGCCTTCGTGCATCAGGATGACCGATCCGGGCCGCGCCCCGTCGATCGCCCGGCGGGCGACGGCGGCGGGGTCGGGGTCCCTCGCGTCCCCCGTGTCCAGGGTCCATCCGACGATCGAGAGCCTCAGGGCGCGGGCCACGGTCACGACCTGAGGGGTGAGCCCGCCGTACGGAGCCCGGAGCAGCGCAGGCGCGGGGCCGGTCGCGCTGAGCATCATCTGGGTGCGGCCCAGCTCGTCGGAGATCTTGCGCATGTCGAGGGTGGCCAGGTCGCGGTGGGACCAGGAGTGGTTGCCTATCAGGTGGCCCCCGTCGGCGATCCGCCGCAGCAGGGCCGGTTGCGCCTCGGCGTTCGCGCCCACGGTGAAGAAGGTGGCGCGGGCGCCGTACTCGGCGAGGATGGACAGCAGCCGGTCGGTCTGCGGGCCGGGGCCGTCGTCGAAGGTCAGCGCCACGCACCTGGTGGCGGCGCAGTCCACGGAGTGCCCGGCGCCGGTGGTGCCGGGAACGGGGGTCGACTCAGGCGGCGGGCTGTTGGGGATGGAGTCCGGGGTGGCGGAGTCCACGACCTCCATGGTCCGGCGGCCGAAGTCCGACAGCAGCGGCGCGGCCTCCTGCTTGGGGACGGCGACCGCGATCCGGCCCATCCGCGCCGGGGCCACCTGGCCGTCGTCGAACTCGGCCACGAGATCGCCGTGCGGGTTGAAGTTCAGCGAGTCGAACATCGCCCGGTCGGGCTTGACGGCGTCGACCTTCGTCCCCTGGCCGAGGGCCCAGACGCGGTTCTGGACGATCTCGGCCAGCGTTGAGAGCGCCTTGGCGTCCTTCAGGAGGTCGGCGGAGTCGTGGACGCGCCGGGCGGCCTGGTCGTACCACAGCGTGCTGAGGGAGTTCCGCCATTCCGTCCCGGTGAACAGGCCGGTGCGCATCCGTACCCCGAACACGCCGCCGGAGGCCGCCGTCAGCTGCCATCCGACGTTCAGCTCGGGGGGCGTGCCGCCCTTGGGCCGCGCGCGCCTGTCCTGGGAGAAGCGGCGTATGGCGGCCGAGGTGGTCTGGCGGAGCCTCTCGGCGAGTTCGGGGGCCGAGGCGGGGGTGGGATAGCTGACGAAGACGTGGTGGTCGGCGGAGTCGTCGGAGACCGTCCGCACCGGCAGCTCTCCGATCTCGGAGGGGGCGACGAAATTGATCGTGGTCGGCTGCGCGGGGAGCGTGGTCGGCTCGTCCTCGAAGCTGAAAGGCAAGGTGACTCCGCACCCGGCGGTGACCGCGATCAGAACCGCGATTCCTCCGGAGCGAAGCAGGCGGGACATGGCTGCCAGACTAAGCACGCTATATGCGGATTTACTTGTATTTTGCGGGATGAGAGACTGGCTTTTGACCGCGACGGGTAGTCCTTGGGTGACGGAAAGCGATTTCCCGACCAGGGGTCTCGCCCCTTGGGAGCCGCACTCGGCAGGGCTACCATCAAGGCGCCGGTTCTGCCGGGTGAGCATCGTCGCCGCGCTCGCGTCGCGCCGGCCGCATGGGTGAGGAGGCTGTATGAGCGGATATTTCGGTTCTTACGCTGTCGTCGCCGTGCTGCTCGCCATCGGGGCCGCGATCTTCGGCGGGGCCCTGTTCGCCAACCGGATGCTCCGCCCGAGCCACCCCACCCCCGAGAAGTCCCTGACCTACGAGTGCGGGGTCGACCCCGTCGGCGAGGGCTGGGCGCAGTCCCAGATCAGGTACTACGTCTTCACCTATCTCTATGTCGTCTTCGCCGTCGACGCCGTTTTCCTGTTCCCGTGGGCGACGGTGTTCGCCGCGCCGGGCTTCGGCATGGCCACGCTGGTCGAGATGTTCGTCTTCCTGGCTTTCATCGCCATCGGCATCCTTTATGCCTGGCGCAAGCGCGTACTCGCCTGGACCTGACGGAGAGGGGAGAATGGCTCCATGGCCGCCAGCGATCTCCCGATGCCCACCGTGGGGCCGGCGTCCCGGCTCGCCCCCAAACCGATGCGCTTCATACTCAACTGGGGGCGGCGCTACTCGCTGTGGGTGTTCAACTTCGGGCTGGCCTGCTGCGCGATCGAGTTCATCGCCACCTCGATGGGCCGTCACGACTTCATCCGGTTCGGAGTGATCCCCTTCGCCAACGGGCCGAGGCAGGCCGACCTCATGA
Source organism: Sphaerisporangium sp. NPDC049003 (assembly GCF_043197795.1). NCBI lineage: Bacteria > Bacillati > Actinomycetota > Actinomycetes > Streptosporangiales > Streptosporangiaceae > Sphaerisporangium > Sphaerisporangium sp. NPDC049003. The sequence continues at coordinate 25,843 of NZ_JBICTU010000051.1, forward strand.
TCGTCTCGGGCACCGTCACCGACAAGATGGCCCCGGCGGTCAAGCGCCTGTACGAGCAGATGCCCGACCCCAAGTACGTCATCTCGTTCGGCGCCTGCTCCAACTGCGGCGGCCCCTACTGGGACTCCTACTGCGTGACCAAGGGCGTCGACCAGATCATCCCGGTCGACGTGTACGTGCCGGGCTGCCCGCCACGGCCCGAGGCGCTTCTGCACGGCATCATGAAGCTCCAGGAGAAGATCGCCGGGGAGTCGCTCGGCGAGCGCTACGCCTCCCCGGAGCACCGGCCGGACGTGAACCGGTGAGAGCCGCGATCGAGGAGCGGTACGGCTCGCGCGCCGAGGTCTCCGAGGCGTTCGGGGAGACGACCGTCGACGTCGGCACCGGCGACTGGATCGACCTGCTGACCTTCGCCCGCGACGACCTCGGGTGCGTGTTCTTCGACTGGCTGACCGGGGTCGACGACCCCCCGGGCGGGTTCTCCGTCGTCGCCCACGTCTTCGACCCCGTCGAGCACGCCCATCTGCTGCTCCGCACGCGGGTGCCGCGCGAGGACCCCCGGCTGCCGAGCGCCACGGGCGTCTACCGGGGCGCCGACTGGCACGAGCGCGAGACCTTCGAAATGTTCGGGGTGATCTTCGAGGGCCATCCCCACCTGGTGCCCCTGCTGCTGCCCGACGGGTTCGAGGGCTTCCCGCTCCGCAAGGACTTCATCCTCGCCTCACGGGTGGCCAAGCCGTGGCCGGGCGCCAAGGAGCCCGGTGAGTCGGGCCAGGGCTCGCCCAGCCGCCGCAAGACCCTGCCGCCCGGCGTGCCCACCGACTGGGGGCCCTCGGCGGCCACGCCGCCACCGGTCCGCGGCCCCCGCGCCGTACGCGACCCCCAACCGGAACGGCCCGCGCGGCCGGAGCAGCCCGTACGTCCGGAGCAGCCCGTACGTCCGGAGCAGCCGGCGCGGCCGGAGCGGCTCGTGCGGCCGGAGCCGCCGGAGCGGGGGGAGGAGGGCGATGGCTGAGGTGCTCGATGTCGCCGTCCGCCTCGTGGTGATCGTCATCGCGTTCCTGACGCTGCCCCTGATCGTCGGGCAGACCGAGCACAAGGCCATGGCCCACATGCAGTCGCGCCTCGGCCCCATGTACGCCGGCGGGTTCCACGGCTGGGCCCAGCTCATCGCCGACGGCGTGAAGTTCGCCCAGAAGGAGGACGTCATCCCGCTGGCGGCCGACCGCCGGGTGTTCTCCCTCGCACCGGCCGTGGCCCTGGTGCCGTACCTCGTCGTGATGGTCGTCATCCCGGTCGGCCCCGGCCTGTTCGGCGCCGACCTGGACGCCGGGCTGTTCTTCGTGCTCGCGGTGATGGGCATCGGCGTGCTGGGCTCGATCATGGCGGGCTGGTCGTCGGCCAACAAGTACTCCGTGCTCGGCGGCATGCGCTCGGCGGCCCAGCTCATGTCGTACGAGCTGCCGCTCGTCCTCGCGGCGTCGTCGGTCGCGATGGCGGCGGGCACGCTGTCCCTGCCGGGCATCGTGGAGGCGTGGCGGTGGTGGTGGCTGCCGTGGCAGGCGATCGGCGCGGTGGTGTTCTTCGTCGCCGGCCTCGCCGAGCTGCGCAGGCCGCCCTTCGACATGCCGATCGCCGAATCCGAGATCATCATGGGCCCGATGACGGAGTACACCGGCATGCGGTTCGCGCTGTTCATGCTCGCCGAGTACGCCGGCATCGTGGTGCTCTCGGCGCTGACCACCGTGCTGTTCCTCGGAGGATGGCACGGGCCCCTGCTGCCCGGCCCCGTCTGGACGCTGATCAAGATCTTCGTGCTGGCCTTCGTGGTGATCTGGGTCCGCGTCAGCTTCCCCCGGCTCCGTGCGGACCAGCTGCAGAAGCTGGCCTGGATCGGCCTGGTGCCGCTCGCGCTGTTCCAGCTCGCCCTGACCGGGGTGGTCAGGGTCCTCGCCGGCTGAGGGGACGCCGCGACGTCAGCGGCCCAGCATCGTGCCGCCGTTGACGTGGATGATCTGACCCGTGACGTACGCGGCCTCGGGGGAGGCGAGGTACCTGATGGCCGCCGCGACCTCGCCCGGCGTGCCCGGCTTGCCGTGCCTTCCAAACACGATCTCGCAGGGCCACGATCCTCGCGGACGCGGCTCGGTCGGGTGGGGCCGGTCAGTGGACGATGGCGAGCATGACGTCGGAGGCGGTGGGGCGGTCCTCCGGGCGCTTCTCCAGGCACTTTCCGACCACCTGGGCCAGCGAGTCGGGCAGTGCGGACAGATCAGGCTGCTTGGTGAAGATGCGGTTGAACACCGCCGCGATGTTGTCCTCTCCGAAGGCCGGGCTGCCCGTCGCGGCGAAGATCATCGTTGCGGCCCAGCTGAACACGTCGGACTCCGGTCCGACGCGCTCTCCCGACACCTGCTCGGGGGACATGTAGGCGGGGGTGCCGATCACACCGCTGGAGGTCGCGGTGGCGTTGTCGAGCACGCGGGCGATGCCGAAGTCGACCACGCGGGGGCCGTCGGCGCCGATCAGGACGTTGCTCGGCTTGAAGTCGCGGTGCACGATGCCGGCGCGGTGGATCGCGGCGAGGGCGCCGACCGTTCCGAGCGCGAGCCGTACCAGGCCGTCGTGGCCGCGCGGCCCGCGCTCCCGTACGAGCTGCTCCAGCGACGAGCCCTCGACGTACTCGCTCACGATGTAGAGACGCTCGCCGGCGATATCGGCGTCGATCACGCGGGCGGTGGAGAACGGCGCGACCCGCCGGGCGGCCTCGACCTCGCGCAGGAACCGCTGCTGGGCCCCGGTCTCCGCGGCCAGGCGAGCGTGCAGCACCTTGATCGCGACTCGGGTGCCATCGGGCGCCTCACCCAGGTAGACCGCGCCCTGGCCGCCTTGCCCGAGGCTTCCGATCAGGCGGTAGCGCCCGATGTGGTCGGACTCCCCGGCGGGCAGCGGTCCGGGCGCCTGTGTGGGCAGCGTCGAAGCGCCCTGCACGCCGGCGGGTGTGTTGCCCGAGGCGGAGCCGGGAAAGGTCGCCTGGCTGGGTGCGGGCGGGCCCGTGGTGATCGGGTTCGGCACCAGCCGGTGATCCTGCCGGGGCCCCTGCTGGTACCGCTCCTGATCCTGAGGCGGCCGCTGCTGGCCGTATTGCTCCTGGGAGTGGTGTTGCGGGTGAGGCTGTGCCGGAGGCCGCGGTGTGGCATGCGGATGCCGTTGCGTGGCCGGTTCGGGCCGCTGATGGTTCGGAGGCCCGGTGAGGTGCTGCTGGTTCGCAGGGCCGCCCGTGTGCTGCTGGTTCTGGTTCTGGTTCTGGTACGGGGGCGCGGGCTCGTGAGGGGGGTACGGCCCCGACGGGTAGGACGCCGGGCGGTAGGCCTGCGGCGGGGACGGCGGGAAGGACGCGGGGCGGGGAGCGCCCGGTGCGAAGACCGCCGAGCGGATCGCCAGGGAGTGGATGAGCCCGCCGATCCAGATCGTGAACAACCCGAGGACGACGAGGAGGCTCGCCCACTCGGGGAACGTCGGCGCGTTGCCGTAGGCGACAACGAGCACGCAGAGCACGAACAGGCTGAGGAAGTACAGCAGCGCGGCCACCGCGAGCATCGGCGAGCGCTTGCGGAAGGCCGCGTAACCCATGGTGAACGGCGTGGCGATCCCGCAGGTGAACAATGGAGCCAGTGCCCAGACGAGGCTGATCGCGGTGTTGGGCTGGGAGGGCCTGGCTAGCTGCATATCGCGAAGAATACGGAGATAGCCCGCGTTACGCATGTTTTTGCCGCCACAGTGATACCGCCGAGACCCCCGCAGCGGCCAGGGGCCCGGGCCGGATCTCACGATCCGAGACCGGGCCCCGGGCCGGACGGCACGAAAGCGAGGTTCGATCCGGCGACGCGGTCCGGTGCGTGTGCGGTCCGGCCGGGGAAAGAGGGCGTGCGGGCGGTCAGGGAAGGTAGATGGTGAGTTCGACCAGGTCAGCGGTGATCTGCGGGGGAAGGTCCACGGCGATGGACACATCTTCGGCGGAGATGAAGCCCCCGACGCCGGCCCTGGCCTCGACCACGCGTCGCGCCAGCTCGGTGGTCATCCCCGGCAGGCTCGCGATCACCTCGGCCGGCGCGTGGTTCATGTCCACCAGCCCGCCGTCGTCGTACTGGCGCGGGAGGTCGGGGCGGCCGATGCGCAGCTCGCGGGCCAGCGCGGGGTCGCGTTCCACGAGGTCGCGGGCCTGCTGCCTGAGCTCGCGACGATGCTGGGCGTGGGCCACGGCATGGTCGTTGGGGGATTCCGAGCGGTCGAAGACCTGCTTGCGGATGATCAGCGACTGGATCGTGCCTCCGAGCCAGCTCCCGCCCGACCCGAGCATGGCGGCAAGCACCAGCCACGCTGGTGAAGGGCCAGGGCCGTCCGTCACCACGGCGACCACGAGGGTGAGCATGCCGATGGCGTAGATCGCCGCCGACAGGCCGATCATCGTGCTCCGCAGCTTCGCCGCCGCGTACCCGAGGGTGAAGGGCGTCGCGACACCGCACGTGAGCAGTGGTGCGAGGGCCCAGAACACGCTGGCCGCGCCGGGGCCGCCCGGGGGCTGAGGCGGAGGAACGTGAGGCGGGAACGGCGGCGGCTGGGGGAGGTGCCCGTGGGGATCACTCGGTGTCCGCGGTTCGTGCGGCCCGGGAGCCGGCCGGTTGTACGGCGCGAGACCGTGCTGGCCGGGATGCGGGGGAAGGAACGGCCCGTTGCCGTTCCGGGGATCCTGCGGCGCGTAGGGGGGACGGCTCTGCTCCTGGCCGGGCCGGCCGTACGGAGAACGCCCTTGCCCGGGGCCTGGCCGGCCGTGCGGCGACCGGCCCTGCTCGGGCCCACGCTGGTTGTGCGGCGCCGGCGCGCCGTGCTCGGAACGGGGGGCCGTATGGGGAGTGGGTCCCTGGTCCTGGTGCGGCCGGGCCTGAGGGGCCGGGGTCGTGCCCGGCAGCGGCCGGCTCGTCTGGCGAGGCCGTGGAGCGGTCGGACCGTTCGGATCACCTGGCTCAGGGGGAGGGCCTCCCGGCGGCCCCGATCCCGGGCCCCCGTGGCCGTTGGTCGGGTGCATAACGCGAAGGATACGGGCTTCCCCAGAGTGCCGCATCGGCCAAAGGGACCACATGTTGGGGTGATAAATCCCCCAAAATCGTGACTGATTTAGGAAAACCGGGAGCCGGTGAGGGCTCGCGCATTCACGAGGACGCCCATGTAGGCCATGATGTTGAACCGTGGCTCGTATACCAGGAGAAGGGCTGGCGAAGGGTCTGGCCGTCACCCTTCGCCACATGCTGAGCAGGGCGGACACCCAGCAGTACCCCGAGGTTCGCCCTGATCTGCCACCCCGCGGTCGCGGCGTCATCGCCCTGGTCGAGGAGAACTGCACGGTCTGCATGCTGTGCGCCAGGGAGTGCCCCGACTGGTGCATCTACATCGACTCCCACAAGGAGACGGCGCCGGCCCCCGAGGGCGGGCGTCCGCGCGCCCACAACGTGCTCGACCGGTTCGCGATCGACTTCTCGCTGTGCATGTACTGCGGGATCTGCATCGAGGTGTGCCCGTTCGACGCGCTCTTCTGGTCGCCGGAGTTCGAGTACGCCGAGTACGACATCCGTAACCTCCTTCACGAGAAGGACAGGCTCGGCGAATGGGTCCAGACGGTCCCCGTTCCGCCCCCGCACGAGCCGAACGCCGAGCCGCCCAAGGAGGTCGCGGCGGCCTCCCGAGGCGCCGCCCGTCCCGCTCGCGACCGTCAGGACCCGGAGCGAGGTACGGCGAAGCCCGCCCGCCCGGCCACCCCCGAACGCCCGGGAACGGCCGCCCCCGAACGCCCGGAAGCGGCCGCCCCCGAAAGACCGGAAAGGCCAACCCCCGAACGCCCGGAAACGGCCCCTCGCGAAAGACCGGAAAAGCCCACCCCCGAACGCCCGGAAACGGCCATCTCCGAACGTCGGGAGACGGCCGCCCCCGGACGCCCGGGTACGGCCCGCCCGAGTGGTGGCGCGGCGGCCGTTCGGGCGATCCGGCCCCCCGGCGCGCTGCCGAAGAAGCGGGCCCCTGCCGAACCACCCGCGGGACCCCCCGAGCCGTCGAAGGATCCGGGGACGGGGAAGGAGCCGCCAGAGTCGTCTGGGACGGTGGCGGAGTCGTGAGGGTGGGGGAGTCGTGACGTCGGCGGTGCCGGGCCTCTGGCCGCCGACCGCGCAGGAGGTCGTCTTCCTGCTGCTCGGTGTGATGGCGGCGGGGACGGCGCTGCTGGTCGTCACCACCCGGCAGATCGTGCACGCGGCCCTGTGGCTCGTCGTCTCGTTCGGCGCGCTGGCCGGGTGCTACCTGGTGCTCACCGCCGAGTTCGTGGCCTGGGTCCAGGTCCTGATCTACGTCGGGGCGGTCGTGGTGCTGCTGCTCTTCGGCATCATGCTGACCCGTGCGCCCATCGGCCCGTCCACCGACCTGAACTCGGGTAACAGGGTGGCGGCCCTGGTGGTCTCGGTGGCGACGGCGGCCGTTCTCGTCACCACCGTGATCGAGGGCTTCCGCACCGCCTACACCCCGCTGGAGCCGGGTGGCGGCGCCGCCTCGTCGCTCGGGGCGAGCATCTTCAGGGACTGGGTGCTGCCCTTCGAAGCGCTTTCCGTGCTGCTGCTCGCCGCGCTGATCGGCGCGATCGTGCTCTCCCGTACCGACATCGGCGGAAAGGACTGACGTGCACGTCGTCTATCCCGCCGTGCTCGCCGCACTGCTGTTCTCGATCGGCGTGTACGGCGTGCTCGCCCGGCGCAACACGATCCTCGTGCTGATGTCGGTGGAGCTGATGCTCAACGCGGTCAACGTGAACCTCGTCGCGTTCGACGTGTGGCTCAGGGACAGGCTCCACGGGGGCCAGGTACTGACCCTGTTCGTCATCGTGATCGCCGCCGCGGAGCTCGGGCTGGGCCTGGCGATCGTCCTCGCGGTGTTCCGCAACCGGCGGACCGTCGAGATCGACCACGTCCGCGATCTCTCCGAACCCGCCGACGCCGAGCCCGAGGCAGCCGCCGACGCCGTGCCGGTGAGGGACGGTGCGCTGTGACCGGGGTGGCAGGCGCCGTCGTCCTGCTGCCGTTCCTGGCGGCGGTGGCGGGGCTGCTGGGTACGCGGCGGCTCTGGGGTGGCGGCCCGCCCGGGTCGATCGAGCCCGCCGTCTACAGGAGGGCGGCGTGGATCGCCGTCGTGCCCACCGCGATCTCGGCCGCGCTGGCGATCTGGCTCCTGACGTACCTGGCGACCACACCACGCCGGTTCACGTCCTTCGTGGAGCACCCGGCCGGGACGGGCCGGCTCCCCGCCGCCGTCCAGGGCACGCTCACGGTGATCGACACGGGCGCGATCCCGATCACCGCGGGTCTTCGCGTGGACGACCTGGCGGCCCTCGTCGCCGTCCTGGTGACCGTGGTGGCGCTGGCGGTGCAGGTGTATTCGATCGGATACATGCGCCACGAGCCGCGCTACCCCTCCTTCAGCGCCTTCATCAGCCTGTTCACCAGCGCCATGCTGCTCGTCGTCTACGCCGGTGACCTGCTGGTCCTGTACGTGGGCTGGGAGATCATGGGACTGTGCTCGTACCTGCTGATCGGCCACTGGTGGGAGGACCGGGCGAACTCGCGGGCGGCGGTGAAGGCGTTTCTCGTCACGCGCCTCGGTGATGTCGGCTTCCTGTTCGGCATCTTCACGCTCGGCTTCGCCGCCGGCGGCTTCCGGATCGACGACGTGATCGCCAAAGTGCCCACCATGTCCACCGGCACGCTGGTGACCGCGACGATGCTGCTCCTCCTCGGAGTCGCGGGCAAGAGCGCCCAGGTGCCGCTGCACACCTGGCTGCCGGACGCGATGGCCGGTCCCACGCCGATCAGCGCGCTCATCCACGCCGCCACCATGGTCGCGGCCGGCATCTTCGTCGTCGCCCTGCTCTACCCGGCCTTCCTGGGCGCCGGGCCGACCCTCGACCTGCTCGCGGTGCTGGCGTCCGCCGGGATGCTCGGCGCCGCGCTGGCCGCCCTGGCCCAGGACGACCTGAAACGGGTGCTCGCCTACTCGACGATCAGCCAGCTCGCGTACATGGCGGGAGCACTGGCCGCCGGCTCCGACCAGGCGGCGATCTTCCACCTGGTCACGCACGGGGCGTTCAAGGCGCTGCTGTTCCTCTGCGCGGGCGCGGTGATCCACGTCGTCGGGTCGAACCTGATGAGCGACATGGGCGGGCTCCGGCGCTCCATGACGGTCACCTTCCCCGCCATGACCATCGGGTTCGCCGCCCTGATGGGGCTGCCCCCGGCCAGCGGCTTCTTCAGCAAGGACGCCGTGCTGGCCGCCGTCGAGCACGCGGCGGCCGAGGGGGCGCCGCTGACCGACGCCGCGGCCTGGCTGCTGTACGGCTGTGCGCTGCTCACCGTCGCCGTGACCGGCGCGTACGCGGCCCGCGCCTGGCTGCGGACCTTCTTCGGCGAGAGCCGTGTGCGGCAGGTCGCGCTGCCCGAGCCCGAGCCGGGGGTCGCGCACGTCTGGGACGGTCGTGAGGCCCCGGCGTCGATGCTGTGGCCGATAGGCGTGCTGGCCGTTCCCGCGCTGCTGCTCGGGTTCGCCGGGGTGGGCCTGGTCGACTGGTCGTCCGCGGTGATCAGCCTCCTCGTCGCGCTGCTCGGCGCCGGTGCCGTGTACGCGGCGTGGCGCGCCGACCCGGCGGCCGATCCCGCTCGCCTGCTGGGACCGCTGCGGGTGCCCTGTGAGCAGGCGTTCTACGTGGATTCCGTGTACTACAGGGTCTTCGTCGTCCCGGTCCTGTGGCTGGCCCGCCTGGTGGCCCGTACGGATGACACGGTCGTGGACGGCGCGGTCCGCGGTTCGGGCGGTGTCGCGATCGGGGTCTCGGGGCTGCTGCGGCGCCTGCAGACGGGCAACGCCCAGCTCTACCTGACGGGCGTCCTCGCCGGCGTGCTGATCATCGCGGTGGGAGCGGTGGTGCTCGGATGAGTGCGATCGTCATCGGGCTCCTCGCCGTCCCCCTGGCCGGCGCGGCCGTTCTCCTGCTGCTCACCCGGCCCGCGCGGCTTCTGCGGTGGTACGGGCCGGCGGTCTCCGGGGTCACGCTGGTGCTGGCCCTCGTGCTGGCCGGGTCGTTCGACTACGGCCGGGCGGCGCGGGCGCAGTTCGAGATCGACCATGCGTGGATCCCCGGCCTGGACCTGCGATTCCACCTGGGCGTGGACGGGGTGTCGCTCCCGCTCGTGGTCCTCACCGCGCTGCTGACGTTCCTGTGCTTCCTGTACCTCGTCCGGCACCGGCCGGAAGGCGGCAGGTCCGGGGCGCTGGCCTTCACGCTGCTGGTGCTCGAAGTCGGCATGATCGGGACGTTCCTCGCGCTCGACCTGCTGCTGTTCTTCGTCTTCTTCGAGATCGTGCTGATCCCGATGTACTTCGTGATCGCCATCTGGGGCGGCAAGGAACGCAGGGGGGCGGCGGTCAAGTTCATCCTGTACACGCTGCTCGGCTCGGCCGTACTGCTCCTCGGACTGCTCCTGATCTGGGCCCACACCGGCACGCTGGACATGGTCCGGCTGGCCGGGGCGCACGGCGCCGGGATACCGAGGGCGGCGCAGATCCTGGCGTTCCTCGCCGTGGGCGTGGGACTGGCCGTCAAGGCGCCGATGTGGCCGCTGCACACCTGGCTCCCCGCCGCCCACACCGAGGCCCCGACGGTCGGATCGGTGCTGCTCGCGGGCGTGCTGCTCAAGATGGGCACGTACGGCTTCGTGCGCATCGCGATCCCCGTCCTTCCCGAGGGGGCCGCGGTGCTCGCCCCCTGGCTGGGGGCCTTCGCCGTCGTCGGGATCGTGTACGGCTCGCTGGCCTGCCTGGCGCAGCGCGACCTCAAGCGCATGATCGCGTACTCGTCCGTGGGGCACATGGGGTTCGTCCTGCTGGGCCTGGCCACGCTGACGCCTGTTGGGATGAATGCCGCATTGTTCGGAAATATCGCCCACGGGCTGATCACCGGGCTGCTGTTCTTCGTCGCTGGGGCGATCAAGGAGCGGTACGGCACGTCGGAGATGTCCCGGCTGGGCGGGGGCATGCTGGCCCGCCTGCCGTACCTGGGATCCCTGCTGACGTTCGCCTGCGTCGCCTCGCTGGGACTGCCCGGGCTCGCGGGCTTCTGGGGGGAGATGCTGGCACTGCTCGGCGCCTTCCACCCGGCTCCCGGCCTGTCCCGGCCGCTCTTCCTCGTCTTCATGGTCGTCGGCGGCATCGGCACCGTGCTGACGGCCGCGTACTTCCTTCTCATGCTCTCCCGTGTCACCCACGGCAGGCCGGACGAACCCGTCCCGCGGCTGGGCGATGTGAGCCCGTACGAGCTGGCCGCCTGGACTCCCTTGGTCGTCCTCACGGTGGCGCTGGGGCTCTGGCCGAAGGCGCTCCTCGCCGTGACCGATCCCGCCGTCCGGGCCTTCCTGGGGGCGCCATGACCCAGTCCATCGACTACGCGGCGATCGCGCCACCCCTGATCCTGGCGGTGGCGGCCGGGCTGGTGCTCCTGCTGGACGCCTTCCTGCCGCGCACGCCCCGTACCCTCCCCACGCTCGGCCTGGTCACGCTGGCGGGCGTGCTCGCCGCGCTGGCGGCCGTCGTGGCGCAGGCCGCGCGGGGCGCCCGGCCGCGCACGTTCTGCGTGCCCGCCGATGCCGCGGGCGGGCGGCCGTCGTGCTCGTTCGTGGTCGACGACCTGACGCTCGTCTTCGGCGCCGTCGTGCTCGCCACCGCCGTGGTGGTCGTCCTCCTGTCCTGGACGCAGCTCGCCGAGGGCGGCATCCCGGCGGGCGAGTGGTACTTCCTGCTGCTGTGTACGCTGACCGGCGCCGTCACGCTTCCCGCGTCCCGCGATCTGATCATGCTGGTCGTCGCGCTGGAGCTCGTCTCCCTTCCTGTCTTCGCCCTGACGGCCCTGAAGCGCTATGACGCGCGCGGCTCCGAGGCGGCGCTGAAGCTGTTCCTGGTCTCGGTGATCTCCACGGCGGTCATGCTCTTCGGCGTCTCGCTCCTGTACGGCCTGACCGGTTCCGTCCATCTCGACCGCGTCGCCGCCAGGCTCGGCGGCTCCCCACCAGCCGCGCAGTTGGCCTCCTTGCCCGCGGGCGTGCCCAGCGGGGTGCTGACGGTCGCCGTCGTGCTCGTGCTCGCCGGGTTCGCCTTCAAGGTGGCCGCCGTCCCGTTCCACTTCTGGGCGGGAGACGTCTACCAGGGCGCGCCCGTGCCGGTGGCGGCGCTGCTCTCGGTGATCTCCAAGGCCGCCGGGTTCGCCGGTCTGATCGTGGTGCTGACGATCGCGCTGGTGGGCCACGCGGCGCTCTGGGCGCCGATCGTGGCGGTCCTCGCCGTGCTGACCATGACCGTCGGCAACCTGCTGGCCCTGCGGCAACGCCATGCCGTACGGCTGCTGGCGTGGTCGTCGGTCGCGCAGTCCGGCTACATCCTCGCCCCGCTCGGCGTGGCAGGGAAGTCGGCCGCCTCGGCCTCCATCGCGTACCTGGCGATCTACGCCGCGATGAACGCCGGCGCCTTCGCGGTCGTGATGCTGGTGAGCCGTACCAGGGAGCGCGACGAGCTGGACGACTATCGGGGGCTGGCGTTCCGGAGCCCCGCGGCGGCGCTCGCGCTCGCGTTCTTCCTGATCTGCCTGGCCGGGCTGCCGCCGGGGCTCGCGGGGCTGTTCGCCAAGGTCGTCGTCTTCCGGGAGATCGTCCACGGTGGCCTCGGCTGGCTGGCCGTGGTCCTGGCGGTCAACACGGTCATCGGGCTCTACTACTACATCGCCTGGACCGCCCGCCTGTTCGCCCCCGCGCCGCTGCCCGTGCCAGGGCGAGGTGTCCCCACGCGGCCGGTGACGATCGCCGTCGCCGTGGCGCTCCTTGTCTCCCTGGCCTTCTCCGTCGCGCCGCAGCTTGTTCTGTCCGCCGTACGCTGACGTGCGCACTGACCCTCGTCTGACCAGGGATGGGAACGTTTGAGCAGGCCGCGAACGTTGCCAGGGAAGAGCGCAGCATCCGAGAGGGGGAAGCGTGCACAACAACGGCCTGCGGACCGCCGTCCTTCTGGGCGCCCTGTCCGCGGCGATCCTCGCGGTGGGAGCGTGGCTCGGAGGCGGCCGAGGTGTGCAGCTGGCCGTCCTCATCGCTCTGCTGACCAACGGCGTCGCCTACTTCTTCTCCGATCGTATCGCCCTGTCCGCCATGCGGGCACGACCGGTCAGTGAGGTCGAGCAGCCCGCGTTGTACCGCATCGTCCGGGAGCTCTCGACGGACGCGCGGCAGCCCATGCCGAGGCTCCACATCTCGCCCACCATGCAGCCCAACGCCTTCGCCACGGGGCGCAACCCGCGCAGGGCGTCGATCTGCGTCACGTACGGCATCCTGCAGCTGCTCAACGAGCGGGAGCTCAGGGGCGTGATCGCGCACGAGCTGTCGCACGTCTACAACCGCGACATCCTGATCTCCTCGGTCGCGGCGGCGCTCGCCACGATCATCACGTACTGCAGCTACATCGCCGTCTTCTTCGGCGGCTCCGACGACGACGAGGGACCGGGCTACATCGGCGCCCTCCTGATGATGATCCTCGGCCCGGTCGCGGCCGGCATGATCCAGATGGCGATCTCCCGGTCCAGGGAGTTCCACGCCGACGAGTCGGGCGCCATGCTCACCGGTGACCCCCTCGGGCTCGCCTCGGCACTGCGCAAGATCGAGCTGGGAACGCGCAGCCTGCCGCTCCCCGAGGAGAGTCGCCTGACCTCGGCGTCCCACCTCATGATCGCCAACCCCTTTCGCGGAGCGGGGGTCGGACGGCTGTTCTCGACTCACCCCTCCACGGCCGCCCGCGTCGCCCGCCTCGAAGGCATGGCCGGCTACCGCCGCTAATGGAAGCTACCGGGTCGGCTGATCGGGCAGACTCGGTGCCTGGTAGCCGCGAGTGAGTGAGTACTTCCAACCGCTGGACCGATCTTGA
>NZ_JBICTU010000052.1:0-36680 GCF_043197795.1 Sphaerisporangium sp. NPDC049003
GGAAAGCTACGAGGCCGGACTCCACCTCCGAGGCTCGATCATGTGGCTGAAGCTCCTCACCTCAACCACATGATCCGAACTCCAAACAGCTCCTACGGCGCCACGCGCTCGTCGGAGGCGTGGCCGGCGCGGGCAAGAGCGGCGGAGTCAACGTCATCCTTGCCGACCTGTCCGCCTGCCCCGACGTGGTCATCTGGGGAATCGACCTCAAACGCGGGATGGAACTCCTCCCGTGGGCATCCTGCCTCGATCGCCTGGCCACCACCCCCCAAGAAGCCGAAACGCTGCTGCGCGACGCGGTAGCCGTCTTGGACGGTCGAGCTGACACGCTCGCCCAGCAAGGGCTACGGGTATGGCAGCCACATGCCGATGCCCCCGCCCTGGTCATCCTGATCGACGAATACGCCGAACTCGTCGACGAGGCACCGGATGCCATTCGGCACGCTGATTCCATCGCCCGTCGCGGGCGTGCCGTCGCGGTCACCCTCGTAGCCGCGACGCAACGTCCCTCCCAGAAGGCCATGGGCTACGGCGCGGTCCGCTCGCAGATGGACGTACGGATCTCGTTCCGCGTTCGGGAACGGCGTGACGTTGATCTGATCCTCGGCCAGGGCATGCTCAAGGCCGGTTGGCACTCCCACACCCTCAACGCGCCCGGCAAGTTCCTGGTCAGCGCGCCCGAACACGACATCCCCCGTCGCGCTCGCACCTACCTGATCCGTGACAACACGGTTCATCAGGCGGCAAGGCAATACGCGCCGCACCGGCCGACCCTCGATGCCGTATCCGTGGCCGCGCTTGATGCCGTGCCGGCTGACCAGCAAGCGCCGACAGAGCCCCCGGAGACCGACCCGGTACTCAACGGCAGGCACGCCCGTCAAGAGGCGCCCTATGCCGCTGAGGCGCTCCTATGGGCAGCCCTCCGCGATGCTCCCGCCGAGGGGGCGACCCTCGAAGATCTCATGCGGGACTCCGGTATGGGGCGCTCATGGGTCTACTACCGGATCAACGAGCATGCTCGCGCTGGGCGTGCCGAACAGATCAGCCGGGGACGGTGGCGCGCCATCCCTGACGCTCCGACTCCTGACAGTCCGTAATCGTCCACGTCCACGTCCACGCGCGCGCCTGCACGTAAGGGGAGCGAACGCGTCCATGGACGAACGCGTGGACGATTACCAACCGTAACAATGAGGGAGGTGATGCCCCAACGACAAGACCCAAGAAGCGACGGATTCCGTCACCGGAAGAGTGGGCGCAGGAGCAACTGAAGAACGCGCCGCCGCGTTCGCGGGAGTGGGCACGACGCGTTGCTCGTATCTACCAACTGGAACCCGATGAAGACGACCTCTAAAACCGATGCGACCCCCGGATCTCATATCCGGGGGTCGCATCGTGTCTGGCGTGGTCAATCCCGTGGGCCGCGATCTTCTTTCCAGATGGGTTCGATCAGATTCGGATCGAACTGTCGCTGTCCGGGACGCGTGGGGTAGATCACCACGGCTTGGAGACTCTGGGCGATCGCGGCTTGCCGCTGGTCCAGGGTGAAGCTGGGGTCCTTCCACTTCTCGGCGAGGTCGGCGACTCTCTCAGTACGCCGAACGCGTGCTGTCTGGTGTCTGCGCTGGTCCGCTTCGAGTCGACGTTCCTCGGCTTCCAACTCTTCCAACAGCGTGAAGTATCGACTTCCCTTGATCCGCCGTTCCTTGTACGCCGCCGTGATCTCTTGGAGTTGCTCCCTGACCTCGTCAAGGTCGCTTTGCCTGTCCCACTCGGGAAGCTCGCCGATCTCACGGAGCGAGACGCGTTGGTGATCTGCGATCACGAGGGCTGTGATGTACTCATCGACCTTTACCGCGATCCGGGCGCATCCACCGCATCCTCCCTCTGTCTTGTCGCGACAGGCGTAGATGGGGGTTTTGGCGCCCTTCGTTCCAGGGCGCATTCCGCCACGCATACGACTGTTGCACTTGCCGCAGCGGACGAAGGGGGAGAGCAAGTACTTGGTGGGGTGGCCGCGACCGTCACGGGGGTTGTCGCGGCTGTAGACCTTGAGTATCTGGACGAGGGTGTTGTGCTCATCATCGGTAATGATCGGTTGCCATAAGCCCCGTACCGGCTGACCATCCTTGTCATTGAGGATCTCGCCCTTGTAGGTCTGGAGACCGCAGAGGCGAGGGTTGGTGAAGATCTGTTCGATGGTGCGCGTGGTCCACTGGCCTCCCGCCACGGTGGGGATGCGCTGTTCAGTCCACTCACGGGCGATCGTCCGGGCCTTGACACCAGCGATGATGCGTTTGGTCGCTTCCCTGACGAGTTCAGCCTCATCAGGGTTGATGTCGACCTTGTTCGCTTCCCAGCCGAACGGGCGTAGCCGGCCGCCCATGGCGCGCCCCTTCAGTGCGGCGCGACGCTTGCCCGTCGTGATCCTGCGGGAGAGGTTGCGGGATTCGAGGTTGCGTTGGTTGACCTCGTTGCGCGCCATGGCGATGCCCGCATCGGTGGTGAGGTCGAGGTAACCCGTCATACCGACGACCAGCACGCCGAAGTGCTCGACAAGATCGATGAGGTCTTCCAGGTCGCGGGGGTCGCGCATGCCTCGATCGATGTTCGGGAGGGCGAGCGCGTTGTACGTACTTCTGCGTAACTCGCGTAAGAGGTCGTCCCAGACGGGCCGTACGACGCGGAACGCGACGGTGCCGTCTTCTAGGCGGACCCGTACCTTCTTGAACGCCGAGGTGTCGTTCTCGGCGTACTCCTTGCTGATCCTTCCGCCGATCTCGGCAGCGAAGGTACGGAGGTCGTCGAGCTGGTTCTCTACCTGCTCCGCCTCTCCCTCGGCATCCAGGGACTCGCGGGCGTAGAGAGCCCAAACGAGCTGGTCAGGGACGATGTCCAACTCTGTGCGACCGCCGACACGGCGGGGGTTCCATGCCATGTCCCCGATGGTTACCCAATTTGATAGTGAAGTCAATCTCGAACGGCATCGGTGCGGGCTTCATCACGTACGTCCTCATCAAGCTGGTGAAGGGCAAGGCCCGCGAGGTCCACCCCCTGCTCTGGGTGGTGACGGCCCTCTTCGTCGTCTACTTCGCGATCGGCCCAATCAAGATCCTTCTCGGCCTGGGCTGATCGACTGGTCTTCCCTGGTCTTCGCGAGGGTTCCGCGTGGGGGACCGCTACGCGGCCCATGAAAGTGGGCTTAGTGGCGGTCTCCTGTTCAGTGGCTCGTTCGAGCCGATCAGTTCACCGGCGCTCTACGTGCGGAAAGAGAAGGTCCTGCCCAGCCTGACACGGTCCTCGCTTCGCTCGGGCTCCGTTCTCAAGAGCCTTCGGCCCTGCCGACGCGTTGATGGTCGACGAGTCGAGTCGTGCCATCTTCGCTTTCGGATCACTACGGTGGCCGTCGCCGGGCGGGTCGCATCGAGCAGCCTTCTCTCGGCGCTCTCGCCAGACGGAGTGCCAGCTTTGTCATCAGGGGGCGTGGCACTTGTACCTCATATAACGTCCGTGTTATGAATTGGGGGAGAGGTGGAGCTGGAACCCGAGGTGGACGAGTGGTTCGACACGCTCGATCAAGCAGGCCAGGAGACGGCAGTGTTCTATGTCGATCTACTGGCCGAGCGTGGTGTTCTGCTCGACGAGCCGTATACCAGGCAACTCCGCGGCAAGCTTCGGGAGCTCCGGTTCCATCTTGACCGAGAGGCGGTCCGCATCAGTTATTGGATCGCATCCGGTAGGCGGATCATCCTGCTGACGGTGTTCCGGAAGCAACGGATGCGTGAGACTGCCGAGATCGAGAGGGCGTGGCGGGCCATGCGGCGATGCGTCGCAGAGGCGCACACGGCAGATGCGGAGTGAGCGAGATGGGCGAGCGCAAGGCGTGGGCCGACAAGCGAACCGAGATCATGAACCGGCCCGGTGCGGGGGTCGCTTACGAGTCTGCCCGGATTCGCTTCGAGTTGGGGGAAGCTGTCCGGCTACGCCGTGAGGAACTGGGACTGACCCAGGCGGAGCTCGCCCGGCGCACAGGACTCAAGCAGCCGGCGGTCGCACGGTTCGAGGCGGGTGGCACCATGCCCACTATCCCGATGCTCGAACGCCTGGCAGAGGCGCTGGAGATGCGGCTCAACGTCCAATTCGAGCCGCAGCGCCAGGCGAGTTGATCAGCCGGTCGAGACCGGCGAGCCCTTGGAAGGCAGCTCTCGGTGGAAAGCCGAACAAGGTGCCCAGGGAGGGTGTCTCGCTCTGAGTGATCCGCTGTTACCCAGTTCTCCGCAGGAGACGGTGGTTCTCTGTCGGTCTATTGGCCGAGCGTGGTGTTCTGCTTCTCCGCTACCGCTGGACCGGTCGGAGTTGGGTTTCCGGTTTCGCGGCGGGCGAGGGTGAGGAGTTCGTCTACGGGCCATTGGTCGTAGGCGTAGGCGCCGTATTTGGCGGCGAGTACGCGGCCGTCGGCGGCGATCAGGAAGTCGGCCGGGAGGCCCAGTCTGCCGCCGTGGGGCTTGAGCGACGGGCTGGGGCGCCGCCCGCGCAGGACAGGGCCGAGGTCCCGGAGAATGCTCCACAGGATCGGGCCCCAGACGCGGGGGTCGAGCAGCGCGCGGGGGGCGGACTCAACGCCGAATTCGACGTAGAGACGCTTGCCGGGATCGGCGATGACGGCGAACGGAAGGTCGGCCGTATGGACGCGCAGCTCATCCGGGGGTGAGTGGAAGACGACGACCTCGCGAATCCCGGCCGCGACGATCTCGTCATGCCGGGCCACCACCGATCGCAGGTGCAGGTTGCACACCGGGCAGCCCGCGAAGCGCCGGAACTGCAGGTGGACGAGTCGGTCGGTGTCCGGGATGGGAACGCGAGTCCCCGAGATCGTCTCAAGCTCGCGTCCGGCGATCACCGCGCCGGGGGTGACGCGCTTCGATTGTCTGCGTTCAGGCATGGGAGCCATCCTCGTAGGCGTGCGTCGTACGCTTACGACGCTATGAGCGTATGTTGTACGCTGTCAAGCCGTGCCTCGTCCACGGTCGCTCACGACAACAGGTATCGCCGCCGCCGCACTGGCCGTCATCGACCGCGACGGACTGGCGGCGCTTTCGATGCGCGCGGTCGCGGTCGAGCTGGGCATGGCGACGATGTCCCTCTACCGGTACGTCACCGACCGCGAGCAGCTTGAAGGGCTGGTCGTCGATCTGGTCCTGTCAGGTGTCGACGCCGCTCCGCCTGAAGGCGTCGCGTGGCAAGGGCAGGTCGCGACGCTGGTCGAACGGGTCCGCGACGCCGTCGGCGCTCATCCGGAGGTGGTGCCGTTGACGCTGACCCACCGCCATGCGTCCCCGAGTGTGCTGCGCTGGTCGGAGGCCGTCCTTGCCATCCTGACCGGTGCCGGCTTCACCGGAGAGCAGCGGGTTGTCGCGCTGCGCAGCCTGCTGAGTTACCTCATAGGTTCGATCCAGATGGAGCACCTGGGGCCGCTGTCCGGCGTGGGCACGGCGATGATGGCCGGCCTTCCTCGTGAGGAGTATCCACTGCTCGCCGAGACCGCTCGTCAGGCGCGCGGCGTCTCGGCCGGCGAGGAGTTCCGCCACGGTCTGGACGTCATGATGCGCGGCCTTCGCGCACCCCTTGATTGACGGGTTGCCTGCGGTCGGGAGATCGTGTTGCCGGGGATCGCGCGCACGCAGAAGATGAATGCGGGGGCTGGACTCGCCGCGGTCGCCCCGGAGGCGTGGTGGGGGCTGGTCTCGGCGGGTGCCCCCCGGACGTACGAGCCGGGTGCGATTGTGCTTCGCCAGGGTGACCCCGCGATTCGGTATCGCACAGCGTTGCTCACTCCCTGAGATGACAGGAGAGTCCTAAATGTCTGAAATGAGCCCATACCGCGCGCTTCTCACGGTGGACGCGTCGGGTTTCGGAGAACAGCCCGACGCCCTGCTTCCGTTCCTCCACCACGAGATCCACGCGGCCCTGACGAGTGCCTGTGAGCGCAGCTCGCTGAAGGAGCCGTGGGAGTCGGTGTCACTCCTGCAGAGGCCGGGTGACGAGTTGGTCGCGCTGCTCCCGGTGGAGACGCTTCCCCTGCTGGTCCACCCTTTCCTCGACAACCTGCAGGACGAGCTGGCGCGTACCGACCAGAGGGTCCACGATGAGGATCGTGGTCCCCGGTTGCGGCTGCGGGCGGCTCTGCATGTGGGGTCGGTGGAGGACGACGGCTCGGGCACGACGGGCATCGCCAGGGCGGTGAACGACGTCCACCGGCTGCTCAACTGCGACCCGCTGCGCGACGCGCTCTGCGACAGTGACCCCGACGTCACCTTCCTCGCGGCGATCATCTCGTCGGAGGCGTTCAGCAGGTACGTGGAGGGCGGGCGAACGAGCCTGGATGGCTCCCGCTTCACGAAGGTCCGGGCGAAGGCGAAGAAGTTCGACCAACCGGCCTGGGTGTACGTCCCCCGCCCGTCCCGGCTCCCTGAGCAGGCGGTCCCGGCCACGCCGCAGGAAGGCGCGGCGGGCGAACTAGATCTCCGCGAGGTAGGTGGCACAGCTCCCCTGAAGGCCATAATCTGTCCAGAATTCAGGGCGAGGAAACGCTTCGCAGAGACGAGATCTGGTTCGCGGAGAAGGACAACCTGACAGGAGAATCCACCATCTATCCGCTGACCGATTTCCAGCCTCGCGAAGGGCTCAACTGGGAGAAGAGATACCTGGGTGGAGCGCTGGGGGCCGTGCCCTTCGTCACCGAAGAAGCCTTCACGCGTGCCTTGAATGAGGGTTCCGACGGCGATGCCTAGGTTCTCGCGGGAAAACAGCGAACCGCGGCGAACCGCGGCGGACCGCGAAGCAGGCCAGGCGCATGTCCATGCGCGTACTGATCGTCTGCGGGGCCGCGGAAACGGAGAAGCAATACCTCGAAGGTGTCAAACGTCTTTATCGAAACCCCGATGTGGCGGTCAAAATCAAGACCAGGGACAAGTCGCCTCTCGATGTCGTTCGCTACGCCGCGGCGTTCAGCAAGTCGAACAAGAATGATTTCGACGAGGTGCGGGCGGTTTTCGACGTAGACGAGTTCGACATAACCGAAGCGGTACGCGAGGCCGCGACGTCGGATGTCAACGTCGCTGTCTCCAATCCATGCTTCGAGTTCTGGTTACTGCTCCATTTCGTCAATCGGCGTGGTCACTTGAGCTCGTACAAGCAGGTCCGTGCGCTGCTGTGCGGCCATCTCCAGGACTACGACAAGGCGCGACTCGACTTCGCCAGGCTGGAGGACAAGATCGACCTGGCCTGCGAGCGGGCGAAGGAGATCGACGAGATGCGAGAGAAGCCTTACGCCAATCCTTCCAGTGGCATGTGGCGAGTCATCGGTCAGATCTCCCCCGGCTCACCGGCGTGATCAGGTCGGCAAGTTGTCGATGTGGTTCGTCCCGCTCCCGAGGGCCGGTCTAGCGGTGGGTGGCTACGGGGTCAGAGGACGGTGCAGGTGGTGCCGTTGAGGGCGATCTTGGTGGGCGCGGGGGCGTAGCCGCTGTGCCAGGCGTTGAAGCCGACCTGTGTCGTGGCGCCGGTGCCGATCACCTTGTTCCAGGATTCGTTCACGCCGCTGAGGCGTGAGCCCGCCTGGGTCCAGCCGGCCGACCAGCCGCCGCTCAGGCGCACGTCGGACGTCGGGTAGTCGACCGTCAGCGTCCAGCCGTCGATCGCCGTCGTGCCCGTGTTCTTCACCGTGATCCCGGCGGTCAGGCCGGTGTTCCAGGACGTGGCGAGGTAGGTCGCGGCGCACGACAGGCCCGGTTGGGGGGTGGGTGTCCGCGTCGGGACGGGAAGGCCCTCGCGCGCAAGGGCGGAGACGGGCTCCGAGGGCTGGCTGATATTGCCCGCGGCGTCCCTGGCCACCACCACGTAGGTGTAACGCTGCCCGGGGACCAGGCCGGGCTCGGAGAAGATCGGGTAGGCGGAGGCGGCGGCCGTGCCGACCTTCACGTAGCCGGTCGAGGTCTCACGGTAGACGTCGTACGCCGTGACCGCGACGTTGTCGGTCGACGGTTGCCAGCAGAACACGACGCCGGGGTAGTCGGAGACGCAGTTGTCGCGCAGGCCGGTCGGCCTCGACGGGGGGACGATGTCATCGGTGGCGGGCGCGGCGGCGTGAGCGGCCTGCGGCGCGAGCATGGCGACCTGCGCCGCGGGGGCGGCGGCCTGTGCGGCGGGGACGGGAGACAGGGCGGCGGTGAGGAAAGCCGCGATGAGGATCGTCTGTAAGGACGGAGTGCCGAGTTTCATGGGTCCCCCATCGGTCGGCGTCGGCGCGTGAATCCTGGAGTGATCGTGAACCAGCCTGGGGAGCGCGTAAAGCCTGAGACGGGGACGTCACCAGAAGCCCTGGGCGGCGGTGAACGGTTCATCGAGTATCAGATCCCGGGGAAGTGGCACCCGGACATGTTCTCTTCGGCGTGCGGGACCTGGCGGACGTCTTCCAGCAGCCGCCGACGCGGCCTGCCCTCCGGGCCGTCCGGCTGAGAGCAGGGTCGGAGGAAAAGGAATTGCCAGCTCGGGGGCCACCTCACTACCGTCGAAGTCCTCTGCCCCGCGCTCGATCGGAAGATAGTCATGCTGTGGCGTGCCCTCGCCCGCCGCTTCCCGGTGCTCGCCATCCGCGACTTCCGGTTGTTGCTCGCCGATCGCCTGCTCGCGCCGGCGGCCTTCGCGTTCTCGCTGGTCGGCGTGTCGTTCGCGGTGCTCGACATCAGCGGCTCCACCGCCGACCTGTCGTACGTGCTGGCGGCGCAGATCGCCCCGTCGCTCGTGTTCACGCTGATCAGCGGGGTCATCGCCGACCGCATCCCTCCGCAGCGGGTCATCGTCGCGGCCAACATCATGATCGCGGTGGGGGAGGGGACCCTCGGGATCCTCGTGCTCACCGGACAGGCCGTCCTGTGGCAGATGATCGTGCTGGAGACGCTGACCGGTGTGGGCATGGCGGTCTTCTGGCCCGCCTCGCAGGCTCTGCTCCCGAAGATCGTGCCGGACCCGCTGCTCCAGCAGGCCAACGCCCTCAGCAGGCTCGCGATGAACGGCGCCCAGATGGGCGGAGCCGCCGTCGCGGGTCTGGTGGTCGCGGCGGTCGGCCCCGGTTGGGCGCTGACCGTCTGCGGCGTCGGCCTGCTGAGCACGATCCCCATGCTGCTCGCCATCCGCGTAACCGGTCACGAACGGGTGCGTGAAGCAGGCATGCTCGGGGAACTTCGCGATGGCTGGTCGGAGTTCGTCTCCCACACGTGGCTGTGGGCGATCGTGGCCCAGTTCTGCGTGATCATGATGGCTTGGTACGGCGGCTTCCAGGTGCTCGGCCCCGCGGTCGCCAAGGCCCATCTCGGCGGCCCGGCCGCCTGGGGGGCGATCGCCGCGGCCGAGGCCCTCGGCCTGATCGTCGGCGGCGTGCTCTCGCTGCGCTTCACCCCGCGCAGGCCCATGCTGTTCGTGGTCTGCATCGGCGCCGCGATGTCGATCTCGCCGCTGTCGCTCGCCATGCACTGGCCCCTCCCCGCGCTCTGCCTGGCCGCGGTGTTCCTGGGGGTCACCATGGAGATCATGATGGTCCAGTGGAGCGTGGCGCTGGCGCGCAACGTGCCGCCTGACAAGCTGGCCCGCGTCTCGGCCTACGACGCGCTCGGCTCCGTCATGGCGATGCCGCTCGGCGCCCTGGTCGCCGGGCCGATCGCCGCGAAGATCGGGCTCTCGGCCACGCAGTACGGCGCGGCGGTGCTGATGGTGGCGGTGTCGGCGCTGGCCCTGATGTCGCGCGAGGTGCGCACCATGCGCTCGCCGGGCATCGCCGGCGCGACCGGCGAGCCCTCGATGCCCGCCGCGTCGAGCCCCCAGTGACCCGGGCCTGACCTTCCACGGAAGCCGTACGGGAGCACCGTACGGGAGCCGTACGAAGGCCCCGTACGGGAGCTTCGCGCGGCGCCCTCGGCGCCCTCGGCGTTCTGACGGTGCCCGAATGCTGATCTTATGTAGTCTGCGCGAACGTCTCAGGGGCCACGCACGTTCGGCAATGACAGAGAAGGTCACGGTACGGGCATGCGGGGTACTGCGCTGAGGAAAAACACCGAGCCACCTGGAATCATGACATGTCGTATATAGTTAGCAAAGGTAATGACTCATGCTAACGAACACTCCAAAGACGGGGCGCCTGTCGGACCTACGCAGCGACGCCGGGCTGGCGTCCGCGCTGCGCGTCTCCCTGGCGCGGCTGACCAGACGGCTGCGGCGGCAGGCCGGAGCCCACACACTGACCCCCACCCAGCTCGCGACGCTCGCAGCCGTCGAACGGCATTCAGGGATAACCCCTGGCGAATTGGCCGAGCTCGAAAAGATGCAACCCCCCTCGATGACCCGGGTGATCGCCGCGCTGGAGGAGCGGGGGCTGCTCGCCCGTACCCCGCACCCGACCGACCGGCGCCAGGTGACCGTCAGCGTGACGGAGCCCGGACGAGGGCTGCTGAAGGAGGAACGCCGGGGCAAGGAGGCGTGGCTCGCCCAGCGGCTGAAGGAACTGACTCCCGAGGAGCGGACGACGCTGCGGGCCGCGGCGCCGATCCTGGAAAAGCTTTCCCAGATGTGACTCGTCCACAGCCTGTGGACGAGGACGCCGGAGATCCTCCCGAACCCGTGGCGCGAGCCGTACGGGATCGGGAAGCCCGGGAGGTCGAGGACGCCGAGCTCCGTGAGGTCCAGGCCGAGGAGACCAGGGGCGTCGAGGAGATCAGAGGGGCCCAGGCCGGGGAGGGCCGGGGGTCCGCCGCCCGGTCGAGCGGAGGGATGTTCCGCTCGCTGCGCAACTACAACTATCGCTTGTTCGTCTCCGGCAGCGTCGTGTCGAACGTCGGCACCTGGATGCAGCGCACCGCTCAGGACTGGCTGGTCCTGGAGCTGACCCACGGCAGTTCGGCCGCCCTCGGCATCACGACCGCCCTGCAGTTCCTGCCGGTGGTCCTCTTCGGCCTCTGGGGCGGCATGCTCGCCGACCGGTACCCGAAGAGGCCGCTGCTGATGGGCGCCCAGTCCCTCCTGGGCCTGCTCGCTCTCACGATGGGCCTGCTGACCGTCACCGGGCACGCCCAGACCTGGCACGTCTACGTGATGGCGTTCAGCCTCGGGCTGGTCTCGTGTGTCGAGGTGCCCACGCGGCAGTCGTTCGTCGTGGAGATGGTCGGCCGTTCGGACCTGTCCAACGCGATCGCCCTGAACAGCTCCACCTTCAACCTCGCGCGCGTGGTCGGCCCTGCCGTCGCCGGTCTGCTGATCTACGCTCTGGGCGGCACCGGTCCGATCTTCCTGCTGAACGCGGCGTCGTTCGCGGCGGTGATCACCGGTCTGTTCCTGATGCGCTCGTCGGAGCTGCGCACTCCGGAGCCCGTCGCCCGCGCCAAGGGGCAGCTGCGCGAGGGCCTGCGGTACGTGTGGCAGCGTCCAGAACTGCTGATGCCGATCCTGCTCGTGGCGTTCGCGGCGATGTTCGCGACCAGCTTCTCGATGAGCATCGCGCTGATGGCCAAGCAGGTGTTCGGGCAGGACGCGTCGTCGTTCGGCGTGGCGTCCAGCGTGTTCGCGGTCGGTGCGCTGGGCGGGGCGCTGCTCGCCGCCAAGCGCGCACGTCCGACCCGCCGGCTGCTGGTCGGCGGGGGCGTCTGCTTCGGCATCGCGCAGATCGCCGCCGGGTTCGCGCCCGCGTACCCGGCCTTCCTGATCCTGCTGGTCCCTGCGGGCATGGCGATGATCACGACGAACACCGCCGCGAACTCCGCCGTACAGCTGGCGGCGTCGCCTGAGATGCGGGGCCGTGTCATGGGAATCTATGTCCTGGTGTTCACCGGTGGAGCTCCCATCGGCGCGCCGCTGATCGGCTGGGTCGGCGAGCTCGCCGGGCCCCGCCTCGGAGTGGTGATCTGCGGAGTGATGTGCCTGGTGGGCGTCGGCCTCGCGATCCTGCTCACCAGGTTCGCAGCGGGAAGGACACGCGGTGCGGTTGTTCGTGGCGTTGTCGCCTCCCCCGGAGGCACTCGCTGAGGTCGCGCGGGTCGTCGCCTCCCACGGCGAGGCGTGGCCGGAGCTGCGGTGGGTGGCGCCGGAGACGTGGCACGTCACGATGACGTTCCTCGGCGAGGTCGCCGAGGAGGTGCTGCCCCGCCTTGAGGTACGGCTGGCGCGGGCAGCGGGCCGCTACCCCCCGATGACGCTGGCCTTCGGGGGAGCGGGCGCGTTCTCCTCAGCGGCCCGCGCCCGGGTCGTCTGGCTCGGCCTGTCCGGCGGAGGTACGGCCCTGCCCCGGCTGGCCGCCTCGCTGGCTGCGGGCGCGCGGCGGGCAGGGGCCGTCCACACCGACAGGAAGCCGTTCCATCCCCATCTGACCCTCGCCCGCTCCCGCGCCCGTACGGGCGCCGACGCGCGCGGGCTGGTCGAGTCGCTGGGCTCCTTCAGCGGTACGCCCTGGCGCGTGGACTCCGTGCATCTGATGTGGAGCCACCTCGGGCCGTCCGTGCGTTACGAGACACTCGGGTCATGGTCACTGGCCGG
This sequence comes from Sphaerisporangium sp. NPDC049003, assembly GCF_043197795.1. NCBI lineage: Bacteria > Bacillati > Actinomycetota > Actinomycetes > Streptosporangiales > Streptosporangiaceae > Sphaerisporangium > Sphaerisporangium sp. NPDC049003. Next base: position 12,574 of record NZ_JBICTU010000052.1, read on the forward strand.
ACGCGACTAGGCTCCAGTGCGTGGACCGTCCCCGTCGCTGGCTGCTGCCCACGGTGCTCGCCCTGTTGGTGATCATCGTGGTGATCGGCGCGTTGCTCTCGTAGCCGCGGCCGGGCTCTCGTAGCGGTCCTACCAGGCGTACGCCTCGGGAGCGGGGCCGCCGGGGCCGGGGAAGATCTCGTCCAGGCGGGTGAGTGCCTTCTCGTCGAGCTTGATCTCCAGCGCGCGGAGGCTGCCTTCGAGCTGCTCGATGGTCCGGGGGCCGATGATCGGGCCGGTCACGGCCGTCTGCTCCAGCAGCCAGGCCAGCGCGACGTTGGCCGGGTCCTCGCCGAGCTCGTCGCAGAAGGCCTCGTACTGCTCGACCTTGTCCCGGTGCTTCTCCAGCTCGGCGAGCATGTTCTCCGAGGCGGAGCGCCCCTTGTCGATCTTGCGGAGCACGCCGCCGAGCAGGCCGCCCGCGAGCGGGCTCCAGGGGATGACACCGAGCCCGTAGTCGTCGCAGGCCGGGAGGACTTCCAGCTCCACGGTGCGGGTGAGCAGGTTGTAGTGCGACTGCTCGGACACCAGGCCGAGGAAGTTGCGCCGCTTGGCCTCCTCCTGCGCCTTGACGATGTGCCATCCGGCGAAGTTGGACGACCCGGCGTAGATGATCTTCCCCTGCTGGCGGAGGACCTCCATCGCCTCCCAGATCTCGTCGAACGGGGTGTTCCGGTCGACGTGGTGCATCTGGTAGAGGTCGATGTAGTCGGTCCGCATCCGCTTGAGCGAGGCGTCACAGGCCCTGCGGATGTTCAAGGCCGAAAGGTGCGTCTCGTTCGGCCAGTCGCCCATGGAGCCGTAGAGCTTGGTGGCGATCACCGTCTTCTCGCGACGGCCGCCCCCCTGGGCGAACCACCGCCCGACGATGTGCTCGGTTATCCCCTCGCCCTTCTTCCAGCCGTACACGTTCGCCGTGTCGAAGAAGTTGATCCCCAGCTCGTGAGCCCTGTCCATGATGGCGAACGAGTCCTGTTCGGAGGTCTCGGGGCCGAAGTTCATGGTGCCCAGGCAGAGGCGGCTCACGGAGAGACCGGTGCGTCCAAGGTGTGCGTATTCCATAACTGCACCCTAAGCACCTGGAGCGCACTCCAGGCCAGCCCGGAAAGCCTCACCGGCGGCGGCGGCCCGGCCAGACCTGCGCCAAGTCCGCCCAGGCTCGGTGAGGCTCCGGCGCGGTTCCCCCGGGGGCGGGGCATGATGAGCGGATGGGGAGCAGACGGGTGGGCATCGCGGCGGGGGTCCTTACGGCGGTCGGGTTGGTGGTGGCCGGTCCCGTCTCGGCGTCCGCCGTCACATCGGCAGGAGGCGTGGCGCACACCCAGTCCGGGCCGCGCGCGGAGGGCGGTGAGCCGGGCGGGGGCAAGGAGCCGGACAGCGGCGAGGGGTCGGGCAGCGGCAAGGGCTCGGGCAGCGGCAAGGAGCGGTTGCTGTTCCGTTTCAAGGACCCTCGGATCTCGGAGTCGAGCGGCCTCGCCGTCTCGCCCACGCACAAGAACGTCATCTACACCCATAACGACAGCGGCGCCGGCCCGCAGTTTTACGCGGTCGGGCCCGATGGGCGCACTCTGGCGGTGTTCACGCTGGCCGGGGCCGCGGCGCGCGACTGGGAGGCCATGGCCGCCTCCGTCGACCCGTCGACCGGCGAGAGCGTCCTGTGGTTCGCCGACATCGGGGACAACCTCAACGGCGCCTGGCCCGACTACTCGATCTACAAGGTGACCGAGCCGAAGACGATGCGCGACGCGACGCTCCGGGCGACCCGCTACCGCTTCCGGTACGAGGACGGCGGGCGCAACGCCGAGGGCATCATGGTCAACCCGGTCACCGGGCGGCTCTATGTCGTGAGCAAGCAGTTCTCCGGGTCGATCTACGCGGCTCCGGCCAAGCTGCGCACCGACAAGGTGAACATCCTGCGCCGGGTCGGCCCCGCCCCCATCATGGCCACGGACGCCGCGTACGCGCCCGACGGGTCGAGCTTCGTGATCCGCACCTACTTCTCGGCGTCGCTCTACCAGGCCCCCGGCGAGCTGATCAGCCGGGTCTCCATGCCGTCGCTCCAGCAGGCCGAGTCGATCACCTACACCCGGGACGGCAAATCCCTGCTGACCGGGTCCGAAGGGGTCAACAGCCCGGTGTACGAGGTGCCGCTCCCGGCCTCGGCCGTCGCGAAGACGGCGCCCAGCGCTCCGTCACGTACGGGCACCGGGCCGACCAGGGTCGCCGGGGTGCCCGACGCCTCGGCCTCGAACGCCGACGCGGGCGATGGCGACTCCTCAGGGGTGCCGGCCGGGGTCATCGCCCTGTGGCTCGGCGTCGCCCTCGGCGCCACCGGCATCATCGCCGCCATCGCCCGCCGCGTCAGCTGAGCCCGTCGACTGAGCCGGTCAGCGGGTCGCCGGCTGCGCCAAGGGGAGGACGATCGGCTCCGTCACGGCGCCGGCGTGGGACGGCGGCGCCGGTGGGATATGGGGCTGAGGGGACAGCGGGAGGCCCAGGGAGTCACACGACCGGTGCCTGAACTTCGCCTTGGGGCAGGCGCCGGTGCAGCCGACCTCCACGGAGTCGAGGAAGTTGCCGGCGATCGGCGAACCAGAGGCGGCCGAGACCGACTCGATGGAGATCCGGGTGACCTTCTGGCGCTTCGGGACCCGGTAGATGCCCATGTAGTGGCCCCAGGCCATGCCGCCGTCCGCGATGTCGCCGGTGGTCTGACCCAGCGGCACCTGGACTCCTGTGGAGCCCGGTGCACCGATCCTGACGTGGATGACGTCCTTCTGCTCGGGGCTCGCGCTCCGCGCGCGGTGGGCCAGCCGCCACACCAGGAGCGTCCTGGGCCTGGTCGCGACGTCCTGGTGGAGGGTCGACGCCTGCGTCCCGTTCAGCTCGGCGAACTGGGTTCCGGAGTCGGCGGGGATCTCGGCCCCGGTCGCGCTCGCGTTGCCACGTCCCCAGATCTTGATGAGGCCGTCGGCCGAGTCGGTGTGCCAGCTCGGCACGTCCTTTTTGAGCGTGCCCGCGCCGTCGACGCCGGCGGGCTCCTCGAAGCCGCCGTTGCCCGGCAGGCACGCGATGGGAGGCGACGCCGGTGCGGCCGTACCGTGCGGAGACCGCTGGGCCGAGGCCGGGGAGGCCCCGAGGCCGGCGGCGGGGACGGTGAGGAGGGAGGCGGTGACGCCAAGAAGGAGGACACGCCGTGGCAGGGGTACCAGAGCATGGGGTTGGTTCATGGACTTCCCCTCGATCGGATGACCGCCCCGGCGGGGCCGGGGCGAGGAGGGCGCGCCTGAACTGATCATGCCGAGCGCGCCGTGTCGAGGTATGCCCTGGTGAAACGCGGAACCGCGGGAGGCCGGAGACTCTTGGCCCGCCCCGCCCCAGGGTTTTACCGGGGCGGTCTTCTTTGCCCTGAGGTGTCCATTCGGGCGACGAAGGGCTCGCCGCGGAGGGCCTGCTCGACCAGTTCGATGGACGCGGCCAGCCGTACCAGCCGAGGGCCCTCGCGGCGGTAGGCCTCCAGTACGGCCTCGACGGCGTGGGGCGGCAGGTGTCCCTTGAGGTCGACCGCCGCGCCCCGGTAGCCGGTGCGCGCCGCCTCGACCATGGCGTTCACGTGGTGGCGGGCCATGCGCGCCAGCGCGAGGGGGTGGCGCCGGAGCACGCCGTACGCGCGGTAGTCGGGCGGCACGGCGTCGAGCAGCCAGGCCACCGCCGAGGCCTCCCAGTCGGGGCTCCCCGGCGGGAGGACCTCCGATGGCCACCCAGGCGGAACGTACACGTCAGGGAGTGTATCGAATGTCTGTTCGATGTCTATGTGATCGGTTATGCCCCTTTCCTTGCTGGCTGCCAAGCGCTAGCTTGCGTTCATGCGCGTTGTGGTCACCGGGGCCTCCGGATTCGTCGGCTGCCACGCGGTGGCCGCTTTACGGGCCGCCGGACATGAACCCGTCCTGCTCGTTCGCGACCCCAAAAAAGCGGTGAAAGTCCTGTCGAGTCTTGGCATCACCGATCCGCCGGAAACCCACGTGGCCGACATCCGGGACGCGCGGGCCGTACGAGAGGGGCTGCGGCACGGGGAGGCCGTGCTGCACACCGCCGCCGAGGTCGGGGTCACGGGACACGGCGGAGACGTGGTCGGCACCAACGTCACCGGCCTTCGGAACGTCCTCGGCCAGGCCGTCGAACTCTGCCTCGACCCGGTGATCCACATCTCCACGACCGCGGTCTTCGTCCCGCCGAGCGGCCCCCTCATCACGCTCGACAGCCCGCTGTCGTCCCCCCGGACGGCCTACGGCAGGACGAAGGTCGACGGGGAGCGGTACGCGAGGGCACTCCAGGACGAGGGCCACCCGGTCACGGTCGTGTACCCGTCGGGCGTCATCGGCCCGCACCAGCCGACGCTGGACTCGATGGTCGAGGGGCTGCGCGGCGGCCTCGCCCAGGGATGGCCGATCACCTCCGGCGGGGTCGCCCTGATCGACGTACGCGACCTGGCCACCGTGCTCACCCGCTGCGCCGAGCCCGGCAGGGGGCCGCGCCGGTTCCTGCTCGGCGGCCACTTCCTGCGCTGGGCGGAGCTCGCCGACGTGTGCGACGAGGTCACGGGCGGGCGGTGCCGCCGCTTCCCCGCCCCCGCGCCGCTGCTCAGGGCCGCGGGCAGCATGCTGGATGGGATCAAGAAGCTGAAGGGCATCGACTACCCCCTGACCCGGGACGCCGCCGACATCATGGTGTCGATGGTCCCCGTCGACGACACCGCGACCCTGGAGACCCTGGACGTACGGCTGCGGCCGGTCCAGGAGAGCGTGGCCGACACGCTGCGCTGGCTCACCGAGGCGGGGCACCTCGCCCCCCGCCGAGCAGGCCGTCTGGCGCGACCAGCGGAAAGCGAGGAAGATATCACCCTGTGAGTGAGCGAATCGGGGTCGTCGGGGCGGGCATCCTGGGGCTGGCGGTGGCCAGGGAGCTGGCGGCACGCGGCGCCACGGTTACCGTGCTCGACAAGGAGGACCACGTCGCCGCCCACCAGACCGGCCACAACAGCGGGGTCGTCCACGCGGGCATCTACTACACTCCCGGCTCGCTCAAGGCCCGGCTCTGCCGGGACGGCGTCGCGCTCCTGCGCGAATACTGCGCCGAGCACCACATCCCGTACGAAGAGGTCGGCAAGCTGGTCATCGCCTCGACGGCGGGCGAGCGCGCCGGCCTGAAGCGCATCGCCGCCCGGGCCAGGGAGAACGGCGTGCCCGGCATCGCCGAGCTGGACGCCCTCGGGCTTCGTGAGATCGAGCCGCACGCCGTCGGGGTGGGCGCGGTCCACTCCCCGCACACGGCGATCGTCGACTTCCCCGCCGTCGCCCGCCGCCTCGCCCTCGACGTCGCCGGGCTCGGCGGGTCCGTACGGTTGGGGCATCCGGTCCGCGCGCTGCGCGAGACCGCGAGCGGGGTCGAGGTGCTGGCGGGGAAGGCGCGGTTGGCCTTCGACCGGCTGGTCTCCTGCGCCGGGTTGCAGTCGGACGCCGTCGCCGCGATGAGCGGGCACGCGGGAGACGTGCGCATCGTCCCCTTCCGGGGTGAGTACTACAAGCTGGCCGGGTCCGCCAAGGACCTCGTCCGCGGGCTCGTCTATCCGGTGCCCGACCCGCGCTACCCCTTCCTCGGCGTACACCTGACCCGGCGCATCGACGGCGAGGTGCTGGTCGGGCCCAACGCCGTGCTGGCGCTGGCCCGCGAGGGGTACTCCTGGGGCAAGGTGTCGCCGCGCGACCTGCGCGAGATCCTGACCTGGCCCGGCACCCGCCGCATGGCCGCCGCGCACTGGAGGACCGGCGTCGGCGAGGTCTACGGCTCGCTCGTCAAGAAGTCGTTCCTCAGGGCCGCCCGCCGCTACGTGCCCATCCTGACCGCGCAGGACCTCGTGCGCACCCCCGGAGGAGTGCGGGCCCAGGCCGTCGCCCGGGACGGGAGCATGATCGACGACTTCGTGGTGGACGTTCACGGCAGGGTGATCCTGGTGCGCAATGCCCCCTCACCTGCCGCCACATCGAGCCTCGCGATCGCCCGGCACATCCTTTCTTTCATCCCAGCTTAAGGAAATCAGGCCACTATAGGGGCGTGACCGATTCGCCTGAAGCCCGACTGCTGGTCGTCGAGGACGATCCGAACATCCTGGAACTGCTGGCCGCCAGCCTGCGGTTCGCCGGGTTCGAGGTGACCCCCGCCGGAAGCGGGGCCCAAGCGGTCGAGGCCGCCCAGCGCCGCCGTCCGGACCTGATCGTCCTGGACGTCATGCTGCCCGACATGGACGGCTTCGACGTCGTACGGCGCCTGCGCGGCGGTGGCGCCCACACGCCGGTGGTGTTCCTCACGGCGAGGGACGCCACCGAGGACAAGATCAGGGGTCTCACGCTCGGCGGCGACGACTACGTGACCAAGCCCTTCAGCCTCGAAGAGGTGATCGCGCGCATCCGGGCCGTGCTCCGCCGTACGGCCGGCGACCCCATGGCGCCGCCGCCCCGCATGACCTTCGCCGACATCGAACTGGACGAGGAGAGCCACGAGGTGTGGCGGCGCGGCACGGTCATCCCGCTGTCGCCCACCGAGTTCAAGCTGCTCCGCTACTTCATGGCGAACGCCGGACGGGTGCTGTCCAAGGCGCAGATCCTCGACCACGTGTGGGACTACGACTTCAGGGGCGACGCGGGCATCGTCGAGTCGTACGTGTCGGTCCTGCGCAGGAAGATCGACAATTCGAGCCCCCGGCTGATCCACACCCTGCGGGGCGTCGGCTACGTGCTCCGCACCCCTCCCACGTGAACGGGGCCGCGCCGGTGCCGCCCGTGAACAGGACCCCGCGCTCGGCCCTGTCGCCGGTGTCCGCGCGGACTCCGGCCCTGTCGTCGGTGTTCGCGCGGACTCCGGCCTTGTCTTCGGTGTTCGCGCGGACCCCGCTCCGCATCAAGCTGATCGCCACGATGCTCGCGCTGGTCGCGATCGCGCTCGCGGGCATCGGCGTGAGCAGCGTGTCCGTGCTCCGCGGGTACCTCGTCGACCGGGTGGACCAGCAGCTCGCTACCTTCGCCCAGGACGTCGCCCGGCGCCTGCAACGCGGTCCTGGCCTCGGCAACCGGGTGCCCCCGGACGGGCTCATCCAGCTCCGCGACCGCGACGGGAAGGTGGTCGCCACGCTGGCCGGGCTGGAGACCGAGAACCGGCCGGGGCCCGTGCTGCCCGGCCTGGGCGCGGCGCCCGCCTGGGAGCCGGAGACGGTGCGCGCGGCGACGGGCGGGGGAGAGTGGCGCGTCCGCGTGGTCTCCGTGGTGGGGGTGGGAAGCGTCGTCATCGCGATCGACCTGTCGTCGGTCGACCAGATCACCGCGCGCCTCGCGCTGACCGAACTGCTCGGCGGTGGCGTCGTCATGGTGGTCCTCGCCCTGTTCGGCGTGGTGATCGTGCGCAGGAGCCTCCGGCCGCTGGTGGAGATGGAGCACACGGCGGCGGCGATCGCCGCGGGCGACCTCGGCAGGCGCGTGCCCGACCGCGACCCCCGAACCGAGGTGGGCAGCCTCGCGGCCTCGCTGAACGGCATGCTCGCCCAGATCGAGACCGCCTTCCGGGCTCGTGAGGTCTCCGAGGCGGCGGCCCGTACGTCCGAGGAACGCATGCGGCGGTTCGTCGCGGACGCGTCGCACGAGCTGCGTACCCCGCTGACCTCGATCCGGGGCTTCGCCGAGTTCTACCGGCAGAACCCCGCGGGCGATCCGGCCAGGCTCATGCGGCGCGTGGAGGACGCCGCGGCCCGTATGGGCGTCCTGGTCGAGGACCTGCTGCTGCTCGCCCGCCTCGACCAGCAACGGCCGCTCACGATGGGCCCCGTCGACCTGCTCGCCCTCGCGGCCGACGCCGTCCAGGACGCGCGCATCCTGGCGGGCGACCGTGACATCGCCCTGGAGGTCGCCGGTGACGTGGCCCCGATCGTCTCCGGCGACGAGGTACGGCTGCGCCAGATCGTCGGCAACCTGATGAGCAACGCGCTCACGCACACCCCGGTGGGCACCCCGATCAGGATCCGGGCGGGTACGGGCGGCGCCACCGCGTTCCTCGAAGTCATCGACAAGGGTCCGGGGCTCGCGCCCGACCAGGCGGAACGCGTCTTCGAACGCTTCTACCGCGCCGACCCATCGAGGTCCCGCGCCGTCGCCTCGGCGAACCCGGCGACCTCAGGGAACCACGGGGGCAGCGGGTTGGGGCTCGCCATCGTGTCAGGCCTCGTCGCCGCGCACGCCGGCACCGTAACCGTTGAGACCTCGGTGGGTGCGGGAGCCACCTTCCGCGTCGTCCTGCCCCTGTCCCCCGACGTACTGGCGTCGCCGGCATGAGGGTTAGAGATCGCCGACTGGCAGCTCCTGCGTTCTTGGGCTCTCCTGAGGCAGGACACTGGAGGTCCACGAGTTGATTACCGAGATTCCGCCAGCGGGGCTTTAGCGGTGTCCTGCGTGGTGTGTCGCCAGCGGGCCCAGACGGTCTTGCCGGGGCCGTCGGCCAGCGGGATGATGCCGTGGTCGTTGGCGAGAGCGGCGACGATGGTGAGGCCGCGGCCGTGAATCGACTCGATGCCGAGATCGAGGTGGCGAGGTTGTCCGGTCCCGTGGTCGGTGACCCGGACGCACAACTCTTCAGTTGAGGCCCAGACCGAGAGCTTGATCGGGGGCTCGCCGTAGTTGATCGCGTTGGCCAGCAGTTCACTGACGACCAGGACTACGTCATCTGCGAGATCGCCGAGCTGCCAGGCGGTGAGGGCGTCGTTGACCATGTTGCGGGTCTTGCCGATCATCGACAGGTCGTCGGGTAGGTCCCAGCAGACGGTACGAAGACCGTCCGGCATTTCTGGCATCGAGGCTCCTCGGGATGGTCGTGGGGCGCGTACGGGCGGGTGAGGTGTCTGGCCGGGCCGGTCCGTCATGAGCCGGGGTGTCTGGCCTGGCCCGTAGGCTGTGGACGTGGGCCGTGTTTGTGTCGCCTGCTCGGCTTTCCGCATAAGGTCGCGCAGTTCGTCGGCGACGCGGGCGTGCACGATCAGGGGTACGGGTGTCTGCCAGGTGGCGATGGCGTAATAGCGTCGAGTGCCCACGCCATACCAGACGGACCACCCGGGCTCGATCTGGTCCAGTTGGTGGGCGGCGGCCTGTCTGGCAGGGTCCCATCGTCGCTGGGTGACCTGCTCGGTAGGCGCTCCTCGCCGGTGCCGTCCACCCGTCCCTGCTCCACGATCGCGCCTTCTCATGCCACCGCCTCTTGCCGGTACGGCTCGCGCCCACCGGACGGGACCCGCGTGCCTGGGGGACGGCCACGTCGGTACGGCACGGCAGTCGCGATGGCAGACTCGATCGTGAGCCGGTGCTGGCCAGCCGACACCAGGGGGAACTCCGACGAGATGTGGTAGAGCTCGGGCCTTGGCAACGGGCGCACCGGCATCGCTGTCGGCAACCGGCCGTCCAAGCCCAGGCGCCGCTGTGTGCTCATCCGGGCGTTGACCTGCGCAGGGGTGGGCTGTTCCCACTCGTGGTGCTGCCGGTGCGGCAGGCTCTCGGCGTCATGAGCGTATGGCGGATGCCCACACCACCGACACCCCAGCGGCATCGGCGGCTGCTCAGCCTGCCAACGCACCCGGATGACTTTTATGGGCCTACTAGCCTTGAACACCGGTCGCACCTCCGATGCGCGGTTCGAGGGGTCCGCTCCGTGCGCGTGGCGGGCGCCATCTACGTGGGGCAGTGTGAGATCGCCGCTCCTGCGCTGTCCCACGTGGCACCCCACCCATTCGGCGTCGAGACGGCTGCAGTGGTCGCGAAAGGCGGACCTCTCACGACTCCATCCGACTACACTCTGCACCTGGATAGACGCTATGTGTTAACCATGCACCTGGAAGAAGTCCTGGACAAGTGTCTTCCAGGTGGAAAGCAGGCTGTGACTCCAGCAAAGACTGAAGGAGACTCGATGGCTGTCCTAAGTCCTACGGTGCGCCAGCGGAGGCTCGTACAAGAACTACGGCGCCTCAGGTTGGAAGCCGGTCTTTCCCAGGTAGAGGTTGCTCGACAGCTCGACTGGTCAGAGAGTAAGCAGATCAAGATCGAGCGCGGCATCATCCCTATCCGGGTCCCTGATGTGAGGGCCATGCTCGACTTGTACGGTCTGAGCGCCCTGGACCGTCATCAGGAGCGAGACATGTTGCTCCAACTCGCTCGCGACGCCAGACAGCGGGGCTGGTGGCATTCCTACGGCGACGTGATCCCCGGGTGGTTCGAGATCTACGTCGGTCTCGAAGCCGAAGCGAGCACCCTGCGTACCTACCAACCGGAACTCGTGCACGGGTTGTTGCAGACGCCGGATTACTACCGCGCATTCATGCAGATATCGCCCGCCGCGAGCAGCGATGAGGAGATGGAGCGCAAGATCGAGGTGCGTAAGTCACGTCAAGCTCGCCTCGACGCCGCCGACGCGCCCAACTACTGGACCATCATGAACGAGGCCGCTCTGCGACGCCCTGCCGGATCCCCGGCCACCATGAGGGCACAGCTGGACCACATCCTGGAACGCATGACACATCCGAAGGTGACGGTCCAGGTGCTGCCGTTCTCTGTGGGCATGCACCCAGCGATGGACGGACCCTTCGTTATCGTCGGTTTCCCGGAGTCGGCCGATCTGGACGTCGTGTATCTAGAGAGTCAAACTGGTGCCTTGTACCTCGAAGAACGGGCACAGGTTGATCGGTACAACCAGGTGTTCGACCATCTGCGCGCCAAGGCACTCGATCCCGTCGACTCACGCGCCCTCATCGCGCAGGCTGCCAGAGATCTTTCATGACCAACTCCTCAGGGAGGCGCCGGGTGGACGACCAGCCCCGACTCCGCGTTCAATGGCGTAAAAGTAGTTACAGCAACAATGGTGGCGACTGCGTCGAAATCGCGGTGTCGGACGACATGAGCCTCACAGCAAACAAGGCGGAGGGTGAGACGTTGTACTTAGTGCGCGATTCCAAGGACCCCCAGGGACCGGTCCTGACGTTCACTCCCACCGGATGGAACGCATTCTGCGCCGCTCTCAGGAACTGCGAGCTCGAAAATCTGGGGCAGATGCGACAGTAATAAATGCCCCCTTGTGATCAACTGGTGCAAGTGTGACTCGCCTGTGGTGAGCATGCTGATCGCCGAACTGATCCGCCGGTATGACGCGATCAGAGCTGAAGCCGTACCGTTCAAACAGTCAATCCGGCCTATCTCTTCAAGAAGGACCCGGGGTGGGGTGGAGGTCGGGGAAGGTTCCGTCGGGGAAGCCGCCGGAGGTGGCGCTGGTGGGGAGCTGGATCTGGTCTCCCTCGGAGAGGCCGGAGCGGATCTCGACGTACCGGTCGCCGCGCACTCCCACCTCCACCGTCCGCTCGACGCTCTGCCCTCCGTTGCGGGCGAGCACGGTCGCCACGCCGTCCGCCCTGGTCCGTACGGCCTGCACCGGCACGTAGACGGCGTCCTCGGCCTCGTCAAGCGTGACCTGGACGGTCGCCGACTGCCCCAGCATGAGGCCGGCCGGCCGGCGGTCGAAGGCGATCATGACTCCGTACTGCACGAGCTGCTCGCTGCTGGTGGCCGTCACGTCGATGTGGGTGACCTCGCCGTCGTACGTCTTGCCTGCCCGGGTCGCCAGGGACACCGCGGCCGATTGGCCTATCTTGAGCCGGCCGACGTCGGTCTGGGAGAACATGGCCTTGACCTGCAGTTCGTCCAGGTTGCCGAGGGTCACGAACGCTGATCCGGCGTTCGCCGCCGTGCCGACCGTGCCCGCGATGGTGAGGATCGTGCCCTTGGCAGGGGCCTTGATCTTCACTCCGGCCAGCGCGTCCTTGGCGTTCTGGAGCGTGGTCCTGGCCTTGCTGATGTTCGCCTCGGCCTGGGCCACCGTGGTGATCGCCTGGCCCCCTTGACCCTGGCCCTGGCCCTGGCTCCGACCTTGGCCCATGCCTTGACCTTGACCGCTCCTGCCTCCCTGTCCGCCCTGGCCTGACCTGCCCTGGGGCTGCCCCTGGGTGGGCTTGCCGCTCGGGGTCACGTCGTCGTGCCCGTCGGGGGTCCGGCAACTGGGGGACGGCTTGGCGGTGGGGGTCCCGCTCGGGCTGGGTTGGCCACTGTGTCCGGGGGCGTCGCTCGGCCCGCCCGGTGGCGGCACGACGACGACGGGAGTCCGAGACGGCCGCGGCGCTGGGTGGCTCGGGTGCGCACCCGACGGCGAGGCGGTGGGCGTACGGGAGGGCGAGGCGGTGGGCGCGCTGGAGGCGGTCGGCGTGGGGGCGCGGGTGGGTCTCGGAGCCGGGGTACGGGAGGCGGTGGGAGTGGGCTTCGCGGTCGAGGTCCGGGAGGTGGTGTGGGTGGGTTTGGGGGTTGATGTGGGGGAGGCGGTGGGGGTGTGAGAGGGCTTGGGGGTCGCGCTGTGCCCGGAGGTGGAAGCCCGTGTGGGTTTCCTGGCCGGCGTCTTCGACGCGGTGGGGGTCGGAGATGGAGTCGGAGTCGGAGTGGGAGTGGGGCTCGGGGTCGGGGTGGGGGTGGGCGAGGTGGCCGGGGCCTCGGGCTGCGCTGACGCGGGGTCGGCGATGGCCGGTGGCCGGTCACCGGTGATGGAGACCTCCGCCGCCGCCAGCACGACCGCATGCGGCGTGATGATGAAGCCGACCGACGGCTCAGGTGCCGTGGGCGTGGGCGTTGCGCCGGGGCTCCCCGAGGACGAGGGCCTTGGGCTGCCGGAGGCCGTGGGCGGACACGACGGCTGGGCGGACGGGCCAGTGGGCGGCCGCGAGGACGGCTGGCTGGATGGACCGGTGGACGGCGGTCCAGAGGGGCCGGTGGACGGCCGTCCGCTTGGGCTGGTGGACGGCTGCCCGGAGGGGCCGGTGGACGGCTGTCCGGACAGGCGGGTGGAGGGCTGGGTTGTGGGGCGGGTTCCGCCGGCGGTGCCTGAGCCGGAGGTTGTTGAGCCCGTTCCGGTGGTCTGGGCCTCTTCGAGTTTGTCGAGCGTTTCCTGGGCTGCGGCCAGCGAGGCTTTGGCGGCCGTGTAGTCCTCGCGCGCGATCGTGTCGTCGATCCGCGCCAGAACCTGGCCCTTCTTCACCTTCTGCCCCACCGCCACGTACACCTTCTCGACCGTGCCGGAGGCGCCGAAGGCCAGGTCGCGGATGTTGGCGTCCACGGTGTTCCCCGCGGCGGAGACGCCGCTCACGACCGTGCCCCGCTTGGCCGACGCGAGCTCGATCTGCGTCCCCGAGGAGGCGTCTCCGCCGCCGAGATAGATCAGTCCCGCGCTCACCAGGACGATCCCCGCGAGCGCGAGTCCTCCAACTCGTACGGCGGCCGGCGGAGTGCTCGATCTCATGCGGGCCATCCTGGTCAGCCGACGTCACTCCCAGCTCAGCCCGGCCTGAGAGTTTCCTGTGAATCGGCGGCCGGGGGCCACACTGAGCTGCGGCATGCACCTCCGATGCTTGCCAAGCCATTACCTGCTTTCGCAAAACGAATCCGCTCAAAACCTTCAACTCCGCTGGGGACCTGCTCAGCGCCTACCGAGTCGCGCCGCCGGCTGCCTCGATGGACGATCCCGCCGTCCAGAGTCTCAACGATCAGAATCTGGCCACGTTCTAAACGGAATCGCACTATTCTCTTCACGCCAATCGTGCCCCTCCGCACACGGGGACCGCGCTGGGTAGACCGATGGAGGAGTGCGTGGAGATCTGGGAGCGAGCCTCGATTCGGTTCATGCTCAACGGGAAGCTCGACGAGCTTCATGGTGAGGGATTCGAGGAGTTTTTCCACGAGGTCATGTGCGTTCGGAACCCGGGGTTCCTCAGCGTCCGAACTGCCGGCAGCCTTGGCGACCAAGGGGCGGATGGGCTCCTACTTTGCAGTAACAAGCTATATGCCTGCTATGCCCCTCAAACCATCGTTTCGTCCAAGATTGCAAGCAAATTCCAAGATGATCTTGACAAGGCCATTCAGAAGCGCGGGGGCGAGTTCGGCACTTTTGTGTTCGTGCACAACGACCGCAGGGGGCTCCATCCTGAGGTGGCCTCTCTTCTCGCGGCTGCTCGAAACGATCACCCGCAGCTGGTTTTCGAGAACTTTGGCCGGCCTCACTTCTACACCGAGTTATGTCAGATGGAGAAGTGGCAGATCGAGGACTTTCTGGGCCCCTTCCCTGCGGAGCCTGTGTCCGTCGGAGTCGTACTCGAACAGCTCATACCTCTGTTGGATCACCTAGCCGAGTACCGGCGCCCCTTCGATGATCTACCTGCCATACCGCAGCCTCCACTCACTAAGATGGAGTACAATGCGTTCCCCTGGGATGATCGCCATCGCATGAAGCTCGCGTTGCCGTACGTCAACCACGTGGAGGACTACTACCGAGGTCGTCTCGATCCCAACGAACGTGATGAAGTCGCGGCTGGTTTTCGCCGACACTACGAAATGATCGCCCGAACCAGCGACGACTCGGGCACGATCCTCTGGCAGCTTGAGCAGCACATCCTTGGCAACGCCAAGCAACGATCCCCCATGGAACTGAACGCGCTCGTTGTCCTGATGTACTTCTTCGGCGAATGTGAGATCTTCAAGGTGCCGCCCGCGGGCTGGGTCCCTGCGACCGGGATGGGAGTGGCCACATGATCGTGCCGACCAAGGGAGTTGCCCCTCAGCGTGCGCTGCTCGCCGTGGGGGCCCAGATCGTGCTGGCCACGGAGCAGCAGCCGGTAACCATTAATCAGGCTTGGCGTCGGCTCCTGTCGTGGCGCGAGGAGAACCACCATCGTGCGCCTCTGACGTTCGGGTGGTTCGCCCTTGCTCTCGATCTGCTGTACGCACTTGGTTTGGTTGAGCTTGATCGCGACGTTTTGGTCTTCCTGGCGCGTGACGATGCTGCATAGCCTGGACTCGGACGACGATAGGTTCCGGACGATCCGCTTTGGGCCGGGTCTAAACCTCCTCGTTGCCGAACGCGCCGGCGCTTCCACCGATACCGACAGCAGAAACGGTGCTGGCAAATCAAGTACGGTGGAGCTACTCCACTTCCTGCTGGGCGCTCGGAATGAAACCAAGGCTCTGTGGGCACATGAAAAACTTCGCAAGCACACATTCGAGCTGAAACTTGACTGGCCTCGCCAATTGGAACCGCTCACAGTAAGACGTTCGGGAGCCCGGGCGAGCAAGGTGACACTGAACTCGGATATCACCAGAAAGGCCAATGCGGCCCTATTTGAGCAGGCTCCTGAGGTTGCGATAAAGGATTGGCAATGGGCAATCGAGCGTGATCTCTACAACGTCGCCGGTGGCGGTCCGGAGGTTAGTGGCCGAACACTACTATCCTTCGCAATGCGTCGAGTAAATGCTGGTGGTTTCCTTGACCCGACCAAGTCGTTCGCGCAGCAGTCACCCCACGATGCAATGGTCAACTTGTCCTACCTCTTTGGGCTGGACGTTGGACTAGCAGCTCAATACCGATTGCTAGCGAATCAGGAGTCCACCAGGAAGAAGCTGGTTGAAGCCGCGAAAGATCCAGTGTGGGGAAGGATCGTAGGTCGGTCTGCGGAGCTTCGCGGCGAAATTGGCGCTATAGAGCAGAGGGTGGGCGAACTCGAGCGACAGATCGTCGGCTTTCAAGTCGTACCCGAGTACGAGAATATGCGCCGCGAAGCCGATGAGATTGATCGACGAGTTCGTGTGCTTCGAGCCGCTGAAGCCGTCGACCGGCGAAACCTGCAGGACATGGAGCAGTCCGTGAACGAGGTTGCTGAGCCGGACGATCGCTATCTAGAGTCCGCCTATAAGCAATTGAATCTCATTCTCGGGCGGGAAGTGCGCCGCCGCTTTGATGATGTGCGTGTTTTCCATCAGACGGTAGTACGCAACCGGGAGCGCCAACTTCACGAGGAAATCTCTCGAATCCGACAGCTTCTGGATCGGCGATCCCGTGAGCGCGAGCAGTTGGGCGAGAGGCAAGCAATCTTGTTGCGCACACTGAACTCTGGTGGCGCGCTTGATGCTCTCACTTCACTCCAATACGCCCTGGCGCGCGAACAGGCGCACCTCGAGTCCCTTCGCCACCGATTTCAAGCCGCGCAAGCTCTTGAAGCCAGTCGCCGAGAGATCGAAGCAAAGCGACTTGAGCTCGAACAAGAAATGGTGACTGACCTTGAAGATCGAGACTCAATAACGCGAGAGGCGAACGCCCTCTTCAACATATATGCGCGGCGGTTGTATGGAGAGGGGCGAAACCCCTATCTTGCCTTCAACCCGGGAAGGCAGCGCATGCAGATCGAACCTCGGATTGAGGATGACGACAGTAGGGGCATTCACAATATGGTGATCTTCTGCTTCGATCTCACGGCTGCAGTTGTAGCGCATCGCGCTGGTCGCGGTCCCGATTTTCTTGTCCACGATAGTCATCTATACGATGGCGTAGATGAGCGCCAGGTAGCTCGCGCCCTTCAACTTGCGGCAGAGGTCACCGAAATGGAGCAGATGCAGTACATAGTGTCGATGAACTCTGACGATCTGAATAAAGCAGTAGGTATGGGGTTCGACGCCGACCCGTACATCATCGAACCCCATCTCACCGACCAACCTGATGGTGGGCTCTTCGGCTTCCGGTTCTAGGAACTACGCGGCACCAGGCGCTGCGTCGAGGCCATCCGCGAGGCCCTTGTTGTAACGAGGCGGCCCCAGCATGGGAGAAAACCCATGCCATCGCAGATGGACTTCGTCAACGGCGACCTCGCGGCCCTGGTCGTCGCCGAGCTGTTCATTTGCGCCCACTGGGACAGCTCTAACGACGACGACGTGACCAGTTCAGGCGGTAGTCGTGCCATATAGGGCGAAACCCGCTCCGCGTTGTCAGGAAACCTTCAGGGACGACGGAGGTTCACCCAAGCGGAGTGGGCCAGGCTCAGGGGTCGTGAAGCTGTCGACGAAGCGCAGAGCGCTGATCGTGAACGGTGCCCTCGGGGTGCTGTTGCTGGGCGGTGCGGGCATCGCCTACGCATCCTTGAACGGGGGATCGTCCGGAGGGGTGGCGCCGCTGACCACGCGTGTCACCCGGGGCACCGTCCTGTCGTCGGTGTCGGCCTCCGGCTCTGTGGAGAGCGGCAAAACCAGGTCGCTGGGCTTCAGCACCAGCGGCACGGTCGAGAAGATCTACGTCGAGGCCGGTGACAAGGTGTCCAAGGGCCAGATCCTGGCCCGGATCGACGACACGGCCGCGCAGGAGAGCCTGGACGCGGCGGCGGCGAGCCTCGACGCGGCCGACGACGCCGACACGACCACGGCTTCCGGTTACTCGCAGTACATCCAGGCCAGGAACTCCTACCGGGACGCCAAGCGGACGGTCGCGGGAACAGTGATCAAGGCCCCGTTCGCGGGCACGGTCACCGCCGTGAACGGCACGGTCGGCGGCTCCTCGTCGGGGTCTGGAGCGTCGAGCTCCAGCGCTTCGAGCGGCTCGGGGTCCTCCGGCGGCAGCGGCGGCAGCGGGGCCGGGGCGTCCGGCGCCTCGTCCGGCTCCGGTTCCTCCGGCGGCTTCATCGACATCGCCGACACCAAGCGCCTCCAGGTCGTGGGCGACTTCACCGAGTCCGACGTGACCAAGCTGAAGGTCGGCCAGCCCGCGACCGTGACCTTCGACGCGTTGCCCGGGGTCACGGCGTCCGGCAAGGTCACGCTGATCGACCCGGTGGCCCAGACCAGCAACAACGTGGTGCAGTACTCCGCGACGATCTCGCTGAGCGACGTGCCGAAGACGGTGAGGCTGGGCCAGACGACCAGCGTCCAGGTCGTCGTCGCCAAGGCCGACGACGTGCTGACGGTCCCCACCTCGGCGATCACGACCGCCGGCGGCCAGAACACGGTCACCGTCCTGGAGAACGGGAAGCAGGTCACCAAGCGGGTCGAGATCGGCGTCAAGGGCGACTCGACCACCGAGATCACGTCCGGGCTCAACGAGGGTGACGAGGTGGTGCGCGCCACGACCGGCACGGGCGGCAACCTGCAGGGCGGCTTCCCCGGTGGGGGCTTCCCGGGTGGCGGTGGCATCCGCCTCGGCGGCGCCGGCGGGGGCGTACGGTGACCCCCTGGGACGGCGGAGACCGGACCGATCGGCCCGGGGCGGGTGGATCCGCGCTGAGGGACGCCGGCCGTCCGGCTCCCGTCCTGGACGTGCGCGAGGTCAGCAAGATCTACGGCACCGGGGACGCCACGGTGCACGCGCTGCGCGGCGTCTCGCTCACGGTCGACCGGGGCGACTTTCTGGCGATCATGGGCGCCTCAGGCTCCGGCAAGTCGACGCTGATGAACATCCTCGGATGCCTGGACGTGCCGAGCACCGGCAGCTACCTGGTGGACGGCACAGACGTGGGATCGCTCGACGACCGTCAACTGGCCGTCCTGCGCAACAGGAAGATCGGCTTCGTGTTCCAGTCGTTCAACCTGATCCCGCGCATGAGCGCACTGGCGAACGTCGAGCTGCCGCTGGCGTACGGAGGGGTGGGCGCGGGAACGCGCCGCCGGCGGGCGCTCGCCGCGCTTGACCAGGTGGGGCTCGCAGACCGGACCAGCCACGATCCGAACGAGCTCTCGGGCGGTCAGCAGCAGCGGGTCGCCGTCGCCCGCGCGCTGGTCACCGCGCCGTCGTTGCTCCTGGCCGACGAGCCGACCGGCAACCTCGACACCAAGTCCACGGCCGACGTGCTGCGGATCCTCGACCGGCTGAACGCCGCCGGGCGGACGATCGTCCTGATCACCCACGAGGACGACGTCGCGAGCCACGCGAAGCGGATCGTCCGCCTGGTCGACGGCCTGATCGTCGAAGACCGCCGCCAGGCACCCGTGGACGGCCCCCCGCCGAGGCTGCCGAGGGTGACCCCGTGAAGCCGAGCGTGACCCCATGAACAGGTGGCCCCATCAACAGCCGGGCACGGAACGCCTCGGCGAGGAGCGGTGAGCGATCGATGAACGCCTTGGAGGTCCTGCGCTTCGCCGTACGCGGCCTGACGGCCAACAAGATGCGCAGCGCCCTCACCACGCTGGGCATCCTGATCGGCGTGGCGGCGGTGATCCTGCTGGTAGCGGTGGGTGAGGGCACGTCGCAGTCGATCCAGCAGAACATCCAGCGCCTCGGATCCAACACGCTGACCGTGATGCAGTCCTTCACAGGCGGTGGCGGTGGCGGGCGCGGTGGCGGCGGCGGAGGGTTCGGCGGTGGTGGCGGAGCCCAGCAGCAGCAGGGCGGCACCGGCCCGCGTACCCAGGCCAAGCAGTTGACCCTCGACGACGCCCGCGCCATGGCCGACCCGACCGGGGCGCCCTCGGTGAAGAGCGTGTCCCCGGTGGTCACCGCCTCCTCGCAGACGGCGACGTACGAGGGGGCGAGCCACGCCATCTCGCAGCTCGTGGGGACCTACCCCAGCTACTTCGAGGCGTCGAACAAGCCGGTGGCCAAGGGCTCGTACTTCGTCAACGACGACGTGCTCGCCGCCAGGAAGATCGTCGTGATCGGCCAGACGGTGGCGGACGACCTGTTCGGGACCGTCGACCCGCTCGGCAAGCAGATCAACATCACGGGTGTGCCGTTCACCGTGGTCGGCGTGCTGAAGGAGGCGGGCTCGTCCGGCTTCCAGGACGCCGACGACGTCGCGATCGCGCCGCTGCCCGCCGTGCAGCAGAGCCTGACCGGGTTCGGCTCACTCGGGCAGATCGTGGTGCAGGCCAAGAGCGCGACGGCGGTGGACGCGGCCCAGTCGGAGATCACCGAGATCCTCGACCAGCGCCACGGCATCACCGGCACCGCCACGGCCGACTACCGGATACTCAACCAGGCCGCCCTCCAGGAGACGGTCAGCGCGGCGGTCGGCACCTTCACGGTGCTGCTCGGCGCCGTCGCCGCGATCAGCCTGCTCGTCGGCGGCATCGGCATCACCAACATCATGCTCGTGACCGTCACCGAGCGGACGCGGGAGATCGGCATCCGCAAGGCCATCGGAGCCCCCCGGGGCGCCATCCTCGGCCAGTTCCTCGCCGAGGCCACGATGCTCAGCCTGGTCGGCGGCCTGCTGGGCGTGGCCATCGGAGTGATCGGCAGCAGGTTCACGATCGCCGGTGTCCAACCGGTCATCGTGCCCACCTCGATCGTGCTCGCCCTCGGCGTCTCGGTCGCGATCGGGCTGTTCTTCGGCAGCTATCCGGCGAACCGGGCCGCGAAGCTGCGCCCCATCGAGGCACTGCGGCACGAGTGACATACGGCTACCGCACCAAGGAGTAATGATGAGTACGAGCAGGCGCAAGTCGTACGCGGCGGACGAGCCCGTGACGGCGCAGGAGCTGCTGGAGGACTCGCCGTTCGAGGGCGACCTCGACGCCGAGCTCGCCGTGCGGCCCGAGGGGCGCCGGATGTCCACCCTCACCCTGGTTCTCGGCGCGGGGGTACTGCTCGTGGCGGGCATGCTCGCGGGGATCCAGGCGCAGAAGGCGTGGGGCTCCGCCACGGGCGGCCGGCAGGCCGCCGTGCAGGCGCTCCTCAGCGGCAACGGCGGGCAGCAGCGCACGGGCGGGGCCAGGACCGGTTACCTCGGCCAAGGCGGACAGGGCTCCGGCCAGGGCGGCCAAGGCGGCCAGGGCGCGGGCGGCGGCCAGGGACAGGGCGCGTTCGGCAACGTGACCGTCGGCACGATCAAGCTCGTGGACGGCGGCAAGATCTACCTGCAGACCCCGGACGGGGGGATCGTCACCGTCAGGACCTCGGGCGACACCAAGGTCCAGGTCACCAAGGAAGGCAAGGTCAAGGACCTGAAGCCCGGCAGCACGGTGATCGTCCAGGGCGAGCGGGGCGGCGACGGCACCGTCAGCGCCACCTCGGTGAACCAGGGTGGCGCCACGGGCGCGTTCGGCGGCAGGGGCGGAGGCGGTGGCTGATGTCCCGGAGAGAGCCGGAGCCGGAGGAACCACGGGGCCAGGCGGTACGGCGAGCGGAGACATGTTGTGCAGGGTGAGGCGAAACTACTTGTCGTCGACGACGAGCCGAACATCCGCGAGTTGCTGTCGGCCACTCTCCGGTACGCCGGTTTCGACGTCCTGACTGCGGCGGACGGGCGCGAGGCGGTGCAGGTGGCCGAGCGGGTACGGCCCGACCTGGTCGTGCTCGACGTGATGCTGCCCGACATGGACGGCTTCACGGTGGCGAACCGGCTCCGTTCGGCAGGGAGGCGCACTCCGGTGCTGTTCCTCACCGCCCGCGACGAGACCGAACACAAGCTCACCGGGCTCGGCCTGGGCGACGACTACGTGACCAAGCCGTTCAGCCTGGAGGAGGTGCTCGCGAGGATCCGGGCCGTGCTCCGCCGTACCCGGGCGGACCTCAACCTGCCGTCGCGGCTCCAGGTGGCGGACCTGGAACTGGACGAGGAGGGCCACCAGGTCTGGCGCGCGGGCGAGCGGGTGAAGCTGTCGCCCACCGAGTACAAGCTGCTGCACTACTTCATGGTCAACACCGGCAGGGTGCTGTCGAAGGCGCAGATCCTCGACCACGTCTGGAACTACGACTTCGGCGGCGACAGGAACGTGGTCGAGTCGTACGTCTCGTACCTGCGGCGCAAGGTCGACACCGTGGAACCCCGGCTCATCCACACGCTCCGGGGGGTGGGCTACGTACTACGCGCACCACGGCAATGATCTACCCGGCGACCCGGCGACCCGGCGACCCGGCGACCCGGCGACCCGGCGACCCGGCGATGAGCCGGTGATGAGACCCAGGCCCGTCCGGGAGCTGAAGCGGCGCCTGGCCCGGTCACCCCTGTGGCTGCGCCTGGTCGTGGGAACGCTGCTCCTGGTCACGCTCGCGATCGCCCTGACCGGCGGGTTCGCCGTACAGCTGCTCCGCGGCTACCTCGTCGACCGGGTCGACAAGCAGCTGGAACTGGCGAGCCGCCCGCGGCGTGACATCTACATCCCTCCCGCGCTGAAGTCGCTGGACATACCCCGGCCTCAGCGGCAGTTCGGGCTGTTCTACATGGCCATGCTCGGATCCGACGGCACCGTCGAGCGTACGCTCCAGGAGAACCCGGGCGTCGACCCGCCCAAGCTCCCCCCTCTCACGCTGGACAAGGTGCGAGGCGCGACGCCCCACCCGTTCACCGTGGGATCGGAGTCCGGCATGAGCTGGCGGATGATCGCCGTGGCCGACGGCACCCGCATCCGCGTGATCGCGGTCCGGATGGACGACATCGACGCCACCGTCACCCGGCTCGCGGTCATCGTCGCGAGCGTGGGCGGCGGCGTGCTGGTCCTGCTGGGCTTCGCCTGCCACTGGCTCGTACGGCGGAGCCTTCGCCCCCTCGTCGAGATCGAACGGACGGCCGGCGCCATCGCCGGTGGCGACCTGTCGCGCCGGGTGCCGCTGCGGCACCGCCGTACCGAGATGGGCCGGCTCGGAAGGGCGATCAACGGCATGCTCGCGCAGATCGAGGCCGCGTTCAGGGACCGCGAGGCCTCGGAGATCGCGGCGCGCAAGTCCGCCTTCCAGGCGCGCCGCTCCGAGGACCGGATGCGCAGGTTCGTCGCCGACGCGTCCCACGAACTGCGGACGCCGCTCACCTCCATCAGGGGGTTCGCCGAGCTCTACCGCCACGAGGTCCCCGACCTCGATGAGGCGGCCCGGCTCCTGCGGAGGATCGAGGACGAGGCCACCCGCATGGGCATCCTTGTCGACGACCTGCTGCTGCTCGCCCGGCTTGACCAGCAGCGCCCCCTCGAACGCCGGCCGGTCGACGTCCTCAGCCTGGCCGCCGGAGCCGTACTGGACGCGCAGACGCTCGCCCCGGACCGCGAGATCGACCTGGTGCGGCTGGACGACTCCGAGGACCCGGTGATCGTGAGGGGCGACGAGGCCAGGCTCCACCAGGTGATCGCCAACCTGGTGGGCAACGTCCTGCGGCACACCCCGGCGGGTACGGCATTCCGGGTGGGCGTCGGGGACGTCGAGGGGAACGTGGTCGTCGAGGTGGCGGACGAGGGCCCGGGGCTGCCTGCCACCGAGGTCGAGCGCGTCTTCGAGCGCTTCTACCGGGCCGACCCCTCACGCACGCGGAGCGGCGCGGGGGGCACCGGCCTCGGCCTGTCGATCGCCGCCGCCCTGGTGCAGGCCCACGGGGGCGTGATCACCGTGGACAGCGAACCCGGCCAGGGAGCGACCTTCCGCGTCACCATCCCGTCCGACGCCTGACGCCTGACGCCTGACGCCTGACGGCTGATGTTTGACAGGTGAATTTCAGCTTCGTCGCATCTGGCGCTGAGTTTGGAGGCTTGTCATGGATATCGCCAAAGTCCCTCGGTTCCCCGATGGAGTCCACCCTGTGATCGCGTTGCCCCGTGTTCTCGGCGTCGCCGCTGTGGCCGCCGTCCTGCTGACCTCCGGGTGCGGCGGAGATTCCACCGCCAAGGCCGGTGCCCAGGCTTCGCCCAGTGGGTCCGGTGACCAGCGTGCGGCTTTCACCGAGTGCATGCGCAAGAACGGTGTGGAAATGCCAACTGGCCGCCCTGGTGCGGCACCCACGGCTCGGCCAAGTGGTACCCCGTCAGCTCGGCCGAGCGGACGACCGGGGGGCTTTGGCACCATGTCACCTGAGATGCGGAAGGCCTTCGAGGCGTGCCGCTCGCTGATGCCGCAGGGCGGCTACGGGCAGGGGCGCGGCCCGAGGGGCGGCATGGACGACTCCGCCCTCCAGGCGTTCCGCTCGTGCATGAAGGACAACGGAGCCGAACTCCCGGAGAACAGCGGCATGCGGCAGCTGAAGACGAGCGACCCCGCCATCGCCAAGGCCCTGGAGAAGTGCCGCCCGCTCCTTCCCACCGGCCGACCCGGGCAGCCCGGAGACCAGCCCACCGCGCAGCCGACCGCCTAATGGAAGCTACCGGGTCGGCTGATCGGGCAGACTCGGTGCCTGGTAGCCGCGAGTGAGTGAGTACTTCCAACCGCTGGACCGATCTTGAGTC
>NZ_JBICTU010000053.1:0-35253 GCF_043197795.1 Sphaerisporangium sp. NPDC049003
GGACGAACTGAGGGAGATCATTATGATCGACTACACGACCAGGTGGTCCCTTCCTCGTGGCAACTGGGTGGTCCCATCAGGCTGGCAAGCGACAACGCCTCCGCGCTTCGCCTGGAGGATTTCCTCACTTTCAGTCCCGCCGGCACGGTGGAGCATTCCGACTCCGTGATCTCGCGGAGCCTTCTGCTGATCAGCCAGCGAGAGCGTCTGAATGGAGCTGCGGTACAAACCCCGGGATCATACGCGGCCGATCTCGTCTAGTGCCGCGCGCGTTCAGCACGACGAAGGGCCCCGTCCAGGTGAACACGTTCTACCTACCCGGCCCATGCCCTGCCACAAGCGGTGGGCACCAGGGCGACGCAAGGGTATGAGGCGATCCTTAGCGTGATTTCGCAGGTAATAGCATGAAAGTGCCAGGCGTGGAAGCCGTATGCCCGGGCCGTTGCGGCGGCGGGGTTCGTACACGTTGGAGAACATCATGACTGTGAAGCTGAGCAAACGGTCGTTCGAGTTCGCGAAGAGGCTGATCGACGAGGGGCATGACGTCCTGGACGAGATGGACGACTGGAGCGAGCACCAGCCGTCGACCCGGCAGGAGAACGACTTCATCGAGGAGCACGGGTTCGCGGAGTACGCCAAGTGGCATCTCGCCGAGGACGACGAGGCCGGTGAGGAGACCAAGTCCCGGTACAAGTTCCCCTACGGGGACTTCGAGAAGGTGCATCGGTGCGGCGTCATCGCGGCCGAGGTCCGGGCGGCCCGGCTCGACTACGGCGACATCGAGGTCGCCGCGGCCCACCTGCACGGCATGCTCGACGAGCTGAGGTCCCACCAGCACACGAGCTGAGGTTCCCACCCGCAGTTCCACCGACACACGAGCTGAGGGCCCACCAGCAGTTCCACCGACACACGGGCTGAGGGCCCGTAAGCACCGCGGAGCTGGGCGGGGTCAGGGTGGTGTGCGGGCCGGTGCCAAGGTGCGGGTCCGCCGTTCGGCGAGGACGTCGACGAGGGCCACCAGGAAGGCGGCCAGGATGAACGCGATGTTGACCAGCAGCGCGTGGCGGAAGGCCGGCGCGTAGTCGCCGTGCGTCGAGGCCACCTGGGAGAAGAACGCCGAGCCCACCGCCGCGATGCCGATGGAGGCGCCGATCCGCTGCCCCGTCTGGAGGACGCCGCCCGCGGTGCCGGCCTTGGCCACGGGCACCTCCGACAGGGTCAGCGTCTGGTTCGGTGAGACGACCAGGCCGCTGCCGATGCCCGCGACGAACAGCGGCAGCGCCATCGCCCAGCCCACCCTGGGTGTGGGCATCACCCGCACGATGAGGTCCAGGGCGGTCAGCCCCACCGTGATCAGCACCAGCCCGAGCGCGACCAGCCGGCGGCCGATCCGGGTGACGATCCGCCCGCCCAGCGCCGCGCTCGGGGCCGCTCCGAGCGCGAACGCCGTGCTCGCCAGCCCCGCGTGCAGGGCCGTGTAGTGCAGGCCCTCCTGGAGGTACTGGGTGAGGATGAAGAAGATCGCGGTGAATCCGCCGAAGTAGAGCAGTCCGAGCAGGGCGCCGAGGGCGTACGAGCGTCTCTGGAACAGCGAGAGGTCGACCATCGGCTGGTGCCGCCGCCCGTACCACCGCTCCCAGGCCGTGTACCCGGCGAGCACGATCAGTCCCGCCGGGACCAGCAGCCATCTGGCGGGGCCGTGCCACCGCTGCCCCTCAACGAGGGGGAGCAGCACCAGGAAGATGCCCCCGGCCAGCAGCGCGACCCCCACGGGATCCATGTCCTCCCGCAGCCTCCTCGCCCCGCCGCCGGGGATGTAGCGGTAGGCGAGGACGATGGCCAGGACGCCGATCGGGATGTTGACGTAGAAGACGTAGCGCCACCCCTCCTGCTGCCCGCCGAACTGGATGAGCAGGCCGCCGAGCAGGGGGCCGATCGCGGTGGAGACGCCGATCGTGGCGCCGAGCAGCCCGAACGCCCGTCCTCGCTCCGCCCCGCGGAAGAGCTGCTGGATCAGGCCGCTGACCTGCGGGTTGATCACCCCGCCCGCGGCCCCTTGGACGACGCGCGCGATGACCAGCCAGGTCGACCCCTGGGCGGCCCCGGCGACCATGCTGGCGAGGGTGAACAGGACGACGCCGAAGACGAACGCGCTCCGCCGCCCGTGGGTGTCGCCGAACCGGCCGGCGGGGACGAGCACCAGCCCGAAGGCGAGCGCGTACCCCGACACCACCCACTGCAGGTCGCTCGGCGGGGCGTGCAGGCCCACGCGGATGGAGGGCAGGGCCACGTTGACGATGCTGACATCAAGCAACGTCATAAATCCGGCGACCAGGCAGACGGTCAGCGCCTTCCACCGGCGGGGGTCCGACCCCTCCACGTGCGCGCGGGGCGTTCCCATCAGGCGGGGGTGCGAGCGGCGAGGAGCGGGATCCGGAGGACGAAGCGGGCGCCCTTGGGGGAGTCCTCGATGGTCAGCGTCCCGCCGTGCTGCTCGGCGATGTCCCTGGCGATCGCCAGGCCCAGCCCGGTGCCCTGTTTGTCCTTCTCGCGGCCCGCCGCCAGCCGGGTGAAGCGCTGGAACACGACCTCCCGCTGCTCGGGCCTGATCCCCTGGCCGTCGTCGATGACCTCCAGCACGGCCTCACGGGATTCGCGGCGCACCGAGACGGTCACGGTGGAGACGGCGTGCCGTTCGGCGTTGTCCAGCAGGTTGGTGAGCAGCCGTACGAGCTGGAGCCGGTCGCCGATGACGACCACGCCTGGCTGGAGGTCGAGTACGTTGCGCTTGCGCCGGAAGCGGCGGCCTACCTCGGCGCGGACCAGTTCGGCGACGTTGACGTAGTCGCGGGCGACCTTCTCGCCGGAGTCGAGCCGCGCGATCAACAGCAGGTCGGTGACGATGGCCTGGAGCCGGTCGAGGCTCACGAGCAGGGACTCCGAGGTCTTGACCCAGTCGGTGTCGTCCGGGTGCATCAGCGCGTCCTCCACCTGCGCGCGCATCGCGGTGATGGGGCTGCGCAGGTCGTGGCCGGCGTCGGAGGCGAAGCGCCGCTGCCGCTCCACCGCCTGCTGCAACCGGTCCAATGTCTCGTTGACGATCTCCGCCAGGTTCCGGATCTCGTCGCGGTGCAGGGACAGCGGCACCCGGCGGCTGAGGTCCGACGCGGTGATCTCGGTCAGCTCCTTGCACACGCTGTCCACGGGGGCGAGGGCCCTGCCGACGATGCGGTACGTGCCGAGCGCGGTGGCCGCCACCACGAGCAGGGAGCCGAGGCCGAGGAGCGCGACCAGCGCGGAGTTGACGTGCCACGGGACCACGGGATCGGCGCCGTAGATGAGCCAGTCGCCTTCGGGCCGGTAGTACCGCGTGACGACCACGTTCATGCAGGTGCCCTCGTGTCCGGGCACCCAGCAGGTGACCCCGTGGGCCTCACCCTGCTCGTCCGCGGGGGCGATGTCGGCCATCAGCGGCTTGCCGGCGAGCTGGCTGGTGGACGAGACGATCTGGCCCTTGTCGTCCACCACCTGGACGGCGTCGACCCGCTTCGGGGGCAGGATCCGGGGAAGCCTGCCCAGCCTGATCAGGCGGCCGACGTGGAGATCGACCAGGACGATCTCCTGCCGTTTCTCGCTCATCGCCAGGTCGTGCACGCCCAGGAAGACGAGCACGCTCACGCCCGCGCACGCCAAGGCCATCACGACACTGGCGACCCACGTCAGCCGAGTCCGTACGGACCAGTCGCGCCAGAGCCTCACCGCGCCCCCCTGTCCGCCTCATGATCACCCTAAAACCGGATCATTCGAGGTCAGGGCAGCGGAAGGGCAAGATGGTTGAAACTATGGATCAAGGACATGCAGTGCTCGGGGCACCTGGTTCATCGTCCGGATCCCGGTTTCAGTGCATTCCACCACATCTCCGACCCGGGCCCCGTAAAGATCGGGCACGTGGATCCCCGGTTCGATCGTCATGGTCATGCCGGGTGCCAGTACGGTGCGGTCCGCGGCGGTGAGCCACGGCGCCTCGCGCCGGTCCAGCCCGACCCCGTGACCCGTCCCGCGCGTGACGTAGGCGCCATACCCGCTCTCGTCGAGCACGCTCCAGGCCGCCGCGTCGACCTCCGCGGCCGTCACGCCGGGCCGTACGGTCTCGGCCGCCGCCTTCCGCGCGGACAGCAGGACCGCGTAGACCGCGTCGAAGTCCTCGGGCGGCTCGGCCACGACGAACCCCCGGCTGGCGTGCGCGTGGTACCCGTCGGACTCGGCCGTGACCCGGATCGACACGGCGTCGCCCGGGTTGATCACCCGGCCGGCCGGGGTGTGGCGCGGCCGCGCGGTGTTCTCGCCGGCGGCCACCACGACCGAGACGTGCCCTTCGGCGCCCGACTCGGCGGCCAGCCGCCGCGCCATGTCCTTCTCCGTGGCGCCGAACCAGGACAGGTCACGTGCCAGGGCGAGGACGCTGTCGGCCGCCGCCGCCGCCCGTTCGATCGCGACGATCTCGTCCGGGCGCTTGGTGACGCGCAGCGGGTCCAGTACGGCCGAGGCCAGCACCAGGTCGGCGTCGACGCGGAGCACGAACAGTTCGTGCGCTCGCATCTGGGCGTCGACCCCCACCCGCGACACCGAGGCGGGGATCAGCGCCGCGGCCTCGGCGGCGTCGGCCGCGAACCCCGGGGGCAGCCCGGGGACGAGCACGAGGAACCCGGAGACGTCACGGCCCGCGACGTACCGCAGGTCGGGAGAGGGGCGCAGCACCAGCGCGTCGAGGCCGGCCGCGGACATCCGCGCGAGCACGGCCGCCATGACCTCGCCGGTCATGCGGGCGGATACAGCCAGCAGGACACCGGCCCGGGGGCGGGCTCCTTCTCCGCGCAGACGTCCATCGCCAGGGGGCAGCGTGGATGGAAACGGCACCCCGCCGGCGGGTCCGCCGGATCGGGCACGTCGCCCGGCAGCTCCTCGGGCAGCCTGCCCAGCCCGTCCGGCTCCGGGATCGCCCGCAGCAGGGCCTGGGTGTACGGGTGGCGGGGGTTCGCCCAGATCTCGTCGGTCGGGCCGGTCTCGACGATCTTCCCGAGGTACATCACGGCGATCCGGTCCGCGATCAGCCGTACGACCGACAGGTCGTGGCTGATGAACAGCAGCCCGGCGCCCGACTCGACGGCGAGGTTGCGCATCAGGGTCGCCACCTGGGCCTGGGCCGAGGCGTCCAGCGCGGAGATCGGCTCGTCCCCGATGAGCAGCGAGGGACGCGCCGCCAGCGCGCGGGCGATCGCGATCCGCTGCCGCTGCCCCCCGGAGAACTCGTGCGGGTAACGCCCGGCCATCTGGGCGGGCAGCCCCACCCGCTCCAGCATGCCGCCGGGGGTCGTCTCGCGGTCGCGCGCCGCCGCGAGGCCGTCGGCGATCTGCGCGCCGATCCGCCGCCGGGGGTTGAGCGAGGCGTACGGGTCCTGGAAGACCATCTGGATCTTCGTCAGCGCCCGGTCCCTGCGCCGCAGGCCGAGGGGGGTCACCTGCCCGTCCTCGAACGCGATCGTCCCGCCGGTGGCGGCGGTGAGCCCGCAGACCGCCCGCGCCAGCGTCGACTTGCCGCAGCCCGACTCGCCCACCAGCCCGACGACCTCGCCGGCCGCCACGCTCAGGCTGGCCCCCGCCACCGCCCGTACGGCCGGACGGCCTGGCGTCCGGTGGTCGACGACCAGGTCGTCCACGGTCAGCAGGCTCACGAGCCCTCCCTCGGAAGTGCGTCCAGCAGGGCGCGGGTGTAGGGATGCTCCGGCGTGCGGAGCACCTGGGCGCGGGGGCCC
The DNA here is from genome assembly GCF_043197795.1 of Sphaerisporangium sp. NPDC049003. NCBI lineage: Bacteria > Bacillati > Actinomycetota > Actinomycetes > Streptosporangiales > Streptosporangiaceae > Sphaerisporangium > Sphaerisporangium sp. NPDC049003. Next base: position 5,814 of record NZ_JBICTU010000053.1, read on the forward strand.
GTCTCCAGGACCAGCCCCTCCCTCATGACGCTGACCTCGTCCGCCACCGCCGACATGACACCGAGGTCGTGCGTCACCAGCAGCACGGCGAGCCCGAGGTCGTCGCACAGGCCCCGGAGCAGCCGCAGGACCCCCGCCTGGACGGTGACGTCGAGCGCGGTGGTCGGCTCGTCGGCGATCAGGACCTTCGGACCGCACGCCAGCGCGATGGCGATGGCGACGCGCTGGCGCATCCCGCCGGAGAACTGGTGCGGGTAGCGGTCGACCGCCGCCGCCGGGCCGGGGATCCGCACCTGGCCGAGCAGCTCGATCGCCCGTGCCCGCGCCTCGGCCTTGCCGACCCCGAGGTGGTGCCGCATGTGCTCGGTGATCTGCCGGCCGATCGACAGCATCGGGTGCAGGCTGGTCGCCGGGTCCTGGAACACCATCGCGATCTCGCGTCCCCTGACCTTGTTCAGGTCGCGCTGGGACAGTTCGAGCAGGTTCCGCCCGTCTTCGAGGACGACGCGGCCGGACGTCCTCGCGCCGTGGGGGAGAAGGCCGAGCGCGGCCAGGCCCGTCATGGTCTTGCCCGAGCCGCTCTCGCCCGCCAGGCCGTGGACGCGGCCGGGCCGCAGGCCGATGTCGACCCCGCGGAGGATCTCGTGCTCGCCGATGGCGACCTTCAGTCCCTCGACGCTCAGCACCGTGGCGGCGCCGGTCGAGCTCATAGCGCACGCTCCTTGATGGCGCGGGCCGTACGGGGGTCCAGGGCGTCGCGCAGCGTGTCGCCGAGGAAGTTGAACGCCAGCACCACCGTCAGGATGGCGAGGCCCGGGAAGGTCGCGACCCACCAGCTGTCGAACACGTCCACTCCCGCGGCGACCATCGCGCCCCACTCGGGGGAGGGCGGCTTGGCCCCGAGCCCGAGGAAGGAGAGCCCCGACAGCAGGAGCAGCGCCGTGCCGATGTCGAGCGTGGCGAGCACCAGGATGGGGCCGGTCACGTTGGGGAGCACGTCCACCCGCAGGGAGCGCCATGCGGAGAAGCCGAGCAGCCGGCCGCTGAGCACGAACTCACGTTCCCGCATGCCGAGGACCAGGCCGCGCGTCACGCGGGCATAGGCCGGCCAGGCCACGACCAGGACCGCCAGCACCGCGTTGGTCAGGCTGGCCCCGAGCGCCGCGGCGACGACCATCGCGAGGATCACCGTGGGGAACGCGAAGACCAGGTCGGCCAGCCGCATGATCCCTTCCCCTACCCATCTGCCGAAATATCCGGCGCTGGCGCCGAGCGCGCCGCCGATCAGCAGGGACAGCACCACCAGCAGGAGCGTCAGCGGGATGGACACCCGGGCGCCGTACATGATCCGGGACAGGATGTCGCGGCCGAGCTGGTCGGTGCCGAACCAGTGCCCGGGGCCGGGGGAGGCCAGCCGGGGCAGGTCCTGGGCCAGCGGATCGTGCGGCGCGAGCAGGGGAGCGGCGGCGGCGATCACGAGCCAGGCGAGGGCCACCACGGCCCCCACGACGGCGAGCGGCTGCCGCCACGCCTCAGGAAGTCGCGAAAGGATCCTCACGCGGGCCTCACTCCCGGGCGGGTGACCGAGAGCGGGCTCACTCCCAGGCGGGTGACCGAGAGCGGGCTCACTCCCGGGCGGGTGCCCGTGTACGGACTCACGACAGCCTCACTCTCGGGTCGATGACCCCGTACAGGATGTCGACCACCAGGTTGATGAGGACGTACACGCCGCCGACCACCAGGCCGACGCCCATCACGGCGGGCAGGTCGAGGGTCGTGGCGCTCTTGTACGCGTACTGGCCGATGCCGGGCCGGGCGAACACGGACTCGACCAGCACGGTGCCCGACAGCAGGCTGCCGAACGCCAGGCCCGCCACCGTGATGATCGGCACCAGCGCCGAGCGCAGCACGTACCGGAACAGGATGACGCGGCCCGGCAGGCCCTTGGCCCGCGCGGCGCGCACGTAGTCCTGCCCCAGCACCTCCAGCACCGCCGAGCGCGTGAAGCGGGTCAGCAGCCCGATCGTGTACGCGGCGAGCACGAGCGCGGGGGTGATCAGGTGGCCCACGGCCGACGAGAACACGTCCCACTGCCCCGCGAGCGCGGCGTCGACGGTGTAGAGGCCGGTGACGCCCGGCGGCGCGCTCATGTCGGGGGCGACGCGCCCGCTGCCCGGGGTGATCTGGAGGCGGAAGAAGAACACGTAGAACGCCACCAGCGCCAGCCAGAACGTCGGCACGGAGATGCCGATGAGGCTCACCACGCGCAGGACCTGGTCCGACAGCCGGTCGCGGCGCAGCGCGGCGACGACGCCGAACGCCACGCCGGCGATCAGCGAGATCACGATCGCCCCGCCGGCCAGCTCGATCGTGGCGGGGACGAACTCCGCCAGGTCGGTCAGGACGGGCCGGTGGCTCTGCTGGCTCATGCCGAGGTCGCCCCGGACGAGCCCGCCGAGATACGTCAGGTACTGCGCGGGGAGCGGCTTGTCGAGGCCGTGCTCGGCGCGGAACTGCGCGACGATCGCCGGGTCGCCCAGCGCGCGCTGGCCGAGGTTGGCCGTCACCGGGTCGCCCGGCACGAGGTTGGTCAGGACGAACGTGACGAGCGTGATCCCGAAGCCGAGCAGCACCGCGACGCCGATCCGGCGCAGCAGGAACCGCGCCAGCGGATGCCGCGGCCCCCTTCCGCCCATGCGGGTGGACCGGCTTCCGCCCATGCGGGTGGCACGGCGCGGAGCCGTGCCACCCGCGGGGACGTCACTTGGCGCCGAGGGCTGCGACATCGACCGTCCACACCGGGTGGAAAGCGAGGCCGGTGACGGAGGCGGCCGTCACGATGTTCTGGCTGGGCTGGACCAGGGGGACGAACGGCCCCGAGGCGTTGAGCGTGTTCTGGATGTCGACGTACATCTGCTTGCGCGCGTCGTCGCCGATGGTCGTCGCGGCCTTGTCGCCCGCGGCCTCCAGCTCCTTGTCGGCCCCCGCCTTCCAGCCGGCGCGCAGGCCGACCGTCTTGCCGGGGAGGAAGGCCAGGTAGTCGCTCGGGTCCGGGTAGTCAGGTCCCCAGTACCACAGGCCGAGCTCCTCCTTGCCGTTGCGGTAGTTGTCGAGCGCGGTCGCCACCGGGGCGGGGGCCAGCTCGACGGTGATGCCGACCTCCTTGAGGTTGGCCTGGATGCGCTCGGCGAACGGCTGGAACGACAGGCCCTGGAGCGTGATGTCGCTCGGGTACTCCAGCTTGACGCTGGGGTCGCTCACGCCGCTGGAGGCGAGGGCCGCCTTGGCGCCCTCGACGTCCCGCTTGACGGCCTGGTCGGGGGACAGCGCGCCCAGCAGCATCGTCGGGATCACGCCCGGCGCCTGGACCGAGCCCTCACCGGCGAGTTCCAGCAGGCCCTGGTAGTCGACGCCCTTGCGGATGGCCTCGACGACCTTGGGGTTGTTCGTCACCTTGCTGACGCCCGGGTCCTGGTTGGCCAGCATGAACACGACGTTGGCCGAGGCGGTCTTGGTGGTCTGCAGGCCCCCGGCGACGCCCTTGATCTGGTCGCCGGACAGGTCGAGGGCGACCTGGCTGTCCCCCCGCTGCACGTTCAGTTTCTGGGTGGCGGACTCGACGTTGCGCAGCACGACCTTGGTGTACGTGGGCTTCTTCGCGCCCCAGTACTTGGCGTTGGCCTTCAGCACCACCTGTGACTGGGCGTTGAAGGACTCCAGCTCGTACGGCCCGGAGCCGGCTGAGGCGCCGTTGAGGAACTGCTCGGCCTTGTCGGAGGCGTCGGCGGTGCCGCCGTGCTCCTTGACGACCTTGGAGTTCACGATGCCGAGGGCGGGGTTCGGGAGGATGAACGGCAGCGCCGGGTTGGCGGTCTTGGAGGTCAGCGTGACGGTCGTGGCGTCGGTCTTGGCCACCTCGACCCCGTCGAGGAGGAAGGACGGGTTGCCCTTCAGGTCGCGCACCCGGTTCAGGGAGAAGACGACGTCGTCGGCGGTGACCGGGGAGCCGTCGGAGAACGTGGCGCCCTGCCTGAGCTTCAGCGTGAGCGTCTTGCCGTCGGCGGACTGCTCGTAGGACTCGGCGAGGGAGGGGACGGGCTTGGTGACGTCGGAGCCCTCGAAGGTCAGCAGGGTGTCGTAGAGCGCCTTGCCGATGAGCAGGCCGGTCGGCTCGTAGTTGCGGCCGGGGTCCGCGGTCTTGAGGGTGAAGGACGCGTCCATCACCAGGGTCTTGCTCGCGCCGCCGCTCTGCGACGACGGGGTGGGCGTGCCGCCACCGGAGCAGGCGGCGAGGGAGAGCGCGCCGGTGAGCAGGACCGGCAGCAGAGCCGCCTTCGCCTGCCATGCCGTACGGCGCCGCGGACGGGTCGCCATTCTGTGTCCTCCGGAATTGGTGCTATGTAGACGATTGTTACCGTGTCGTCCAGGATTGTCCGATGAAACGTCCAGCTCGCGGCGGGAAGCCGAGACGGATATAACGCTTAGGAACCAGGTATGACCGAAATGTCAGGCTCGCCGACGCCCGGGACCGGGGTCCCTGGACGGATCGGCATCGGCCTCCAGCTCGACGCGATACATATGAAGATCCTGGAGGTCCTGCGGGAGAACGGCCGTATCTCGGTCGCGGCGCTGGCCGAGCGGGTCGGGATCTCCCGGGCCAGTGCCTACACCAGGTTCGAGGCGCTGCGCGCGGACGGTGTGATCAAGAAGTTCACCGCCGAGGTCGACCATGTGCGGGCCGGTCTCGGCATCACCGCGCTGGTGTTCGTGACGGTGCGGCAGCAGATGTGGAAGCAGTTCCGCGCCCAGCTCGCGCAGATGCCGGAGGTGGAGTACTGCGCGATCACCACCGGGCAGCACGACGCGATGATCCAGGTCAGGATGGCCGACGTCGCGGCGGTCCACGCGCTGGTGACCGAGCGCCTGGCGAGCATCCCCGCCGTCAAGGCCACCGAGACGGTCTTCATCCTGGACGAGGTGCTCAAGCGGCCGTACGTCCTGCCCTCCGACCGCCGCCCCCGCCAGACCCCCCGCAGGCCCCCGGCCGACCCCCCACCCCCGCCGAACGTCCCCCTCGGCAAAATGCGCTTCGTAGGCGCCGCCGAAGGCCGCGCCGACATGCACAAGGAACCCTGACCCATATCGAGATGGCCTCCCCCGCCCCGGCCATGGGCGGGTCAGACCTCTTCGCAGACGCTGGTCTGGGGGGTGTCGTCGCCGTCGAAGGTGAACTCCTCCACCAGGCGGAGGCGGCCGTCGGGGAGCGGCTCGATGCGGCTGCCGCTGCGTCCGGAGGCGCGTCCGCCCGCTTTGAGCCCGTGGACGTACATGATCTCGATGCGGTCGTCGTCCCTGGTGCCCACGAATCGGCCTTGTGTCACGGTGTCGCCGGTGTAGCTGCCCCAGATGAGACCGTCCGCCTCCTCGTAGGCGAACCGCGTGGGTTCGACGGTGTTCACCTCGCTCGCCGTCGAGCTGATCATGATGAAACTGCGGCCGTTGAGAAGATTCCTGTCGCTCACGCCTCCGCATCGTTCCCACTCCCGGCCACCCGTGCCGCCCCTGCTGGACGTTTCGCTCACCAGTCCCGGAGCGGCGTGGTGATCCGTCTTCGGCCACCGGCCGAACAGAGGGATGATCTGTACGCCCGATCCGGAGGTGACCGGGCGGACACGCCGGCGGTGGAGGAACTCACCTGACGCGTCACGCGCTCGGCAGTCTGTCGCGGAGCTGGTGGCGACGCCTGACGCCCAGTTTCTGGTAGGCGTTCGAGAGGTGGACCTCCACGGCGTGCCGCGATGGCGGCCTGATGTTCGAGGTGGTCGCCGTAGCTCGTGGTGACCCGCCGCATGAGGAGACGGAGCAGGAGCACGACCGGGATCGCCATGACGACGAAGACCGCTCCGAGCCGCCAGTCGACCAGCCAGAGGGCGGCCAGCCCGACGAGGGAGGCCGCCGCCCCCACCGCGGCGCCGACCAGTGTGGGGACCTACGTGGCGGCGGCCGCGGCGTTACCCGTCATGCGGGCCACCAGGTCTCCGGTGAGGTGGCGTCTCGCACCGGCGACGCCCAGGGCGAAGACCTGCCGGGTGAGCCGTTCGCGCAGGGTCAGGGCGACGCGGGTGGTCACCGCGACCTGGGCGATCCCGCTTCCCGCCTCCGCCAGCGCCCTGACCACCAGGAGCCCCAGCAGGGCGAGGGCGAGCGGGCGGACGCGCCTCCGGACGCAGCGGCAGCCGCATCGAGCCGAAACCGAGGGGCTGCCGGGGCCGGGCATCCTTTCCGATCGGCCCTACCGCCCGGGGAGCCTGGTTCACTACCGGTTCGGGGCGTTCGCCGGCGTGCGGACGCTCGGCAACGACGGGACGTACGAGGCGATGCTGGTGGCCCCCGACGGGAGCCTGAAGCCGGACCGGCGGCAGGCGTGGTTCTCCCCGCCGTCGTGGGCGCCGAGGGACCCCTTCACCGGGGAGCCGCCGGACCAGGGGCCCGCGGGGGACGGCCAGGGACCGGTGCTGCTCAACGGCCGGTACGTGGTGCGAGAGGTCATCCGGCACGCCTTCGGCGGTGGGGTGTACCGGGCCACCGATGAGCGGACGGGAGGCCAGGTCGTCGTCAAGCAGGCACGCCCGCACACGGTGGCCGACCTGACCGGGAACGACATCCGCGTCGCCCGCCGTCATGAGGCGCGGATGCTGGAGCTGTTCGAGCCCTCCGGGGCGACGGCACGCCTGGTCGAGGTGTTCGAGCAGCAGGGTGACCTGTTCCTGGTGCAGGAGGCGATACCAGGAGTCACGTTGCGCCAGTGGGTGAGGGACACCATCGAGCCGGATGACGGCGAGGGCTGGGGGCTCCCGAGGGAGACCGCCGAGCGGATCGCCTGCGGCCTGGTCGGGCTGGTGGAGCTGGCCCACGCCAAGGGCCTGGTACACCGCGATTTCAACCCCAACAACATCATGGTGACCGAGGACGGCGACCTGCGCCTGATCGACCTGGAGATGCTCGCGACGCCGGGGGAGCGGGTCAGCCAGGCCTACACGCCGGGGTACGCGGCGCCGGAGCAGGTCGACGCGGCACCGATCTGCGCCGCCCCACAACGGCCGCCGATCTCTACAGCCTGGGCGCCACCCTGTTCTACCTGGTCAGCGGGGCCGACCCGATGCTCGTCCCCGACCAACCGGAGACGCGGACGCGTCAGGAGCGCATCGGCACCTGGCTGGGCCACCTCGCCGCCGCGAACCCGGCCGCCCGGTGGCTCGCCGCGATCATCGTCCCGCTGCTGCACCCGGACCCGGCGCGACGCCCGCGCCTGGACGACGTGCGCGCCTTCCTCACCGGGCCGGAGCGACGCCCATGCCTGGACGACGTCCGCGGCGCCGGGCCGGAGCGACCGCACGCCCGTCACGTGCCGCCCGCGAGGCCCGGCGCCGCGGACGTGGAGCGGATGATCGTCCACGCGACCGAGCACCTGCTGCTCACCATGGGGCCGGACGACTCCGGCCGGCTCTGGAGGCCGGCCGCGTTCACCGCGGCCACCGACCCGTTCAGCGTCCACCACGGCGTCGCGGGGGTCCTCGGCGTACTCACCCGTGTACACGAGGCCCGGCCCGACCCGGCCTTGCGGGACGCGGTGGCGACCGTGGCGGACTGGATCGCCCACAACGTGCCGCGCGAGCCCCGTGCCCTGCCGGGACTGCACTTCGGCCGGTCGGGCACCGCCTGGGCGCTGCTGGAGGCCGGGCGGGCGCTGGGTGAGGAGGACCTCGTCCGCCTCGCCGCGGACCTCGCCCGGCGCGTCCCGGTCAGCTGGCCGAATCCGGACGTCTGCCACGGCGTCGCCGGAGCCGGGCTCACCCAGCTCCGGTTCTGGGAAGTCACGGGAGACGACGGATTCCTGGACCGGGCGCGGCGGGCCGCGTGCGCTCTCACCGCCGCGGCCGAGCTCAGGGACGGGCGCACCGTGTGGCCGATCGCGCGGGACTTCGCCTCCATGCTCGCCGGCCTCGTCCACTAAGGCTTCGCGCACGGCGTCGCGGGAGTCGGAGCGTTCCTGCTGGCCGAGGCACGCGCCACCGGCGACGCCCGCTGCCTGGACCTGGCCGCCCGCGCGGCCGGCACCCTCCTATCCGTCGTCGAGGTGAAACGCGGGGCCGCCTACTGGCCCAGCGGGGAGAAGGACGACAGCCCGCTCATGACCCACTGGTGCAGCGGCTCCTCCGGAGTGGGCACGTTCCTCGTACGCATGTGGCAGCAGACCGGAGACCCCCGACGAGACCGAGGAAGTGGACCTCGTGGGCTTCAACACCGGCCTCGCCGGGGTCCTGGCCTTCCTCACGCGGCTGCGGCACGGTGGCCCCCGCCTATGGCTGCCGGAGTCGCTGACCTCCTTCGCCCCGGCGGGCCGTCCGGGCACCGACGGGCCGGCCACACCCGGTCTCGTGCCCCTTGCCCGGTGAGCGGCACGACCGGCCCGTCACCGCGGACGAGGAGGGCCCCGGCCGGCGGCCGGGGCCCTCCTGTCAGCTCGTGTGCGGCGTGCGCACGATCAGAAATCGTAAACCGAACCCGTGGCGGCTCGCAGGGTGCACGAGTTGCTGTAGGTGTGGCGCACCGAGATGTGGCGACCATCCCAGGTGCCGATGGCGGTGACCGTCACAGGACTGAAGATCCTCGGGCAGTGGGTCCCCAGCGCCACGCTCAGCCTGCTCACATCGCCGCCGACCGGGATGAGCACACGGCAGGCGCTCGCCGCCGAGGGGTGCGTCCCTCCTGGAGGCGAGCATCGTACGGTCACGACGCGACTGGATGAAAGCGGCGTGATTCCGCGCTGCTTGCTCAGGACCAGAGACCGGGTGCGCCGATCAGGCGACCCGGGCACCGTACCGGTGTGTGGTCCCGGCGTTGGCCCGGTGTGTGGTCCCGCGGGCGGCCACGGGTGTGGTCCCGGCGTCGGTCCGGTGTGTGGTCCCGGCGTCGGCCACGGGTGTGGTCCCGGCGTCGGCCCTGTGAGAGGTCCCGGTGGTGTCGGCTTCGGGAAGGGCAAGATGTGAGGCCCTGGCGGTGGTGTCGCCCCGATCAAGGGCTGGTCGACCAGGCCCGGAGGCTGGTCGCCCAGGCCCGGAGCGCCGGGTGGCGGATCCCAGGCCGCAGAGGCGCCGGCCGCCGAACCGGCGGCGGCAGCCGCACCGAGGACCAAGGCCAGACAGCTCAGGCCAGTGTAAAGACGTCGCAAGTGAATCCCCCGATCACGCATGACGATGAGCGGACTACAGCCTCCCGCGCTCACCCGCTCACAGCGGTGATCGACGCTCTGATCACACCCTTTCTATGCGATATCTCTACCCCGCCGCCGTACGGGTGTGGGCGGTTTCCGCTCGGACTCTGGGGACTTGGTGACCTTGTCCGGGACGTCCGGCAGGGCGAGTGCTGGACGCGACCTGTCGGACCCGTTGCCTAAGGTTGGCCGTCAGGCGACCAAGGAGGCGACGTGATCGATCGGCCACGAATGACGGTGTCGGGCATCGTGCTCGGCTCACCCGACCCCCATGAGCTGGCGGCCTTCTACCACCGGCTCCTCGGATGGGAGGTGCGGGACGACGAGCCCGACTGGGTGAAGCTCGCCGCGCCCGGCGGCGGGCCGGGGCTGTCGTTCCAGACCGAGACGGCCTACGTCCGGCCGGCCTGGCCCGCCGGTCCCGGCGACCAGCAGATGATGGTCCACCTCGACATCCTGGTCGACGATCTCGACGTCGCGGGTGCTCACGCGGAGGCCTCGGGCGCGACCCTCGCCGAGTTCCAGCCGCAGGACGACGTGCGGGTCTACCTCGACCCCGCCGGGCACCCCTTCTGCCTGTTCGTGTCCGAGTAGGGGGCGCCGAGCCGGTCAGGCGGCGATCCACTCCCTGGAAGTCGTGACCTTCTCCAGGATGTCCGGCACGGGCTCCACGCCGAGGCCGGGGCCGGTGGGCACGGGCAGGTGGCCGTCCTTCAGGACGAACGGCTCGGTGATGTCGGTCGCGTAGTAGCGGCTCGATCCCGAGGTGTCGCCGGGAAGGGTGAAGCCGGGCAGCGCGGCCAGCGCGACGTTGGCGGCCCGGCCGAGGCCGGTCTCCAGCATGCCGCCGCACCACACCGAGATCCCGTGCGCCCGGCACAGGTCGTGGATACGCCGGGCCTCGATGTACCCGCCCACCCGGCCGGGCTTGACGTTGATGATCGAGCAGGACCCGAGCGAGATCGCGGCGGCGGCGTGCTCGGCCGACTCGATCGACTCGTCCAGGCACAGGGGAGTCCTCAGCCGCTTCGCGAGGGCGGCGTGCTGCACCAGGTCGTCGTCGGCCAGCGGCTGCTCGATCAGCAGCAGGCCGAATTCATCGAGCCGCGCCAGGTGCGTGGCGTCCACGAGGGTGTAGGCGGCGTTGGCGTCCACCTGCAGCGGCAGGTCGTCGCCGAAGCGCTCCCGCACCGCCCGTACGGGCGCCACGTCCCACCCGGGCTCGATCTTGATCTTCACCCGCGTGTAGCCCTCGTCCAGGTAGCCGGCCACCGCGTCGAGGAGCTTCGGTATCGAGTCCATGATGCCGACCGACACCCCGCACGGCACCCGGTCGCGGGAGGCGCCGAGGAAGGAGCCGAACGACCTGCCGGCCGCGCGCAGCTCGGCGTCGAGGACGGCCGTCTCCAGCGCGGCCTTGGCCATCCGGTGGCCCTTGAAGGGAGAAAGCGCCCGGCCCACGGCGTACGCGTCGATGCTCGGCAGGGCGGTGAGAGCCGGGATCAGGAAGCGCCGCATCACCTCGGCGGCGCCGTCGACGTACTCGGAGGAGTACAGGGGCTCGGACATCGCCACGCACTCGCCCCACCCCTCGGCCTCCGGGGTGACCACCCTGACCAGCAGCACGTCCCGCTCGGTCTCGGTGCCGAACGAGGTACGGAACGGCGCGACCAGCGGCATCGCGATCCTGCGCAGTTCGACACCGGTGATCTTCACGCTCGCTCCAAAATGTAGTGGCCGTCGGTGGTGAACCCGGTGACGCGCGCACCGCCGTCGATCAGCCCGCCGAGCACGTCGCGCATCGCGTGGCGCCACGCCTTGGCGGCGGCCGGGTCGGAGCGGCGGAGCCTCTCGATGTCCTCGGGGGTCTCGACCAGGAGCACCCGTCCGTCCGTACGCCCGGCGCCCGGGCGGTCGTCTTCGGCGGCCAGCGCCACCACGGCCCCCTCGGGAGCCCGCGCCGGACGCGCCGTGCGCGTGCACGCCGCCAGCGCGTGAGGCTCGCCCAGCCGCCACACCGCCAGGAGCCGGTCGGACTCGTCGCCCGCGTTGATCACGTCGTCCATGGTCCCGTAGAAGCACGGGAGGTACTGCTCGGGGCGGGCGCCGAGCTTGGCGATGTTGAAGTAGGCGTTGCGGCGCACCAGAGGATCATAGGTCCAGGAGATCCGGCCGAGCCCCCGCGACAGCGCCCAGGCTCGCTGGTGGAGCTTCAGGGCGAACCCGATGCCGCGCCCTATGATGCTGCCGGTGACGTGGGAGTGCAGCGCCGTACCGGGGGGACCGGCGAGGAAGCCGACGCTCGCGCCGACCAGCACGGCGCCCTCGAAGGCGCCGGCCACGTAGTTGCCGCTGTGGGAGAACGCGCGCATCAGCTCCACGCTCATCGGGACGTTCGCGGGCTCCGGGTGCCAGATCTCGTCGTACAGGCGGTGGACCAGCTCGAACTCCGCGATCTCGTGAAGTTCGCGCACCAGCACCCCGGCGTCCCTGGCGGCGGCCTGCCATTGCGCGGTGGCCGCGCCCGCGAGCGACACGACGCTTCCCGAGGTCACGGCCCGCCCCCTAAGCCCGGGCTCCTGCGCGGAACGGTCACTGCCGGCCCTCCAGGATCGCTTCCACCAGCCTGGCCAGCAGGGCCGCGCGGCGGGGCATCTCCTCCACGATCACGTGCTCGTGCGCCGCGTGCGCCCCGCCGCCCACCGCGCCGAGGCCGTCGAGCGTGGGGCACCCGGCCCCGGCCGTGAAGTTGCCGTCCGAGCCGCCGCCGACGTGCACGCCGCGCAGGGGCCCGAGCCCCAGCTCGGCCGCGGCCTGCTCCGCCAGCTTGAACAGGGCGGACGAGGAGGCGACGTCCATCGGAGGCCGGTTGGGCCCGCCCGTCACCACGAGGCGCGTGCCGGGCAGGCTCGGCGACAGGGCGCGCATCCGGGCGTCCACGAGGGACTGCGCCGAGAGGTCGGACGCGCGTACGTCGACGGCGACGGCCGCCCGCGCGGGCACGGTGTTGGCACTCGTGCCCGCGCTCATCACGGTCGGGGTCACGGTCGTCGTGCCGCCCGGGTCCGCCATCGCGGCGATGGCGAGCACCTGGTGGGCCAGTTCGACCCCGGCGTTCGCCCCCTTCTCGGGTTCCAGGCCCGCGTGGGCGGCCACGCCGTGCACGGCCACCTCGTACCGGGAGACGCCCTTGCGGGCGGTCTTCAGCGCGCCGCCGTCGGCGCTCGCCTCTAGGACGAGCGCGGCCGAACATTCCCGGGCGCTCTGCTCGATGAGCTTTTGCGAGGTGGGCGAGCCCAGCTCCTCGTCACCCGTCACCAGCACGCACACCCCGTCCACCGACGCGAGCGAGCGCAACGCGTGGAACATCTGGACGAGCCCGGCCTTCATGTCGAACACTCCCGGGCCGCGGGCGATCCCGCCGGTGACCGACCACGGGTGCGTGCGCAGCGACCCGATCGGCCAGACCGTGTCGTGGTGGCCGAGGAGCAGGACGCGGGGCGTGCCGAAGCTCCAGCGCAGGTGCGTGACCCCGCCGAGCACGACCGTCTCGGGCCGTACGCCGAGATGCCGGGCGCCGAGGTCGGCGACGACCGCGGCGCTGGCGGCGACCGCGTCGTGATCGGTGGAGAAGGACTCACACAGGACGAGCTCCTCCAGGTCGTCGAGCATGACCGGCAGGTCGCCGGGCATCACCTGACCGGCCCCTGCTCGGCCGTCCCTTGCGCGGCCGGTCCCTGCGCGGCCGTCCTCGGCGCGGGACGTCCGAGCTCGGCGCGGAACAGGCGCATCACGTTGCCACCGAGGATCTTGCGGATGTCCTCCTCGTCCAGGCCACGCTTGAGCAGTTGCTCGGTGACCAGCGGCATGCCGCCCGGCCCGTCGAGCCCCTCGATGGCCATTCCCGAGTCGATGCCGCTGTAGCTGAACCCCTCGCAGCACGGCGGGGTGAGGTCGGTCATGACCTCCTTCATGAAGTCGGGGCCGAGGCCGACATGGTCGACGCCGGCGACGTCCGCGATGTGCAGGATGTGGTCCGCCAGCCGCTCCACCGTGTAGTCCTCGGGCTTCTCCGACAGGAACGCCGCGAGGAAGTTGACGCAGACGACGCCGCCGCCCGCGCTCACCGCGCGCAGCTGCCCGTCGGTGAGGTTGCGGTGGTGGTCGCGCAGGGCGCGCGCGGAGGAGTGCGTCGCGATGACCGGCCGCGTGGCGATCTCCAGTACGTGCGCCACGCCCGACGCTCCCAGGTGGGAGATGTCGAAGATCATGCCGAGCCGTTCCATCTCCTGGAGGGCCGCGACGCCGTAGGCGGTGAGGCGGCTGCCGGTGGCGTCCTCCCCGCTGCCGTCGGCGAGCGGCGTACGGCCCCAGTGGGCGATGGAGGCGACGCGGACGCCCAGCCGGAACAGGGTGGGCAGCAGCTCCACGCTCGCGTCCAGGCCCGGCATGCTCTCAAGGGCGATGACCAGGGCGATCTTGCCGAGTGCGAGCGCCTCGTCGATCTGCTGCCCGTCGTGGCAGATGCTCACGTCGCCGGGGTTGCCCTCGGCCAGCGCGTGGGCGCACTCGATCATCCGCAGGGTCTGGCGGAGCGCGCCCTCCGGGCGGTACTGGCTGTCGATGAAGACCGGCAGGACCTGCACGTCGACGCCGCCCTCGCGGAGCTGGGGCAGCCACCGCTCCCGGAAGAACGACGCCCACATCTCCGGCGGCCTCGCCGAGACCGCCATCAGGAGGTCGTTGTGGGTGTCTGCCACGATCGCGTCCTGATGCAGGTCAGCGAACACGTGTGGACTCCTCTCGCCTTGGACCTCGCCAGCGGTCCTTCCCACGTGTCATGCCCGCGACGCGGAAGTCGGCTGGCCGGAAGGGGCGGCTTGTTCGCCCCGAGTGTCCGGTTTCATCCGACCGTATACGCACGCGGGGCAAATCGAAATCCACGCCGCCAGGTCCCGGGCGGGTGGACGGAGGTCAGCCGAAGGTGTACGCCCCGGGCCGGGGGGCCCGCGTGATCCTGCGGTACACCGTCGTCGGCCGGGGCCAGTTGTTGGTCACCCTTCCGGCGGCGTTCTTGTACCAGCTGTGGCAGCCCGCCTCCCAGACGGTGCGGGCCATGGCCTGGTCGAGGGCCCGCCGCCAGGCGTCCATGGTGGCCGGACGCACCTCCATCGGCCCGCGCGCCGACAGCAGCGGCAGGCAGCCCATGATGTAGCGGACCTGCGACTCGATCATCAGGATGATCGAGTTGTGGCCGAGGTTGGTGTTCGGCCCGTACAGCAGGAAGAGGTTCGGGAAGTACGGCACGGCGATGCCCAGGTAGGCCTCGGCGCCGCCCTTCCACACCTCGTGCAGCCTGCGGCCCTCCCTTCCGGTGATCTCGATGGGGGCCAGGAAGTCCGTCGACCGGAAGCCGGTCGCGAAGACGATCGTGTCGGCCTCGCGGACGGTGCCTCCGGCGGTCTCGATGCCGTCGGGCACGATGCGGGTGATCGGCTCGGTGACCAGGTCGACGTTGGGCTGGGTGAGCGCCGGGTAGAAGTCGCTGTCGATCACGATGCGCTTGCAGCCGATCGGATAGGCCGGGGTGAGCTTGGCGCGCAGCGCCGGGTCCTCGATCTGCCGCCTCAGGTGGTCCCTGGCGCGCTTGCCGATCAGCCGCCTGCTCCATCCTCCGACGAGCACGGGGAACACCAGGCCCTCGATGAACCGGAAGATCCGCTCGCGGTCGGCGGCGAGCAGGAGCGGCACCCGCTGGAACGCCAGCCTCTCGCGCGGCCCGTACGTCCCGTCCGCCTTGGGGATCACCCAGTTGGGCGTGCGCTGGTAGACGTCCAGGTGGCCGGCGACGCGGGCGACGCGGGGGATGATCTGCGCGGCCGAGGAGCCGTTGCCGATCACGGCGACGCGGCGGCCGGTGAGATCGTGGTCGTGGTCCCAGCGGGCGGAGTGGAAGCCCGTACCCTCATAGGAGGACATTCCCGGAATGTCGGGCAGGCTGGGCCGGTTCAGCTGGCCCACTCCGGAGACGACCACGTCGAACAGCTCCTCCTGCCCGTCGGCCGTCGTCACCCGCCACCGGTTCACCGACTCGTCGAACGCTGCGGCCGTCACCTCGGTGTTCAGCCGCAGGCGCGGGCGCAGGCCGTACTTGTCGGCGCAGCGTTCGAGGTAGGCGAGGATCTCGTGCTGCCTCGGGAAGCGCCGCGTCCAGTCGTGACGCTGCTCGAACGAGTAGGAGTACAGGTGGGAGGGCACGTCGCAGGCGGCCCCCGGGTAGGTGTTGTCCCGCCAGGTGCCGCCGACGCGGCCGGCCTTCTCGAAGATCGTGTAAGTGGTGATCCCGGCCCTCTGGAGCTGGATCCCCATGCACAGTCCGCCGAAGCCCGCCCCAATGATCGCTACCGTTGGTGCCATTCGCCAGCCCTCCGGGTGTCAGGACGTACTTACGGTAGATCGTGGCGGTAGTCTGCGCACGTGTCCCCAACGGCGTTGTCCGCGATCATCGCGGAACTTGAATCGGCGTATGACCCCGCTTGGGCGGAGACCTGGGACGCCGTGGGCCTGGTTTGCGGAGATCCGGCGCAACTCGTAGGCAAGATCCTGTTTGCGGTCGATCCTGTGGCGAGCGTCGCCGACGAGGCGGTGGCCTGGGGAGCCGACCTGATCGTCACCCACCATCCCCTCTACCTGCGCGGCACGACCACCGTGGCCGCCGACACGGCCAAGGGCGCGCTGGTCCACCGGTTGATCAAGCACGACATCGCCCTCTACACCGCGCACACCAATGCCGACGTGGCCAGCCCCGGCGTCTCCGACGCTCTGGCCAGGGCCGTCGGGCTCTCCGGACCGCTGCGCCCCCTGCGGCCCTCACCGGACGACCCGGACCGTGGCCTCGGCCGCGTCGGCGAACTGGATGAGCCCCTCACGCTGCGGGAATTCGCCTCCCGGGCCGCCCGGGGGCTCCCGCGCACCGCGTGGGGCCTGCGGGTCGCCGGCGACCCGTCCCGCATGGTGCGCACGGTCGCCGTCAGCGGCGGTGCGGGAGATTCCCTCCTCGGCATGGCCCGCGCGGCCGACGTCTTCCTGACCGCCGACCTCAGGCACCACCCGGCCAGCGAGTTCATGCAGTCGGGGGCCTTCTCGGGCGGTCCGGCCCTGATCGACGCGGCCCACTGGGCCACCGAATGGCCCTGGCTGCCTCAGGCCGCGGAGCTTCTCGCGTCAGGGTTGGCCGCCAGGGGGATTAATGTTGAGACGCGCGTCTCCGAGACGGTCACGGACGCCTGGACGACAACAGCACAGTGCGAGGAATTAAGTGAAAGCAGCCCCGGAAGCACAGAAGCGTCTGCTCGAACTGGCCGAGCTTGACGCCATCCTCGACCGGCTGGCGCATCGCCGCCGCACGCTGCCCGAGCTCGCCGAGATCGACGAGCGTTCGGCCAAGCTGGCCCGCCTCGCGACCGAGGTGATCGCGGCGGAGACCGAGACCAGCGACCTCGCGAGGGAGCAGGCCAAGGCCGAGTCCGATGTCGACGCGGTGCGGGTGCGCGCCGAGCGCGACCAGAAGCGCCTCGACTCCGGTCAGGTCTCCTCACCCAAGGACCTGTCCAACCTCCAGTCCGAGATCGCCTCGCTCCACCGCCGCCAGGGCGACCTGGAGGACGTGGTGCTGGAGATCATGGAGCGCCGAGAGGCGGCGGACGCCACGGTCGCCCGGCTGTCGGCCGAGCGCGCCGAGATCGGCTCCGGCCTCTCCACGCTGGAGGAGAAGCGCGACGTCGCGCTCGCCGCCCTCGACAAGGAGAGCGGGGAGGCCAAGGGCAAGCGCGGAGGCATCACCGCCGACATCCCCGCCGACCTGCTCGCCCTGTACGAGAAGCTGCGCGGGCAGTACAGCGTCGGCGCGGCCATGCTGCAGGGCGGGCGGTGCCACGGCTGCAAGGTCTCCCTGTCGATCGCCGACCTCAACCGCATCCGTGCGGCCGCCGTGGACGAGGTGGTCCGCTGCGAGGAGTGCCGCAGGATCCTCGTCCGCACTCCCGAGTCGGGCCTGTGAACCTCGTCATCGAGGCCGACGGCGGCTCCCGGGGCAATCCAGGCCCCGCCGGATACGGCGCCGTCGTCAAGGACCCCGGCGGGCAGGTGCTGGCCGAGGCGGCCGACTCGCTCGGGGTCGCGACCAACAACGTCGCCGAGTACCAGGGCCTGATCGCCGGCCTGCGGTCGGTGCTCGCCCTCGCCGGCGAGGGCGCCACGGTCGAGGTCCGCATGGACTCCAAGCTGGTCATCGAGCAGATGGCCGGCCGGTGGAAGATCAAGAACGAGGGGCTGCGCCCGCTCGCGCTGGAGGCGGCCGACCTCGCGCGGCGCCTCCGCGTGAGCTGGAAGTGGATCCCGCGCGAGCGCAACCGCGACGCCGACCGCCTCGCCAACGAGGCCATGGACGCCGCCGCCCGCGGCGCGAAATGGCAGAGCACCGCCTCCGCGGAGCCCTCGGCCCCCATCCTCCCCGCCGCCTCCGCCGCCGCCTCCATCGCAGCCTCTGCCGCCCCCTTCGCCTCCTCCGCCCCCTTCGCCTCCTCCGACTCCGAGCCGGAGCACTCCGCCGAGGCGACGCTCGTCACCGCGCCGCGGCGCGGGAGCGGCTGGATGGGAGCGGCCAGGACCGCCACCACGTTGCTGCTGCTCCGGCATGGCGAGACGCCGTTCTCCGTCGAGCGCCGGTTCTCCGGCACCGGCGACCCCGAGCTGACCCCCAAGGGCGTCGCCCAGGCCGAGGCCGCCGCCGCCCGGCTGTCCGGCAAGACGTACGAGATCGACGTGATCGTCACCTCCCCGCTCCGGCGCGCCCGGCAGACGGGTGAGGCCGTCGCCTCCCGAACCGGGCTCAAGACCACCGCCGACGAGGGGCTGCGCGAGGTCGACTTCGGCGAATGGGAAGGCCACACGTTCACCGAGATCCAGCGCCACTGGCCGGACGAGCTGGCCGCCTGGCTCGCCGACCCGTCCGTGGCCCCGCCCGGCGGCGAGAGCTTCGAGCAGGCGGCGATCCGGGTCGAGGAGGCCAGAGACAGGCTGCTGCTCGAACACGGCGGCAAGACCGTCCTGGTCGTCTCGCACGTGACGCCGATCAAGCTCTTCCTGCGCTTCGCGCTGCTGGCGCCCCCGGCCGCGCTCTACCGCATGCATCTCGACGTGGCGTCCCTGTCGTCGGTCGACTACTTCCCGGACGGCCCGGCGCTGGTCACCTCGCTCAACGACACCGCACACCTTCGCTGATCTGGCGCTGATCTCACGTGGTGTACGGCGGCGACCTCGGGGGCTCGGGCCACCGCCGTACGCCTTCTATCAGACCTGATGGGGCTCAGCGCTGGATCAAAGGCGAGTTGTGATCCGTTAAACTGGACGAACGGCGGACGAGTCGGCCGGGCGACCGCGTCGGGGCTTCTCGAAGCTCCGCCGAGGAAGGTCCGGGCTCCACAGGGCAAGGTGGTCGGTAACGCCGACCCGGGGTGACCCGCGGGACAGTGCCACAGAAAACAGACCGCCTCCCCGATCGGGGGAGGTAAGGGTGAAACGGTGGTGTAAGAGACCACCAGCGCCCACGGTGACGTGGGCGGCTCGGTAAACCCCACCTGGAGCAAGGTCAAGAAGGGGTCCTCCTCGGAGGGCCCCGCGCGCGGCGTTCGAGGGTGACCCGCCCGAGTCGCGCGGGTAGGCCGCTTGAGGCCGCCGGCAACGGCGGTCCTAGATGGATGGTCGCCCCTTTGCGCAAGCAAAGGACAAAACCCGGCCTACAGGCCGACTCGTCCGCCCTGTTCTTCTCTGACCTGCGGTGAAGCCGTGATCGGGCAAGATCGACGCGGCCGGAGGGCACAATGGGGGCACATTCACGTGAGCTCGCCCGCCTCGGCGAAGGCGTGGTCCGTGGTCCAGGGCCGTACGAGCCCGCTCGGACGTCTCGGGGACCAGATGTCCGTAGAGATCCACGGTCGTGGTGATGGACTCGTGCCCGAGCCACCGGGACACCTCGGCGATGGGTTCGCGGCTCAGTCGTCGGACAGTGTCCTGGCGGGAACCGCGTCCCGGGAGCCGGCCTCCGAACTGGAGGCCCTCTTCGCCGCCTCTTCGCCGCGCTTGCCGTACCAGGCGCTCCATGCTCCGAGCAGGCCGATGGTCGCTACCAGGAGGATCGACGACAGCCCGGCCATGACATCGGTCGGCAGCCAGTAGACCAGGGGGAGGCGGACGGCCGACTCGACCAGAAGCGCGATTCCCCAGACGAGGGTCATCACCAGGTAGGTCCGGCGGAACATCGGCTCCGCCGCGTACAGGACGTCCCAGCGCCGCGCGGTGTCCGCGTCTTCGGCGCCGAAGCGCTTCGCCACGGCGAAGGCCGCGGGACGGCCTGCGACGCAGGAACCCAGGAAGATCAGGCCCGCGACCGCGGTGGTGACGGACTTGATGGCCAGGAGGAACTTCGCGTCTCCCGTCAGCAAGGAGAGGATCATTCCCACGCCGAAGACGACGCCCATGAAGGCGGCGAATCCATCGAAGCGACGCTGCCGGACGGCGACGTAGGCGACCCGCAGGAATCCGACGCTCGCCGCCGTCAGCATGGCGGCGTACTCGCTCACGCTCAGCGCGCGGCACACATAGTAGGTGCCGATCACCGGCACCACGTCCCACAGCACGACCGAAACGATCTGGTTGTTACCTGAACGGCTCATTTCTCACTCCTGAAGGTCTCGTCGAGCCAGTCACTGATGCGGGCCATGGCCAGTCGCTGGGCGCCTGAATGGCAATGGGCGTCGGCACCCTCCTCGGCGGTGAACTCGAGGAAGGTTCTCGGGCAGGTCAGGTGATCGTGGAGCGCCTCGGGCTGGCCTTGGAAGTCGAAGTCGCCGGGGGCCGAGCAGACCAGGGTGGGGCACCTGATCCGCTCGGCGATGCCGTCACGAAGGTGATAGCCGAGCATCTTGGCCGCGTACCCGCGCGATGACCGGGCGCCGGTGACCCACATGCCGGCGGCGCGGTCGGCCGTCGCCCGCCACTCCTTGTGCCAGCTGTCGTAGTCACTCTCGTCGATCCGCGGCGCGGTGGTGATCACTTCACCGATGTCCGCGCCGCCGTAGGCGATGTGGCCGAGCAAGCGCAGCGTCTCGTACCAGAACGTGACGTCCTTCTCAAAGATCAGCGCATCCACGCCCGTCCCCTTAATGCGAAGCTATTCGCTTCAAGTGGAAGTTAGCGCGGCGACGCGCTTAAAGCAAGACTATTCGCGTTAAGATGTCGGCCATGGCAGCACAGGAACCCGTACGCCGGCCCGGGGGGCGTAACGCCCGCGTCCGCACGGCCGTATGCGAGGCCGTTTTCGACCTGCTCCACGAGGCGGACTGGGACGATCTGAGCATCGCGCAGGTGGCGGAGCGATCCGGAGTCCACCAGGCCACGATCTACCGGCGCTGGGGCACGTTGGGCGCGTTGGTCGATGACGTGGTGACCGAGCAGCTCACGCGCTCGTCCCCGGTTCCCGACACCGGGACGCTCCGTGGGGACCTGGAGGCCTACGCGGTCCAGGTGGCCGAGGACGTGGCCGGCCCCCTCGGTCGCGTCTTCCTCCGTGCCGCCCTGGTGGGCGCGCGCCCGGAGGGAGAGCCTTCCAAGCATGTCTACCTTCTGGAGCGAGGCACGCAGCTCCAGAAGATTCTCGACCGCGCCAGGGATCGCGGGGAGAACCCCCCCACGTTGCTTGAGCTGCTGGAGGTCATCCTCGCACCGCTGTACTTCCACGCGATGTTCTTCGAACGGCCGACCAACGCGCACCACGCCCGGACACTGGTGGACAGGCTGCTCGCCCTCAGCGAGAAGAAATGAACGCCGTAGGCGGCCGCGATCTCGCCGAGTCGGCGATTGCCCTTGCCGGTGGATCCGCCTGACCGCGAACGACACCGGCTGAACCATCTGACGGAAACGTACGTTTGTGGGGCATGAGATTGCGAATGACCCTGCTCGTGGCACTGTTGTCCCTGACTGCGGCCTGCGGAGGAGCGGAATCGGATATGTCGGCGAGCTTGGCAGACGACGGGCCGGCGAAGCCGGTCGCATTGTGGGGTGCCGAAGGCGGGTTCGTGACCGCGGCCATGAACGTGCTGCGTCCGCCGAGGGTGGTGCTGTACAGCGACGGCCTGGTGATCGTTGACGCGAGCAAGCAGCTGAAGCTCACCGATGCCGAGACGGGCGAGACGGTCGCGTCGATGGAGACGTACCTGACCGGGCAACCGCCGACCGCGGAGCCAAAGCCGGGCGCGCCGATGGTGGCGGACGTGCCGACCACCGTCCTCGGGGTACGGGGGAAGGACGGAAGAATGCTGGAGGTCCGGGCCCCGGCTCTGGACCAGGTCGCGGACTTCTACCCGAAGGAGCTCTCGGAGGCGAAGAAGCTGATGGACGGCTTGGCGACCCGGGCCGCCGCCGCGGGTACCGACTACGTCGCCACCCGCGTCCGCATGGTCGCCGAAGGGGCGGCCTCGGCGGAGGGCAAGCCGGCGCCGTGGCCCGCAGGGGTCCCGGAGCCTTCGGGCACGGTGGACCCGGTTTGGCAGCAGGACATCGAGGGGGCGGCGGTGAGTGCGATCGTCAAGGCGGTGCCTGCCGGGCAGGAGCACGGCCGGTCACTCTTCAAGACCAGTTCGGGAGCACTCTTCGTGCTCTCCTGGCGCTACCTGTTGCCTGACGAATAGCAAGGGCTGATGACGGGGGCTCCCGGTCACCCCATCAAGTCGTCGTCCGCCAGACGCGCAAACCAGGACGATCAGCAGGTCGAAATGGTCGGCATGAAGCCTGGCCTTCTCCCGCTCGAACTCCCGCCGCGCGGCCTCTTCCTCGCGCTGAGGCGCGCGGCCTCTTCCTCGCGCTGAGGCGCGCGGCCTCTTCCTCGCGCTGAAGCGCGCGGCCTCCTCCTCGCGCCGAGGCGCGTGGCGCGTTCAGGTCAGCAGGGCGCGGGCGTAGTAGTCCTGGGCATTGGTCACACCCGGCAGGGCGAAGAAGTAGCCGCCGCCGGTCGGGGTGACGTACGGGACGAGCATTTCCCTTTCCAGCCGCTGCTGCATGTCGATATAGGTGCTGAGCTTGCGCTGGAAGCAGCAGAAGGCGTGCCCCGCGTCCATGCTCCCGTTGACGTCTGGGGCGCGCATGTACTGGTAGCTGCGGCGCCAGATGTGGACAGGAGGCACCTTCTCCGGCACGTACGGGTTGGGCGCGCTGAAACGGGAGTCGACCGTCTGCGGGTTGGCGAGGCGGACGTGGCAGTTGAACGGCATGACCTCGCCCTTGGGGTCGTAGACCACAGGGGAGTCGAGGTCGGCGCCGCCGTTCAGCGGAATGCCGGTGACCTTGTGCCGACCGATGATCTTTTCCTGCCGGGCGACCGGTACCCGATTCCATTCGTCCAGATGGAACCGCACGATGCGGATCACCTGGTAGGTGCCGCCGGTGGTCCAGGCCGGTTCGGGGGAGGGCTGATGCGCCCAGACGAACGTGTCGATCCGGCCCTTGACGTCGGTCAGGAAGTGGTTGGCGACGTCGTCGTGGAATCCGAGCAGGTCACGGGGAGTTCCGCTCGGGCGTTGCGGGCTGCGGAACCCGTCGACGCGCCAGCGCTGCCGCATCAGCCCACTGGTGCGAGTGTGAATGTCGATCAACGCGTTCACCAACGCGTCGGCGTGGTTGGCGCACAACTGCAACAGGAGGTCTCCGTGGCATTCGGCGGGATCCAGGTCATCGTGGGCGAACGCGGTCATGGGGACCAACTCGATGGGTTTGCGGCCGGCCAACCCGAAGCGGCCGTCGAACAGAGAGGCTCCGACACCGACGGTCATGGTCAGCCCGTCCGGCACCAGGGTGCTGCCCAGGAGCCCGGAGCCCGATGAATGAGGGTCGGGGTGCGCGGGGCCGCCACTGGTGAGGAAACGGGCCCGCTCGGTGAGGGTACGGAACAGACGGGTGAGCTCACCGCGGTTCTCGGCGGTCACGTCGTAGGCGGCGAAGATCCCCTGCTGTTGCGGCACGAGCGGCGGCTCGGTGATGCCGGACTGGTGTTCGCCGTGAAAGGGCACGACATCACCGGCGATCGGGGAGCTCTCTTCGGCCGTCTTCCCGAGCGACTGGCCGACCAGTCCAGCGGCCAGCGCCCCCTCAAGGAACGAGCGGCGAGAGAACGGAGCGCACATACCCTCACGGTAGGTAACCGGATGATGCACATACAAGGAGGTATCTGGTGTTTTTGCAGGTCATTGGCCACCGCTGGATACGATCCGCCGGCAGTGACGATTCACCTCACCGCGACGCGCGTCCGCCAGGCCTGAGGCACGACGATCCGGTCAGCGAGGATCTCCTCCGGTCTCGGGAGCCGCCCAGTCGTTGACAGGACTTCAGCCACACCATCAGCGACAGCAGGGCCTACCCGTATCGTGAGCCGGTATCGAGGTCCGTTCGTGTGGAGGGAGGGCTCGCCGTGGCGACAGGGGCCGGGCCTGGGCGGCCGGTGCTCGAACGTCACCTCGGCTTGACCGACGCCGTGGTCATCGGCCTGGGATCGATGATCGGTGCCGGGGTGTTCTCCGCGCCGGCCCCGGCCGCGGCCGCCGCCGGCTCCGGAATGCTGATCGGACTGGCGGTCGCGGCGGTGGTGGCGTACTGCAACGCCACCTCCTCGGCGCGGCTGGCGGCGCGCTACCCCGCCTCCGGCGGCACCTACGTGTACGGGCGTGAGCGCCTCGGGCCGCTGTGGGGGTATCTGGCCGGGTGGAGCTTCGTGGTCGGGAAGATCGCCTCGTGCGCGGCGATGGCGCTCACCGTGGGCGCGTACGTGTGGCCGGGGCACCATCGAGAGATCGCCGTGGCCGCGGTGGTGGCCTTGACGGCGCTGAACTACACCGGAGTGCACAAGGCCGCGTGGCTGACCCGCGCGATCGTCGCGGCGGTCCTGGTCGTGCTGGCCACCGTGGTGGTGGCCCTCCTGACCAGCGGCCACGCCCAGCCGGCCCGCCTCACCATCCCCTCCGAAGCCGGCGTGCCAGGCGTGCTGCAAGCGGCGGGCCTGCTGTTCTTCGCCTTCGCCGGCTACGCCCGCATCGCGACCCTCGGCGAGGAAGTGCGCGATCCCGCCCGCACCATCCGCCGCGCCATCCCCATCGCGCTCGGCGTCACCCTGCTGGTCTACGCGGCCGTGGCGGTCACCGTCCTGGCAGTCCTGGGCCCTCAGCGGCTGGCCCACACGACCGCCCCGCTGGCCGAGGCGGTCACCGCGGCGGGGCTGCCCGCCCTGGCCCCCGCCGTCCGCGCCGGCGCCGCGATCGCCGCCCTCGGGTCGCTGCTCGCGTTGATCCTCGGAGTGTCCCGCACGACGTTGGCCATGGCCAGGGACCGCTACCTGCCGCCCGCCTTGGCCGCGGTGCACCCGCGCTTCAAGGTGCCGCACCGGGCGGAGCTCGCCGTCGGCTCCGTCGTCACCGTCCTGGTGCTGACCAGCGACCTGCGCGGCGCGATCGGGTTCTCCTCCTTCGGCGTCCTGGTGTACTACGCCATCGCCAATGCCTGCGCCTGGACCTTGCCGCCCGGCGAAGGACGCCCGCCCCGGGGCGTCCCCCTGCTAGGACTGCTCGGCTGCGCCGCGCTGGCGTTCAGCCTCCCGTCCGTCTCGGTGCTGGCGGGCAGCGCGGTCCTGGTGGCCGGCGTCATCCTGTACGGCGCACGCCGACTGCTGAGCCGGCGCTGAACCCCCAAGCAGAAGGGGTCGCGAATCTGGGTTCTTCGAAGGATCATGGCGGTATGGCGTGGATCAAGGATGTCGTGGTCGATTGCCGGCACCCCGCATCGGCGGCGCGGTTCTGGGCGGCCGTCCTGGACGGTTACGAGGTGGCTCCGTACGACGAGGCCGAGCTGGAACGGCTACGGGGCGAAGGGATCGATGACCCGGAAGACGACCCGACGGTGCTGGTCGAGGCTCAGCCGGGCGTCAGGCCGCGGTTCTTCTTCCAGTTGGTCCCAGAACCCAAGACGGTCAAGAACCGGATCCATCTCGACCTGGCGTGCGACGATCTCGACGCGGAGCTGAGGCGACTGGTCGCACTGGGCGCGCGAGTGGTGACCACCGAGGAACACTGGGTCGTCCTGACCGACCCCGAGGGCAACGAGTTCTGCCTCCACGGCCCGTAGTGCCCCGGGGCGCGTGGTGTCGTTTACCACATTGATATGGACTGGTGGCGGCATTATCCGCGGCACCCGCGGCGCGGCTGGATTTCCCGCCATTCTTTCCATGGTGTCCTCCGCGTGGAGAACGGTGTGTGAGGTGTTCCGTTCAGCCGGCAGGGATTTCGCAAGGTGGGTTCATCGAACGTCGCATCCGGTTCGTCCACTCGGAAGCACTCATACGGGTGAATCGGCATGATCGGTGTTCTTCGGATCGTGGGCACCTTTGTCGTGTCGTCGAAATGGATGTGAGGCCGTGATGAGATCCGGCGTTGCGTGCGAGCGACGTATGGGCATGGAGTTCCACGAAGGCAGGGCGCCAGGCTGCCCCGTGAGGGCTTCGGGGTGCGTGGCGATCTGGCATATCGGGATATCTGTCGGCAGGGCGGCTGCATGCCGGGTTCTCGGTTGGTCGATAGATTTATCCGAATTTATAGTGACCCGTCGAGCCCGATGAGTTATCGGAGCGGTTGATCGCTACTTGTAACAGGAAAGTCGCCGAAGGCATTTGATGACGGATTCTTCCGCCCAAATGGTCTGCCGGAATGGTGCCGGGTTCCAAGGTCTGTGGATTCTTTTATTTATTGTGACGCCTGTTTTCTCTATCGCTACTTCAGTGCTGCTTCGCGGGTTGGCTGAATGGGTATTCCCCTGGTCGCAGTGCCGCCATGGCGGCATGAAGAAGGTCCGATTCATCGGAATTCAAGCGATATGGGGGAACCGAGTGATTCCTCGGGAAAAAGGCTCTTTCATAGATAGGCCCGCGTGGACTCTGGCGGTCGCGACGGCGATCACCGGCGGCTTCGTCGCACTGTCGTGCCCGGCGATGGCCCAGGCCGGAACGGAAGCGGGGAACGCCCCCGGGCAGCAGGTGTCGTACGACACCGGCCACGTCGGCGCCGGCCAGGCGAAGCCGATCGGTGATGACGACGACGACGACGAGGACGGCAAGGGCAAGTGCTCGAAGAAGTGCCATCCCGGCCCTCCTGGTCCTCCCGGACCCAGGGGCCGCGGCGATGGCATCGACTCGGCGCTGGCCACCCCGACCGGTGCGCTCGCCCCCGTCAAGTACGTCGCCCTCGCCCAGGGCAACGGCCCGGCCTTCGTCCGGGACCCCACGTCGATCGCGCCGAACCCGTTCTGGCACGACCTCTCGACGCTGGCGGGCTACCCCGGCAACGCGTCGGATGTCAGCCTGACGGCGGTGCCGGCCACCAACACCCTGCAGATCACGGTGCGGACCCAGGCCGGTCGGGTCGCCCAGACGACCTGCCTCGTCACCGTGAACGCGACCTGGCCCGGCGTCTGCGGCGGCTTCGTCGACATCACGCCACCGCTCTAGGCCTGACCAGGGCTTTCGGAGTGACAGCGCGTGCCGTGCCCGGGGTGTCCCGGGTACGGCGCCGTCAGTCACCACGACACCTTCCGCCCGACCGTCTCAGGGCCTAAGGGGAATTCAAGTGATATGGGGGAACCGAGTGACTCCTCGGGAAAATGGTCCGTCCACAGGTAGGACCGTGTGGACCCTGGTGGTCGCGACCGCGGCCGCCGGCGGGTTCGTCGCGCTGTCGAGCCCGGCAACGGCCGGCGTCAGCGTGGAAGGGAAGAGCGTCTCCGGGCACCGGGCGGTGGCCGGCGCCGTCCATGCCGCGACCGGCCTCTGGTGGAGGACCGCCGCGAGGTGCGACCACGACGACCGGACTCGTGACAAGGACAACGGCTGCCCCGAGGGTCCTCCCGGGCCCCGGGGCCGGGTCGACGGTGTGGACTCGGCGCTGGCCACGCCGACGGGCGTGACGACCGGGCCCGTGAAGTACGTCGCCGAGACCCGGTTCAACGGGGCGACCCTGGTCCGGGACCCCACGTCGGTCGCGCCGAACCCCGTCTGGCACGACCTGTCCTCGCTGGCGGGCTACCCCGGCAACGTCACGGGTGTGACGCTGACGGCCGCCCCGGTGCTGACGGCGGCGTTGAGCGCGGCGAAACTGCCCAGCAAGGTCCCGGGCACCGCCGTCACGGGCATCACTCTGGTGGTGGCCCCGGCCACCAACAAGTTGCTCGTCACAGTGCGGGCGAAGACCGGCCAGGTGGCCGAGACGTCGTGCGGCCTCACCCCGAACGTCCTGTGGCCGGCCAACTGCACGGCCTTCGTCGACGTCACCCCGCCACTGTGAACCTGGCCGGGACTCCGGCGTGACCGCGCGGGTGCCGTATCCGGGACGCCTCCGGGTACGGCACCGCCGTACCCGGAGCGGAGCCCGTCTCAGGCGTTGACGACCACGCCGGAGGGGACCAGCAGGAAGACCTTGGGCGCGATGCGTTCCATGTCGCCGCGGCGCCCGAAGACCAGGCCCACCGCGAAGTCGAGGAGCGGCTTGGCGTCCGCGTCCGACATGCCGGTGAGGTCCAGGACCACGGGCTGCCCCTTGCGGAAGAAGTGCCCCACGTAGGCGACCTCGTTGTAGTCCTGCGGGCGCAGCGTCTTCAACATGGTCATGTCAGGTGGAGGGCCCGCAGTGGTCCTCCTGGACTCGCGCTCGTCGGGACCCGCGGTCCCTTGGGGGTCTGCCACGGAGCAGACGCTAACACCCGTAGATCGCCCGTAGCGCACGTACGGTCCAAAACCCCTCGAAGAGGGCCAGATGACTACGCGTCCGGGGGTTCCTCCGCACTAGTCAGCGACCACGGGCGTCCCACTCGCTGAGGATGCGGGCCTCCTTGTCGGGGGCCAGGCCGTGCCGCGGCCAGCTGCGGTAGCGGCGCTCCAACTCGGCCTGGTCGCGGTCCTTCAGCCAGTGCCACGTGTCACGAACGGTCTCGTGGACCGGGCGGCACCGCAGCCCCGCCGCCTCGGCCTTCGCGGTCGAGACATCCCAGGCGCCCACCTCACCGGGGGCCTTTGGCATCCAGAGCGGAAGCTCGGTCCACGGCTCGACCTCGTGGTCGAGCAGGAACCGGTCGTCGATCCAGACCAGCTCGGGGCTCACGCCTGTGACCTCGGCGCAGTCGGCCAGCCACCGGCCGAACGTGGTGTTGCCGGCGGGCCCGGTCGTCATGAAACGGTCGTTGACCCCCTTGGCCGCCTGATCGAGGGTGAAGATCGCGATGTCACGGGCGTCGATGAGCTGCATGGGGAGGCCGGGGTCACCTGGGGCCACGACCCGGCCGCCGCGGGAGACGCGCCGCAGCCACGCGGGCAGGCGGCCGATGTTCTCCCAGGGGCCGAGGATGAGCCCCGGCTGAATGATCAGGGCGTTCCCGTCGAAGTAGTGCTCCACGGCGCGCTCGCAGCCGGCCTTCAGGACCCCGTAGTCGCCGTCATCAGGGCCGGCGTCGGGCGAGCACTCCCACCGGGGAGCGGACTCGTCGACGCGCTTGGCCGGCCAGCCGGAGACGGCGGAGATGGACGAGATGAACGCGTAGGTCGCGGCGTGCCCCGACAGGACGCGAGCGGAGTCGGCGACGACCCGGGGGGTGAAGCCGCACACGTCGATGACGGCGTCCCACTCGCCGCCCTCGGCGAGCGCTTCGAGGTCCGCGGTGACCTCCCGGTCGCCGCGGACGGCCGTCACCCCGGGCAGATCCTCTCCGGACCTGCCCCTGTTGAAGGTCGTGACGTCGTGCCCCTGCCGCAGGGCCTCTTCCACGATGGCCCTGCCGAGGAACACCGACCCGCCGATCACCAGAACTCTCATGCGACCACTCTGGACCCGCGGCCACCCCCCCAAGGGCGCTTTCACGGTCAGCGAACCCGCTACCGGATTGTCGGCCAGTGCTCCGGCGTTCACGCCGGGGGTGAAGGCCGACACGGGAGTGCCCGCTAGGAGCTGTTTGACGTTCGGATCTTGGTGGGGTCCGGTAGCGGGCTGGTCATGGCTGATAGAACTCGGATGTGGCGCGCTTTGATGTGAC
>NZ_JBICTU010000054.1:0-26551 GCF_043197795.1 Sphaerisporangium sp. NPDC049003
ACGTCTACAGCCACCGACGCACCCTCAATCTGTTCAAGATGGAAGTGAGGGAATCAAGCTGACCAAATCACAAACTCGCCGGGGCCCTGCCACTGGGCCGGGCACATCCAGCGGAACGGCAACCACATATCTTAAGTTTTATATTCCCGGTAGTTTGTTCGCGCCGATAATCGCGGGCCGGTTTCTCGCAGTTCCTATCTCTCATGATCGGGTGGCTTGGACATATAAGATCTACCACCCGGCAACGAATCAGGCCAGCTCATAGTTCCCTTGACGAGCCGCATGGGGCGACTTCTCTCAGCGTCCGGCAGAGTCCCAGGACGTCCCATGAAGTCCGTAGACGTCCGGCCACTTTAGAAAAAGGTAAGGGAGCTGTCACCGTCCGGTTAGGGCGACAGCTCCCTATGGCGCTGGAGACGTCCTAGACGTCTTCGTCCTTGCGCCAGACCGGCTCTAGCAGGTCAGGGTTAAAGGGGGCCCGTCCACCGCCGCCCTTGCCAGTAGGGTGAACGATGATCGCGTGAAAGGCCTCTCGGAGGTAGAGCCGCTTCTGGGAGATGTCCAACCGGTCGTCATCCGTCTCGGAGAACCACCGCCGCCGGATGTCCACAAGACCCGCGTTCGCGCGTTCCGCCTTCACCGTGTGCCCAGCCTGATCCTTCTTCAATCGCTTGATGTCTCTGTTGATCCGAGAAAGCTCCTCAAAGAACAGGTCGTTTTCTACCGCTCGCGCATGCCAGCGTTTCCGAAGTTCCCTCTCCTGTTCTTCGTATTCGGCTAGCTCTTGTTCACCTTCCCACGGTTCGACTTTCGGGGCGCGCAAACTCCGCTCTTCGAGTTTGGCCACCGTCATCTGAGAGACGTACAGGTCGACCAAATCCGCACGACGAGCTATGCCACCGCACCCGCCGTGACTCTTCGCAGGGCATTGGTAGCCCACGGAGCCATTTTTTCGAGGGTTCGCCCGAAGCCCCGCCCAGCAGTAAGTACCGTCCTCACGAAGCTTTCCGCAACGAAGAATTCCGGTGCACAGGTATTTGTGCTCCCGGTAGTCCTGCGGCAGTTCCCCGACAATGCCGCTACGGTTTACTTTCTTTCCCGCCCGCCTAGCGAAGATCTCCTGTACCGCGATCCACTGATCGGACGTGATCAACGCCTCCCACTTGCCGACCACGGGCCGACCGTCTTCGTCCCGGACGATCCCCCCGTCAAGGATGCGCCAGCCGCACAGGCGAGGGTTCTTGAAGAGCACCACCAGCGCATCGACCGTCCAAGGGTTGCCCCGTGTGGTGACGAAGCCTCGCTGCTGCCAACCGAGACAGATCGAGTTGAGCCCCTTGCCCGCGATGAACTCTATGATCGCCTTCTCTACGGCCTTGCCGTGAACCGCGTGCGCCTTCTCCGGTGCGGCAGGGTCCCAGCCGAAGGCGGGCCGCACGCTGGGAAGCTCGCCGCGTTCCGCAACGCCTCGATGCCAGTCCTTGACGCGCCGTCTCGTCTTCTTGACCTCCATGCGCGAGATGACCGCGCCCATCAGCCCTGAGGACTCGACCTCTTCGCTGTAGAGGTTCTTCACCGACCTCTTGTCCGAATAGACGCGATCGGGGGATGACTGGAAGACGTCGAGGAAGCGCTCATAGTCGCCCGGACGGCGGTACAGGCGGTCATCCGCCGTGACGACGACCCCATGCACTGGAGTCCCGTTGGGAAGCCTGCCAGCCTTGAGCACCCGCAAGAGTGCTTCGAAGTCGTCCCGGACGACGCCGTCCTTCATCGCGGACTTGTCGTTGTCGGAGAACTGGTGCACCAGGTTCCAGCCGCGCCGCTTGGCTGTCTGGGTGTTCACTCGGTCTTGCTCGGTGACCGTGTGCTCGTCCTTCCTGGTGTCCGCGCTAGCCCGTGAGTACGAGACGACGTTGATCATGGGGGAGGTTCGCCTTTCCGCTTACGATAGCGTCAAGGCAAGTTCTACCCCCAGAAGTCGTCGAAATCGGCGCTGGAGGCGGAGGCGGTCTTCGTGGTGGTCGCCGCGCCGGCCGAGGAGGCGGCAGCGGGAATTCCAACGGCGAGGACGGCGGAGGCGGCGGCGAGGCCGAGCATGGTGCGGATCGAGCGGCGCATGGTGGTTCTCCTGAAATGAGGGCTCCCCGGATTCCTGGCTGCCCGGGGCTTATGTCCAAGTGATAGAACCCATCGCCTGCAGGGCGCTTACAACGGCCTTACCTCCGCCTGCAAGGCGCTTGAGCCGGCCCGCCGGATCCGGTCACGAGCACCAGATCCGGCATCGGCGGCAGGTGTCTCACGTGACCGCCCCCGCTCCGGGGCCACGCTCAACTGGCCTCAGCATGGAGTCGTGCGTTCAACGCCAGATCAACGGGGAATCAACGCCCGGATTAACGCCAAGCCGATCGCATAGGGCAGAAAGCATCTGGGGATCTATCATTTGCCTATAAAACTGTGTTTAAGGGTGGGGTATTAGAAAAATGGCTGGTCAAGACACTGAGGCTGGCCTGCGTTTCGCCGTACTGGGACCGGTTCAGGCGTGGCTGGACGGCAGGGAGGTCGAGCTCGGCACGCCCCTGCAACGATCCATCCTGGCCATGCTGCTGCTCCGCGAGGGTCGCGCGGTGACCCCGATGGAGATGATCGACGCCGTCTGGGGGGAGGACGCCCCGCCCCGGGCGCTGGGCGCGCTGCGCACGTACGTCTCGCGGTTGCGGGCGGTGCTTGAGCCCGACCGCTCGCCGCGGATGCGTCCCGAGCTGCTCACCTCGGTCGGGCGGGGGTACGCTCTCCGGCTCGCGCCGGGCGCGCTGGACCTCGGGGTGTTCGAGCGCCGGGTGGCCGACGCCGAGACCCAGCGCAGGGCGGGAGACCTGGCGGGCGCGGCCGAGACCGTACGCGAGGCGCTGGCCCTGTGGTCGGGTGAGCCGCTCGCCGGCGCCGTCGGGCCGTACGTCGAGAGCCAGCGGGGCAGACTCGTCGAACGCCGCATCGGCGTCGTCGAGACCCTGATGGAGCTCGACCTGGAGCTCGGACGGCACGCCGACGTCATCCCCGAGCTGATCTCGCTGACGGCCGAGCACCCGCTCAGGGAACGCCTGCGCGGGCAGCTCATGCTCGCCTACTACCGGTGCGGACGGCAGGGGGACGCGCTCACCGTGTTCACCGACACCCGGCACGCGCTCGTGGAGGAGCTGGGCATCGACCCCGGCCGCGAGCTCGCGTCCCTCCACCAGCGCATCCTCGCCGCCGACCCCCAGCTCGCGTGGACGCGGGCCGAGCCCGTGCGGCGGGCGGCCGGGGACGGCGGAGAGCCAGGAGCGCACCGCGAGGGACACGGTCCACGGGGCTCCGGCAGGCCCGGCGACGGGTCCGGCGGCACGGAGGAGGCCGAGCACGAGGGCCTCCACGAGATGCCCCGTCCGGCGCAGCTTCCCGCCGCCGTCAACGACTTCACCGGTCGCAGGGAGGTCGTCAACCGGCTGCGCACTCTGCTGACCAGCGTCAGCGGCGGCGAGGGCGTGCCGGTCGCGGCCGTGTCGGGCATCGGCGGGGTCGGCAAGA
The DNA here is from genome assembly GCF_043197795.1 of Sphaerisporangium sp. NPDC049003. NCBI lineage: Bacteria > Bacillati > Actinomycetota > Actinomycetes > Streptosporangiales > Streptosporangiaceae > Sphaerisporangium > Sphaerisporangium sp. NPDC049003. Next base: position 3,568 of record NZ_JBICTU010000054.1, read on the forward strand.
CGACCCTCGCCGTACACGTGGCGCACTCCGTGCACGAGGTGTTCCCCGACGGCCAGCTCTACGCCGACCTCCGCGGGTACGGCGAGGAGCCGACGGCTCCGGATTCCGTGCTGGCGGCGTTCCTGCGTGCCCTCGGCATCCCCGTCGACGTCATCCCCGACGGCCTGTCCGAGCGCGGCGCGCTGTTCCGGTCGCTGCTCGCCGACCGGCGCATGATCGTCCTGCTCGACAACGCCCGCGACGCCGAGCAGGTGGAGCACCTGCTGCCGGGCACGGCGGGCTGCGCGGCCATCATCACGAGCCGGGTCAAGCTGGCGGACCTGCCCTCCGCCCGGCTGGTCGACCTTGAGGTCATGGAGCCCGAGGAGGCGCTGAGCCTGTTCTCGGCCGTCGCCGGTCCCGAGCGTGTGGCCGTCGAGCGCGCCGCCGCCATGGATGTGGTGGCCATCTGCGGATTCCTGCCGCTGGCCGTCCGCATCGTGGCCGCCAGGCTCGCGGCGAGGCCGTCGTGGACGGTGGCGTCCCTGTCGCCCCGGCTCGCCGACGAGCGCCGCCGCCTGGACGAGATGCGCATCGGCCACCTCGCCGTGGACGCCACCTTCGCCCTCGGGTACGGCCAACTCGAACCGGGACAGGCCCGTGCGTTCCGGTTGCTCTCGCTGCCGAACGGGCCCGACATCTCCGTGCAGGCGGCCGCGGCCGTACTGTCGCTGAGCGCGACCGAGACCGAGGACATGCTGGAGTCCCTGGTCGACGTCAGCCTGCTGGAGGCTCCCGCTCCCGGCCGCTACCGCTTCCACGACCTGCTCCGGCTCTTCGCGCGCAAGCAGGCGGAGGTGAGCGAGGATCCGAGCGCGGGCGCGCTCGCGTTGCGGCGGCTGCTCGGGTTCTACCTGGCGTCGGCCCAGGCGGCGCACCGGCTCGCGTACGAAGGCAGCGTGATCTTCGACCATCTGGTGTCCACGGGCGTCGCCGGACGGAGCTTCGCGGGCGCCGACGAGGCCGTGGCCTGGCTCACCGTCGAGGCCGAGGCCCTGTTCGCCGCGATCGGCCAGATGGCCGAGGTCCTCCCGGCTCCCGAGACCCTGCTGCCCGCCGCGGACCTGCTCGTCGCCATGGAGCCGCTGCTGGAGTCTGGAGCGTACGTCCGCGAGTTCGCCGGTCGTACGGGTGCGGTGCTGTCGACCGCGCGGGCCATCGGCGACAGGGCCAGCGAGCTGCGCTGCAGGTACGTCCTCGGGCGGGTCCTGTTCGGGTCCAACCGGCTCAGCGACGCCGAGGAGCAGTTCCGCGCCGCCCTGGACCTGGCCGGCACCACCGGCGACCGCATCGTCACCGGCGAGATCTTCAACGCGCTCGCGGTGGTCGCCGGTCGGCAGCGGAGGCATGAGGAGGCTCTGACCTGGTTCGACTCCGCGCTCAAGGCGTACAGGGAGATCGGCGCCGCCGCCGGGGAGGCGCTCGTGGCCAGCTACTCCGCCCGTGACCATCTCGGGCTCGGCCATCCCGAGGAGGCTATCGCCGCCGCCGAGCGGGGCCTGGCGATCTTCTCCGAACTGGGCAGCGGGGCAGGAACGGCACGCGCGCGCTACCACCTCGGCATCGTCCTGTCCCGGGTGGGACGGCTCACCGAGGCGGTCGTCCACCACGCCGAGTGCCTGGACTTCTTCCGCGCGGGCAACCAGAAGGTGTGGGAGCAGCGGGTGTGCTGCAGGCTCGCCGAGACCTTCATCGCCGCCGGGCGCTACCAGGACGCGGCGCGGCACGCCGAGCAGGCGCTCACGCTGAGCAGGGAGATCGGTCATCCGTACGGAGAGGCGTTGTCGCTGACCGTGTTAGGCCGGGCTCTCGCCGGACTGGGCAGTGTCCGGCGGAGCGGCGACTGCCTCAAGCGCGCCCTGGACATCTTCACCCGACTCGGATCGCCCGAGGCCGACGACCTGCGCGCCCTCCTGAAACTCGACCAGGTCAGCGATTAGCTCCCGCACGCCGTAGGAAGGATCGTCGTCTAATCGCGTCATCCATACGTGGTTGATCACTTAAGTTCACCGTGTCCCGTTGGGGGATTATGAATTGCTCTTTTTTATGAGCCTGTTCTATAAATGCCAATAAGTGCTGACGGATGGCTACAGTGCTTATACGCGCTTATAGGTGCTTATAGATGCCCGGCCGGTCGTCTGGCCGCCGCTCGGCGCCAGGGGGCCCGGTGTTCGCCGGAGGCGCCTTGCGGCGGCCGGCCGCCTTACGATGACGACCGGCCGGACGTTTGACACGGATCTCGAACCCCCCAAGCTCCGTGCCCACGTCCACAGACTTCCGCCCGTGGTTCAACATCTGATCAACGCCGGATCAACACCAAAAATCACGACAAAATACCAGGTAGAACCGTGATTCAATGACCTGGAGCGCCGGGAACTCAAGTTGTTCGCAACCCACGAGTAAGCGGGTACAGATACGACTGGGGCGTACGCCACCCGCACCAGAAATGTTCCAAGGAGCGGATCTCGATGTTGATCCCGTGCTTCGCATGTGAGTCCAGATTCCAGCCGGGCGAATATTTTCCCGCCTGTCACGACTACAACCGTGGCATGGATCTGGTCGCATGGACCTGCCCGAGATGCGGCAACCGAGATGACCTGAGAGTCCTGCCCGGCGCGATCGGCTTCGGGTACCCCCGCCGGGGGCGCTTCGACGTCCAGGACCGCTTCCAGATCCCCGGTCTGCGCCGACAACGGCAGGACCTGCGCCTCGACATCACCCTCGACCAGGAGGTCTGGCGCGTCCCCACCCGCCTCCGCCAGCTGGCCTGATCATGTCGAACACCGAAACGGCCGGCCGGCCGGACCCCGGGGGGGCGAGAGCGGACGGGGCATCCAGGGAGGTCAGGGCACGAGGTCGGCGATGCGGTTGATCTGGTCCATGTCGGAGGACCAGCAGTAGAGCATCACCTCGTCGGCGCCGGCGTCGGCGAAGGCCGTGACGGACCGGCGGACCGCTTCCGGTGTGGTGAGCATCCCTCCGACGATCTTGTCGGTGTAGTCGGCGAAGTCGTAGTACGCGCCGATGGCCCGGCGGGCCTCCCGCACAACGGGTTCGGGGCCGAGGGCCACGTTGGCCTGGGCGACCAGGCGCGGACGGCCGGCACGCCCGGCGACCTGCCACGACCTCTCGACGGTGCGGAAGAAGCGGCCCATCTCGTCCGGGGAGAACATCGCCCCCAGGAACCCGTCACCCCAGCGGGCGATGCGATCGGCCGTGGCCGGGACGAAGCCGCCGAACAGCACTTCGGGGCCACCTTGCCGAGCCGGTGCGGGTCCGATCGGCCCGATGCCGTCGCCGTACGGCCCGCCCGACCAGACGCGCCGCAGGATGGCCATCTGCTCGTCGAGGCGGCGGCCACGACGCCGGTACTCCACGTCAGCCACCCTGAAGTCGTCCTCCCGCACCCCGACCCCGACCCCGAGTGTGAACCGGCCACCGGACACGCGATCGAGTGTCGCGGTCTCCTTGGCGAGCAGGGCGGTCTGGCGCAGCGGCGCGACCAGCACTTCGGTCATCACCCGGATCCGCGACGTGGCCCCGGCGATGGCCGCCAGGGTCACCAGCGGCTCCGGGTTGTCGTACACGACGCGATCGAGCAGGCCCAGCGCGGTGAAGGGACCGGCCTCGGCGCCACGAGCCCACGTCAGCAACGTGTCGATGTCACTGATCGGCAGGCCGAGACCTACGTTCATGAGCCGTTCTACCGTCCTCGGTGGGCATCCTCGGAGACCATGATCGGCGGGATACGACTCACCCTAAGCGGGCCCATGTGACCCACCGGGCAGACTCGCCGAAGGCGGAAGCCGTACAGTGATCGTCTTCGAGCCGCCGCCACGGTCCGACAGCCGGCCGAAGGTGAGGGTGAGGTTCGCGCCGGTCGTGGCGCTCGTCAGGAGCGGGTGCCCGTGGAGGATCTCGGCCACCGGCCGGTCCCAGGTCACGGTCAGCTCACTCAGGCCGCGCCGGGGATCGGACACGGTCAGCGTGGCCGTACCGTCGCCGCGCTCCCTGACGAGGACCGCGCACGGGGCGGAGGCGGTCAGACCGCCGGCGGCTCCGTCGTTCCAGAAGTTGACGGCGGTGATCCCGAGTGACGGGACGTGGACGCCCTGCCGGCGGGCGGTGTTGACGAGCACACGCGCCCACCCGAGGTCGGCGGCGCGGGCCCGGGTCTCCGCCAGGCTCGCACCCGGTAGGAGGAGGTAGACATAGCCGGCAGAACGGGGGTCGACCCCGTGATCGAGCCAGAGGGTCACGTAGCTCCGGGTCATCTGGTCTGAGCCGCCCGTGCGTTCCTCGCTCAACGTGTTCAGGCGGGGGCACGACGGCAGGACATAGCCACCGTGCCCCGCAATATGCGCCCAACCCTCCTCGTAGTCCACGGTGAGGAGCGCGTCGGTCCTGCGGTAGCCCGTCCTGAGCAGCGCATCGGCCCCGCGATCGTCCACGGTGAGGACTGCGTCGGTTCTGCGGTTGTCCACGATGGTTTCGACTGGTACGCCATCTCCGCTGGTGATCCCCGCGCCCAGGCACAGCACCGCGTCGTCGAGGAAGAACCAGGACTTGAAGGCCTCCATCGTGCTCTCGAAGCCGTACAGGTGCTGGCCGACGGTCGCGTACGTGCCGTCGGTCGCGCCGCCCACCCAGCGGGCCGGTGGGCAGGTGTCGCCCCACGCCTCGCCGGCGCCGTCGGCCAGCCGCCGGGTGGAGACGGTCGTGCCGGGCAGGCGGTAGGGGTCGACGGTGGGCCAGAAGGAGTCGGAATACTGGTCGCCGTGGCCCTCGGCCCACCAGTAGAGCATCCCCGAGCCGGTGTGCCAGCCCCGCAGGTTCTCGCCGTTGCCGTGCTCGTAGTGCCCGATGCGGTAGGACGCCATGCTGAGCCCCGCGCACCAGCCCGGCCGGCGGTGGACGGCGCGGGCGCTCATCGCGAGCAGCCGGTGCCCCACGGGTTCCTCGGTCGCGGGGATCGCGTCGTCGCCCAGGATGGCGGCGAGCCGAGCGTGGAAGGCCAGGTCGCCGCTCTCAGCGGCCTTGAGCATGGGCTCGCGGGTGTCGCGCAGCGCCCACCCCTTGACCATGCCCTGCCAGCGGGCACCCTCGGCGGCGGAGGCCGAGCTCCCCAGCAGCAGGATCGCGGAGGCGATCTCACGTCCCCTCCTGTGATCACCGTACGGCTCCCTGCCGACCCCGCGCCCGCGGACCAGGTCCATGCAGAAGCCGTCGTGGACGAACGGGGCGAACGACCTCTCCACCGCGTCGAAGATGTTCTGGTCGGTGATCTCCCACGGCGAGCCGCGCAGCACCGCGAACAGGGTCGCGAGCCCGGTCAGCAGCGACGCCCCGTACGCGCCCTGATAAGGGGTGAACGTGTGCTGGATGAACGAGCCGTCCCGGTAGAACCCGTCGCCCTCCGAGACGTACGGGAAGACCGGGGAGAGCGCCGAGACGGCCAGCGCGGCCTTCCGCGCGTCAGAGGTGAGCATGGCGCGCAGCAGCGTCACCACGCAGAGATCCACGCGGTTGGCGCCGGTGCTGGTACCGCTGTAGTCGTCCAGGAGGCATTCGGGGACGAAGTGGTCCACCGCGTCCCGCAGCGCCCCGGTCTGCGGGCCGGTCAGGTGCGTACCGATCAGCACGGCGGCGTCGAGCAGCGTCTTGGGGACGCCGATCCGCCAGTGCCACCAGTTGCCGACCTGGTCGGCGTCCGCGGCGTACACCTGCCGCCTGTAGTGGTCGATGCCGGTGGCGACGGCCTCGGCGAGCTTCGCGTCGCCGGTCAGGCCGGTCCCCGGAAGGGCGTACACGCGGGCCATGGTCAGCAGCCGCCTCGGGGTGGCGACGAACGAAGGGAACGGCTGATCGGGCCAGAGCGAGCCGTCGGCCGGCGCCATGGTGTCCCGGTATCGGGCCGCCGCCGTCCCCAGCATCGCCAGCCGGGTCCGGTACGGCTCGGCCGCGGCGTCGAACCCCGACCCGGCCGTCACCTCCCGCCATCGGCGGCGCAGCGGGTCGAACACACCGTCCCCTGTACGGACGGGAGGCAACGCCGGACTCAGCACTCCAGCGGATGTGGTCAGCGCTCCGGTTCCTGAGGTCGACGCTTCAGAGGCCGGGATCAGCGCTCCGGCCGCGGCGACGCCGCTGAGCTGGAGGAACAGTCGCCGGGGATACCGATCCACGCATGCATTATCGCGAAGATCAGCCGATCGCCCTGGTGCGATCGCCCGAGTTGACCAGAGCCGACCGCCAAAGCATCGAGCGTGCGGACCCCGGACAGCCCTGGGCGCGAATCGAGGCGGCTCAGGCGAGGCGGAGGCTGTGCCAGGCCGCCTCGCGGAGTGCCTGGATCTCCTCGTCGGTCGGCTGGTGGGCACCGGAGAACCAGAGGCGGCACATCTCGGTGGCGGGGCCGAGCCACAGGACGTAGCACATGGTGGGATGCACGGGCCGCAGCACGCCGTCCTTCATGTGGGGGCGCCACCAGTCGGACACCTGGCGGAAGAACGCCCGCCGCGACTCGGCGACCTCGGGCCCGCCGGGCTCGTCACGGCGGGGCGGACGCTCGCTGATCAGGATGCGCGCCCGCTCGGGGTGCTCGCCGCACCAGGCCATGTGCATGCCCACGATGGCCTCGATGCCACCCTGGGCGCTCTCGTGCCGGCACAGCTCGTCGACGAAGGCCTGCTGGTACATGCTCTGGATCTCGGAGTAGAGCACCCCGAACACGTGCTCTTTGCTGGCGAAGTGGTGATAGAAGCTGCCGACGCTGACCCCGCTCTCCTCGCGGAGGCTGGCGAGCGTGGTGGAGGAGACCCCGTCCTGGCTGAAACGGCGCAGCGCGCCCTCGATGATCCTGGTGCGGCCGTCTCGCCCGTTCCTCGCGCTCTTCACACTGTCAATGGTGACTCAACAGAACCTTATTCTGCAAACGTCAGCGCTAATTCATCCTAACGACATTCTCGGGCATGGTCCCCACGCAGTGTTAAGGATCACGCACATTCCCGAATCCCATTCCGAAGTTGGCCGCTCTCAGCGGCGGTCCGGGTTGCCCGAGAACGCGCCGATCGGGGCGAGGACCTCGACCGTGCCGGATTCGATGCGCATCTCGGCGTCCGGCCACCAGCGCTTGATGATCGAGAGAACCTTGCGATTCTCGCCCATGACGTCCATCCCGACGGCGACCGCCCCTCGCGCGACGGCGCGCCGCAGCAGCGTCCGTACGAGACGCGACCCGAGGCCCACGCCCTGCCACTCGTCGGCTACCACCACGGCGATCTCGGCGGCGTCCGCCCGCGTGAAGCTCATGGCGTGGCCGACGACCCGGTCGTCGCCGTCCACGGCCAGCAGGACGTCACGGCGGTCGTCCGTCGCGATCAGCGCACTCACCAGGCGCCTGCTGGGACGCGTCAGCCCCGCGAAGAAGCGCATCGTCTGGCTCCCGAGGGAGAGCCCCTCCACGAACGACCTGACCCTCTGCTCGTCGTCCATCCGCGCGGGCCGCACCTCCACCCCCGAGACCGCCAAATCGGTGGGGACCTGGGAGATCGCCACCTGGGTTCGTGTCATGGACTCAGCCTTCCCCAGCCCACCTGAGTCTGTCAACTAGACTTAGCTGCGTTGGAGGGACGAAAAATGAGCGCCTACGATGCCTTCATGAGCGAGCCGAACCCCTACCGGGTGGAGAACTGCTCGATCGAGCGCACGCTCGCGATCCTCGGCGAGAAGTGGACGTTCCTCGTGCTGAGGGAGGCCTTCAACGGGGTGCGCCGGTTCGCCGACATGCAGGCGGGCATCGGGGCGCCCCGGCAGGTGCTCAGCGCACGGCTGGCGAGGCTGGTGGAGGAGGGCCTGCTGCGCAAGGTCCCCTACCGCGAGCCCGGCCGCCGCCGGCGCGACGAGTACCGCCTCACGCAGAAGGGCCTCGACCTCTATCCGATCATGGTCAGCCTCATGCACTGGGGCGACCGCTACATGGCCGACCCGGGCGGCCCGCCCGTGGTCCTCACCCACCGCGACTGCGGCTCGCCCATCGACGTGCGCCTGATATGCGACGAGGGCCACGAGGTGCCCTCACCCCGTCAGGTCACCCCGAGGCTCGGCCCGGGCGCCCGCCTCGCCGGCTAGGCCCAGGCCTCAGCGCTTGCGGACGTACCGCAGTGACTCCGGACCGGATCAGGGCTTCCGACGGCGGACCTCAGTGCTTCTGCACGGCCTGGAGGACCCGCTTGAACGCGAGCAGCGAGACCAGGGCCGCCAGCACCATGAGCACGGCCACCGCCGCCGTCCTGACGATCAGATACGTCTCGATCGACTCGCTGAACAGAAGCCACAGGCTGAGCGACCCGTTGGCGAACTGGACGGTTCCCCACAGCAGCGACAGGTGTACGAAGAACCTGCGCATGCGCGGATGGTGGACCAGATGGTCGGGCAGTGGGACCAGATCGGTCGTGACCCGCTCGATCAGCGGGCGCGGCGCGGCGGCCGTGCCGAGGAACGCCAGGCTCGCACAGAACACCCCGAGGGTCGGCTGCAGGAAGTAGATCACCACGTCCCCGGTGACCAGGGCGAGCGCGGCCCGCACCGTGATCGCCAGCATGGCCAGCAGGACCGTGCCGGGCACCGTCTGGCGCCTGACCAGCCGCAGCGCGACCCCTCCGTACACCCAGGCCACCGCCATCACCAGGCCGCCGTGGATCCCGGCGACCAGCAGCCCGGCGTAGAACACGGCCACCGGAAGGATCATGCCCTCCAGCACCCGTGGCACCGCGTGCCGGATCAGGACGGGAATCCTGGGCAACACCGGATGCTGCACGGGCGACGGCAGCGCGAAGGAGGGCGCGGTCATGTGGAGAGGGCTCCCGAGGGCCAGAGCGAGGTGCCGAAGACGAATCCCAGACGACCGTACGGCATGCCCCAGCCGTCCGCGAGCGGTTCCACGAGATCATGATCAGCCGGTCGCGACACCCTCACCACGCCCGAGGACGCGGGGCTCCGGACGGTCCCCGGCGGCGATGCGGGGAGCAGGGTTTCTCGTCACCCGAGGTCGAAGGGCCACAGGCGAGTCACGGACCACTCACCTGCCTGCCTAGGCTGAGAGCGTGTACCGGTTCCTCCTGACGCCCCGCTGGCTGGCACTCCACGTGCTGGTCCTGGTGCTCATCCCCTCGTTCGTCTTCCTGGGCAGATGGCAGTTCGGGCGCTATGAGGAACGGTCCTCCGCGAGCGACCTGGCGACCGGCAACCTCGCGTCGGCGCCGGTGCCGCTGACCAGCCTCGACACGCCGGGCGCGACCGTGCCGTCCTCGGCGAGGTTCCGCCCCGTCACCACGGCCGGCCGCTACGACCCCTCCCACGAGTTGCTCGTACGGCGCCGCACCCAGAACGGCCAGACCGGCTTCTACGTGCTCACTCCGCTGGTCACCGCCGATGGCACCGCCGTCGTGGTCAACAGGGGCTGGGTCAAGATGGGCCCGACCGCGGACACGCCGCCCGAGGTCCCCCCGCCGCCCGCCGGTGACGTAAGTGTCACCGGGCGGCTACGCCAGGCGGAGACCGAGGACAGCACCGGCATCACCGACCGCAGCGGCCTCCCGCCCCGCCAGGTGCTACTGATCAACACCCCTGACCTCGGCAGGACCATGCCGTACAAACTGTTCGGCGGATACGTCGAGCTGACCGAGCAGCGGCCGAGCCCCGCCACCGCGCCCGAGCCGGTCCCCGACCCCGACGTCGGCGGTGGCGGCGGCCTCAACCTGGCGTACGGCGTGCAGTGGTGGATGTTCATCGGCATCGCCATCGGGGGGTGGATCATGTTGATCCGCCGCGAGGCGCGCGACCTCCAGGCCGGGCGCGAATCCTCGGCGGACACCGGCGCGGTCCCCGCCCCCGGCCACTGACCCCGGCCACTTTCCCGGCCGCTGCCCCTGCCGCTGCCTGCGGGCCACCGCCCACGGCCTCGTACGGCCTGGAACGCCCGTAACGTTTCCCTTGCACAGCTTTGTCGGCGAAATCGGAGGCGTCGGTGACCGGTCCGCGGTACGTGACCGAGGTGCCGACCGTGCGCTCGTGGGGAGTGGGCTGGTCGCGAACGCTCGACCTGGAACGCGACGAATCGGGCTCATGGTCTCGCGCGGCGACGGCGACCGGGATCCTCGACGGGCCCGGCCCCGGCGTCGTCCGCTACGAGAGCGAGGGCTTCGAGGCGGAGCCGTTCTCCGGACCCGAAGGGCTCGTCGCCCGATACGCTGGACTCGCTGAGCAGGTTACCGTCCCATGACCCACTCTTTGTCGGAAACTTCACACTATTTGGTAAGCCCCTTAAGGACGTTGGGTGCCGCACCTCGGATGAACGGATACCAACCGGAGACCTCCCAGCTTGTCTGGTGTTATTCCTGCGGCATACGGTTTTCCCTGTGAACACATCGCTGCCCCCTGACCCCGAGCCAAGGCGGCGAGATTATGTGATCATCAGCGTCGACGATCACCTGATTGAGCCGCCGGATCTGTTCGACGACCGGCTCCCCGAGAAGTACGTCGACCTGGCGCCCAAAGTCGTCGAGACCGACGCCGGCCATCAGGTGTGGCGGTACGGCGGCGGCACGTACGCGTGCGCCGGCCTCGACGCCGGCGCCGGCCTCCCGCGCGACCAGTGGACTCTCGACCCCGTGCGGTTCGAGCAGATGAGGCCCGGCTGCCACGACATCGAGGCCCGCATCCAGGACATGGACATCGCGGGGGTGTGGGCGGCGCTCAGCTTCCCCGGCATGCTGGCGGTGCAGTCGGGCATGGCCTTCGCCAAGACCCGCGACCAGGATCTCGGCCTGGCCCTCACCCAGGCGTGGAACGACTGGCACTGCGACGTCTGGGCAGGCACCTATCCCGAGCGCATCATCGCGCTCCAGCTTCCCTGGCTGCCCGATCCTGAGATCGCGGCCAAGGAGATCCGGGCCAACGCCGCGCGCGGCTTCAAGGCCGTGGTCTTCCCCGAGTTCCCGACCCGGCTGCGGCTGCCGTCCATCCACACCGGCCACTGGGATCCCTTCTTCGCCGCGTGCGAGGAGACGGGCACGGTCGTGTGCCTGCACACCGGCGCCTCGTCGTGGTCGCCGGTGCCCTCGCCGGACACCCCCATCGAGGCCATCACCACGATGATCCCGGCGAGCGCGATGTTCGCCTGCGCCGACTGGCTGTGGTCGGGCGTGCCGCTGCGCTTCCCGAAGCTGCGCATCCTCATCGTCGAGGGCGGCGTCGGGTGGCTGCCCATGCTGGCCGCCCGCGCCGACTACGCCCTCGACCACCCGGTGGCGGGCGAGGCCACCTGGGAGGGCGGTCTCAAGCCGAGCGAGGTCCTCCGCCGCAACTTCTACTTCGGCACCCTGGACGACTACGCCCTGTCGGGTGTGCGCCTGGCCGTGGGGCTGGAGCACGTGCTGCTCGAAAGCGGTTATCCCCGCTCGGAGTCCACATGGCCCGACGTGCAGCAGGCGCTGGCACGCCACCTCGGCAGCCTGCCGCCCGCCGACATCGCCAGGGTGGCGTACGGCAACGCGGCGCGCCTCTTCGGGCATCCGCTCCCGTCGCGTGCCTGGCTCCTCAGAGAAGAGCTCTGAGAGCCGCGGCACAGGCATGTCCAGCCATGGGAACGTTCCCTGCGCGCACCGGAGCCCCAGAGGGCCCCGTGTGCGCCACCGGGTCTCCCATAGCTAGATGACTTCGCCGCGCACCTTCTTGTGCTCCCAGTCGAGATAGCGGCCGCTCTCGCCGAGGAGAGAGGTCATCAGCCACAGGAACACGCCGAAGTCGTCGGTCACGCCGATCAGCGGCAGGAAGTCGGGGATCACGTCGATGGGCGACACGATGTAGACGATGCCGAGCCCCATGAGGGCCAGCTTGCTCTTGCCCAGGTCGCCGTACTCCCCGCGCAGGGAGCCGCCGATCATCCTCGGCAGCGCCTTGATCCGGGCCATCAGGCCCGGCGAGCCCGGCCGGCTCACTTCCCGGTAGGCGCGGTAGGCCGCGGTCGCACGTCCAGCCTTGCTCATGATGGCCACCTCCGTCTGTGCCCCCGATCACGCGCGCACGGTCGGATCATTTGACCCCGCCACTACCCTTCCGTGCTTCCCGATAACGTGCGGCGCGGCGCATGGAGTTCCCCGCCTGGCAGGAGCCTCAAAAGCGCCTTCCTGACCTCCCGGGCACGACCTCAGGACGCTGGAGCGAGGTCGCGGACGGCCTGCGGGATCGGGACCTCGCCACCCGCGATCGGCGCCAGGATCGGGGTCGTCAGGCCGTTGTCGACGTACTGCTGGATCCGCGCCCGGCAGGTCGCCGCGTCGCCGTGCACGACCAGCGCGTCCACCACCTCGTCCGGGATGGCCTTGAGCGCCGCCTGGCGGTCGCCCGCGGCCCACGCCTCGTGCATCGGGCGGAGCACCTCACCCCGGCCGAGCCAGTCGTGGAAGGCCGCGTACACCGGCACCGTGAGGTAGGCCGCCAGCATCCGCCTGCCCAGCGCCCGGACCCTCTCGGCGTCCTCGCTGACGCAGACGAACAGGCGGGCGATCAGCTCGGTCTCCTGGCCCACCTCGGCCCGCACCGTGCGCACGTCCTCGGGCGAGAGCCAGTTGGTGATGGCGCCGTCGGCCTCCTCGGCCGCGAGGTGGAGCATGCGGGGGCGCAGGGCGGCCAGCACGATCTTCGGCGCCACCTTGGGCGCGCGCTCCAGCCGGAAGCCCTTGACCTCGAAGGTCTCGTACTTCTCTGTGACCTTCTCCCCGGCGAGCGCCTTCCTGAGGAACCGCAGGGTGTCACGCGTCCTGCCGTACGGCCTGACGAACTCGCCGGCGTTCCACCGCTCCACGATGACCGGCGACGACGCCCCGATGCCGAGGACGAACCGCTCGGGCGCGAGGTCGGCGAGCGTCGCGGCCGACATCGCGAGCAGGGCCGGACCCCGGGTCGACACCGGGATGATCGCGGTGCCCAGGCGGAGCTCGGGTGCCCAGTCCGCGGCCATGGCCAGCGGGACGAACCCGTCCGTGCCACCGACCTCCGCCGACCAGGCGTCGGTGTACCCGAGGCCGGGGAGTTCGGCGACCAGGTCCTTGGACTCGGCCATGGTGCGATCGAAGAACGGGATCGTGATGCCCCAACGCTTCACTGTCCACCTCCTGCCCCGACCATACCAACCGGCCGGTATGGCGCATACGGGATCCGGCCGACCGACGGCCAAACGACCGTCAGGTCCTGAGCTCCCGCATCGCGGTGATGAAGTCCTTGGTCACACCGCGCAGGCCGGGCAGGTGCGACAGGCCCACCAGCCGGTCGATGAGCGGCACCATCACCTCGATCAGCCGGTACGTGCGCTCGCAGCCGGGCGAGGTGTCGTGTACCCAGAACAGCACCATCCCGAGAGACGACAGCCACAGCAGCTCGGGGAGCTCCTCGCGCAGCTCGGCGTCGATGCGGTCGGCGGAGCCCTCCACGACCTGGCGGTAGATGCCGATCGCCGCCTCCCTGGCGGGCGTGGACTCCCCGCTGAACGGGCTGAGCGGGTTGCTGGGCTCGGACGCGTGCTTGAAGAACTTGACGGCGAACCCGTGGTACGGCTCCGAGACCTGGACCCAGGCGCGGAGTACGCCGCTCAGCCGTACGGCGAACTTCCGCTCGGAGGCGAGCAGCTCACGGCAGGCGACTTCATGCTCTGTTTGCGCCCGATCGTAGTAAGCCTGAACTAACTGCTCTTTCGACGAAAAATAGTAATAAGCGTTCCCTACAGAGACGCCCGCCTGGGACGCGATGGCCCGCATGGTCGTCGCCTCGTACCCCTGCTCCCGGAACAGGCGCAGGGCCGTTTCGACGATGACCTCTCGGGTCTTTTCTCCCCCACGCGCCCTCGGCGTCGATTCGACCACGTGGCCACTGTACGACCCGTAGCCCTTCAAGGTCACAGACGCACAGCATGCCCGCCATTTTCCCGCAAAAACACGCAGAGTAGTGGAGTCAGCACTTTCCGAAGGTGGGATAGATCCTCTTGGCGGAGGGGCGCCCTGCGACAGAGGATCAATATGGGTTTGCATCCATGCACTCGGGGGCCCGCGCGGCTTGGTGCCTGCGCGTTGCTCGCCGTGCAGATCACGGTGACGGCACTGGGCTCCGCGGAACCGGCCTGGGCGGCGACTCCTGACCGCCTGGGCACGACCGCGCACGGGGCCATGCCTCACGAGGCCGACAAGCGAGCCATCTCACCCGCGGGAGCCCGCTCCCAGCGGTCCCCCACCGTGACCTACGCGCCCGCGGCCAAGCCCCGCACGCTCGACACCCAAAAGACCTCCATGGCAGCCAATCCCCACACACTCGACACCCGAATGACCTCTGCGGCAACCAAACCCCGCACACTCGACACCCAAAAAGCCTCTGTGGCGGCCAAGCCCCGCACGCTCGACACCCAAAAGACCTCTGTGGCGGCCAAGCCCCGCACGCTCGACGCCCGGAGGCTACGGCGGGCCACGGCCCGGCAGGCGCGGGTCGGACGGGCCGCCGGGATGGTCAGCCCGACGCTGTGGAAGCAGCACCGCCTGTACCGGGCGGTACGGCTCCAGCACCCGCAGGCCGCGCGGCGGCTCCACCACGCGGGTCTCGGATGGAGGTCATCGGGCCACTGCGCCAACCGGCACCGGCATTCCTGCACGTCGCTGGCCTCCGTACGACTCGGCACGCTGTGGGGCCTGGTCAACCTCAAGCGCCGCAGCGGATGCGGCGTCGTCGTCACAGGGGGCACCGAGGTCGGGCACGCCACTGGCCCGCACAGCCACGGGAAGGGCTACAAGATCGACATCGAGCACAACAAGTGCGTCGACCGCTTCATCAGGAACAAGCGCATGGGCCGTGTCCGCGGCGACGGCGCCCGCCTTTACTACGAACGCCGCCCCCAGGGCTACACGGTCTACGCCAACGAACCCAGCCACTGGGACATCATGTTCCTGTGACCAGGCCCGCTCCGGTCACCCACACTCATTCCTGACGGCGCACGCGTCCCGGTCCCCTGACCGCGCAAGCGTCCCGGTCCCCTGACCGCGCAAGCGTCCCGGTCACCTGACCGCGCACGCGTCCCCGGCCGGAGGCGCGTACGGCCCTGTGGCGGCGCGCATGCCCGGTGGGAGTCCCGCCGAGACTCCCACAGTTCCACACCCCTCAGCCGGGCGCCGTAGCCTCTGGTACCACGCCCGGCCTGACTCCCGCTTCCCATCACTCCTCAGCGGGCGCCGTACCGATCCGGTACCGCACCCGACCTTGGGTGCTATGCCGTGAACTCCGCCGCGAGCAGTTCGGCGATCTCCGCGGTGTTGAGCGCCGCGCCCTTACGAAGGTTGTCTCCGCAGACGAACATGTCGAGGGTGTTCGGGAAGTCGAGCGCCTGGCGGATGCGGCCGACATAGGTGGGATCGGTACCTACCACGTCGGCCGGCGTCGGGAACACGCCGTTCGCCGGGTCGTCCAGGACCACCACCGTGGGAGCCGCCTCCAGCACCGCCCGCGCGGCCTCCACCGTCACCGGCTTGGCGAAGGTGGCGTGCACCGCCAGCGAGTGGGTGGTGATGACCGGAACCCGCACGCAGGTCGCCGACACCTTCAGCTCGGGGATGCCGAGGATCTTGCGCGACTCGTTGCGCACCTTCAGCTCCTCGGAGAACCAGCCGTCCTCCTTGAGCGAGCCGGCCGCCGGCACCACGTTGAAGGCCAGCGGCGCGGGGAACGGCGAGTCGACGAGGTCGGGAACGGCCTTGCGCACGTCACCGGCCACGGTGCCGATGCTGCGGTTGCCCGCCACGGCCGCGATCTCGTCGTAGAGTCGCTCGGGCCCGGACACGCCCATCCCCGAGACCGCCTGGTAGGAGGCCACGACCAGCTCCGTCAGGCCGTACTCGCGGTGCAGGGCGCCGAGGGCGGCCATCATCGACAGCGTCGTGCAGTTGGGGTTGGCGATGATGCCCTTGGGCCGCCGGCGCACCTGCTCTGGGTTGCACTCGGGCACGACGAGGGGCACCTCGGGGTCCATGCGGAAGGCGCCGGAGTTGTCGACCGCGACCGCCCCACGGGACGCGGCGATCGGCGCCCACTCGGCCGACACCTCGTCGGGCACGTCGAACATGGCCACGTCGACCCCGTCGAAGGCCTCGGGCGAGAGCGCGACGACCTCGACCTCCTGCCCGCGGACCAGGAGCCGCTTGCCCGCGGAGCGCGCCGAGGCGATGAGGCGGATCTCTCCCCACACGTCGGGGCGGTTGGACAGGATGTCCAGCATCACGGTTCCGACGGCACCGGTCGCACCGACGACGGCCAGGGTGGGCTTGGCGTTCACTCCGTGGTCACTCTCCTCGCTGGCGCGCTGTGGCTGGTCGCTCATCGTCCGGTGCCCCCGTAGACCACGGCCTCGACCTGGTCGACGTCGAGATCGAACGCCCGGTGTGCCGCGGTGACGGCCGCGTCGACCTCGTCCTGCCCGACGATGACCGAGATGCGGATCTCGGAGGTCGAGATCATCTCGATGTTGACGCCCGCGTCGGCCAGGGCGCCGAAGAACTTGGCGGTGACGCCGGGGTGCGAGCGCATGCCCGCCCCCACCAGCGAAACCTTGCCGATCTGGTCGTCGAAGAGGATCTTCTCGAAGCCGATCTGCTCCTGGATGCGCTTCAGGGCCGTGACGGCTACCGTGCCGTCGGCTGCGGGCAGCGTGAAGGAGATGTCCGTGCGCCCGGTGGCGGCGGCCGAGATGTTCTGCACGATCATGTCGATGTTGATCTCGACGTCGGCGAGTGTCCTGAAGATGGCCGCGGCCTCTCCGACCTTGTCGGGCACCCCGACCACAGTGATCTTTGCCTCGCTCCGGTCGTGTGCGACACCGGAGATGATCGGCTGCTCCATCTCGTTTCCTTCAGTGTTGGGATCGGACACGACCCATGTGCCTTCCTTGCTGCTGAACGAGCTTCTTACGTGGATCGGCAGATCGAACCGCCGGGCGTACTCCACGCAGCGCAGGTGCAGGATCTTGGCGCCGCACGCGGCCATCTCCATTGCCTCCTCGTAGGAGATCTTCGGGATCTGGCGAGCGGCGGAGACGATGCGCGGATCGGCGGTGAAGATGCCGTCGACATCGGTGTAGATCTCGCAGACGTCGGCCTCCAGGGCCGCCGCGAGCGCGACCGCCGTGGTGTCGGAGCCACCCCGGCCGAGCGTCGTGATGTCCTTCTTGTCCTGTGAGACGCCCTGGAAGCCGGCCACGATCGCGATCTGGCCGACCCTGACCGCCTCCTGGATGCGGCCCGGGGTCACGTCGATGATGCGCGCCTTGCCGTGGGTCGAGTCGGTGATCACACCGGCCTGAGAGCCGGTGAACGACCGGGCCTCGTGACCCAGGTTGGCGATCGCCATCGCGAGCAACGCCATCGAGATGCGCTCGCCGGCGGTCAGCAGCATGTCGAGCTCGCGCCCGGGGGGCAGCGGCGTCACCTGCTGGGCCAGATCGAGCAGCTCGTCGGTGGTGTCGCCCATCGCCGAAACGATCACCACGACGTCGTTGCCGGCTTTTTTCGTCGCGACGATTCGCTGCGCGACACGCTTGATGCCGGATGCGTCGGCGACGGAGGAACCACCGTACTTTTGGACAACGAGCGCCACGGGATGTCTCCCAAAGGTTCAGTCTGCGGAGCTCACAGTCTACTGGGGCCCCCAGAAGGCCCAACTGATTTGGCCAGCATGTGGACAGCCACCGCCACGAACCCTGAAAAACCGGGCCGGCCTGTGGACAACCAGTGGCCGTGATCTGCGAACGGCCGACCCGCGAACCTCTGGACGATCAGGCGGTCGTGGTCTCCTCCACCACGTCGAGCCGGGTGTGCGCGACGAGCGCCTGCAGCGCCCTCATCGCGGCGCCCGCGTGGTTGCCCCAGGTGTTGAAGTAGGAGTACTGCCACCACCACAGCGCCTCCAGCGGGCGCCCGGCGCGGTAGTGACCGAGCCCGTGGATGAGGTCGGCCGCCACGGCCGCCAGGTCGTCGGAGAGCCGGTACGGCGTGACGACCGTGTCCTTGTACGGGTCGAAGACCTCGGCGTAGTCGTCCACAGGCCCAAGACGCGTGGCGAGAGCCGTGCGCACCCCGTCGAGATCGGGGTCGGGGCCGGTCGCGGGCTCGAAGTTGCCCTGCAGGATCACGTCCTGCGCGGCTCCGAGCTGCGAGCCCGCCAGGCTGACCTGGGAGACCTCGACCAGCAGCATGGGGAGCGTCGCGTCGCCGCCCTCACCGCTCGCGAGCCTGGTCAGGCCGTCCAGGTAGTTCTGCGCATGTACCGCGACGCGATCCGCGAGAGCGCTCCACTCATCAAACATCCAGCAGCCTCCGTCCTTCGAAAGCGCGGCCCAAGGTGACCTCGTCGGCGTACTCGAGGTCTCCGCCCACTGGCAGACCGCTGGCCAATCGTGTCACTTTCAAACCCATGGGTTTCACCAGCCTGGCGAGATAGGTCGCCGTGGCCTCTCCCTCGAGGTTCGGATCGGTCGCCAGGATCAGCTCGGTGACCAGCCCGTCGGCCAGCCGCGTCATCAGCTCGCGGATGCGCAGGTCATCGGGGCCGACTCCCTCGATCGGGCTGATCGCCCCGCCGAGCACGTGGTAGCGGCCACGGAACTCACGAGTCTTTTCGATGGCGACGACGTCCTTGGATTCCTCCACCACGCAGATGACGGCGGGGTCGCGCCGGGAATCCCGGCAGATCCGGCACTCCTCCTCGGCCGCGACGTTTCCACAGACGCGGCAGAACCGGACCTTCTCCTTGACCTCAAGCAGGGCGTGCGCCAGCCGTTTGACATCGGCCGGGTCGGCGGACAGCAGGTGAAAGGCGATCCGCTGCGCGCTCTTGGGACCGACGCCGGGCAGCAGGCCCAACTCGTCGATCAAGTTCTGGACGACCCCCTCATACATGGCGGCTAAAACCCCGGCAGCTGGAATCCGCCCCCGCCAAGGCCCTGCGCCAGCGGGCCGAGCTTCTCCTGCTGGAGCTCGGCGGCCGCTCGCACGGCGTCTCGCACCGCCGCGATCACCAGGTCGGCGATCGTATCGGCCGTATCCTGCGGGTCGCCGGAGTCGATGGCCTTGGGGCTGATCTTCAGCTCAAGCAGCTCACCACTCCCGTTGACGGTCGCGACGACGAGGCCGCCACCGGCGCTCCCCTCGACCTCCGCGTCGTTGAGCTCCTGCTGGGCCGTCGCGAGCTGCTGCTGCATGAGCTGCGCCTGCTCCAGCAACTGCTGCAAGTTGACATCCCCTGGATTCACGATCTTGCGCTCCTCATGGCTTCGCGTGTGGCACGAGCCTACGGGGTTTGCCACGCATGTTGCACTGGCGCACGTCAGTGTTGGCGTGGGGAGCCCCCGTACGCGGAACGGCCGTGACCCGCCGACCCCCGAAACAGCGAACCGGCCGCGACCTGCGGCCGAACCCGAAAAGGGGCGGATAGGCACGGTCTCCGACAGATCCAAAAAGGGACGGATAGGTACGGTTTGGCAGCCGATCCGGATGGATGGGCATGACCCCGCGGCCGGAGGCTACGGGTGGTCGATCTCGTTGATGATCTGCCCGCCGAGTTCCCGCTGGACGAGCGCCATGCCGCTCAGCGAGTCGCCGTCGGCGACCACGTCGTTGTACGGATCGACCTCGTCGGCCTCACTGACCGGCGGGCCGGAACGGCGGGGCACGGCGTCGGGCCACCCCGCTGCCCCCGTCTGCCGGGGCCCGGACTGGGCGACCGCCTGCGCCGGACGGGCGGCGGTGAAACCGGCCCTGGGCGCCGTGCCCTCGTCGTCGGGAAGCGGCGCATCCGGCCAGGGGTCGTCCGAGGGCGAGGGCGCGGCCTGCGGCTGCTGCGCGGCTGCCTGACGCCGCGCCTGCGACTGCGCGTCCTGGGCGCCGACCGGCCCTCTCGTGGCCGCCGGCGGGGAGGGGGCCACCTGCGGGCCGTCCGGGCGCGATGACGCCGGGCGCGCCGCGGGAGCCTGCCGTACGGCTTGCGCCGGAGCGGACGAGGCCGGGGCCGAGGGGGAACCTCCGCCGCCCGAGTTGCCGACGACGGCCTCCACGCGCCAGGTGCCGCCCATCACCGTGGTGATCGCCGCCGCGACCACGGAGTCCTTGGCGCCGTTGACGAAGTTGCGCATGGCGCCGACCTGGCTGAAGCCGAGCGTGACGATGTTGCCCTCGACGCCGATGAGCTGGGAGTTGGTGTTGACGTTGGCCCAGACGGCCGGGGAGCGCTGCTTGAGCACATCGAGGACCTGCGGCCACGTCTGGTGGAAGACCCCGCCCGCCGGTGACACCTGGGCCGGCGCGGGAGTGCTCTCAGCCCGCCGCTGCGGCGCCTGCGGGGCACCCGGCCGCGACGTTGCGGGCCAGTCGTCCGCCGGAGGACGTGCGGCGGGCATCCGCCCCTCGGCCGTCTGAGGCCGCTGCACGGACTGTGCTGCCTGCTGGACGGACTGTGCCTGCTGAGCGTTCTGCGTCGGCTGAACGTGCTGCGTCGGCTGGGCGTACTGCGGCTCGTCGGCCGCGATCACGGTGCCGGCCGCCGGAGGCCCGGGCACCACGGGGACGGCCGGGGCGAGCGGGGCAGCGGAGCCGGGCACCGGCACGGCCGCGGCCGCCACCCCTCCGCGCTCCAAGCGCTCCAGCCGGGCGAGCAGAGCCGCCTCACCTTGCTCGGCCGCCGGAAGGAGAACCCGAGCGCACATCAGCTCCAGCAGCAGCCGGGGGGAGGTCGCACCGCGCATCTCGGTCAGCCCGGCGTTGAACAGCTCGGCCGCCCGGGTCACCTCGGCCGGCCCCATCGAGGCCGCCTGCTCGGCCAGCCGCTCCAGCTCGTCGGCCGGGCGGTCGAGCAGGCCGTTGGCCGCGGCCTCCGGCACGTTGGCGAGCACCACCAGGTCGCGGAAGCGCTCAAGGAGATCCATGGCGAACCGGCGCGGGTCGTGACCGCCCTCGATCACGCGGTTGACCGCCTGGAACACCTGGGCGCCGTCACGTCTGGCGAACGCCAGGACGATCTCGTCGAGCAGATCGGCGTCGGTGTAGCCGAGGAGCGAGACCGCACGGGCGTAGGTGATGCCGGCGTCGTCGGCGCCCGCCAGCAACTGGTCGAGGATCGAGAGTGAGTCGCGCGCCGAGCCGGCGCCCGCTCGTACGACCAGCGGCAGCGCGGCGGGCTCGTACGGCACCGACTCGGAGCCGAGGATCTCCTCCAGGAGCTGCCGCAGCGTCGCCGGCGGCATCAGCCGGAACGGATAGTGATGGGTGCGGGACTTGATGGTCCCGATGACCTTCTCGGGCTCGGTGGTCGCGAAGACGAACTTCAGGTGGGGCGGGGGCTCCTCGACGAGCTTGAGCAGCGCGTTGAAGCCCTCGCGGGTCACCATGTGCGCCTCGTCGATGATGTAGATCTTGAAGCGCGCGGAGACCGGGGCGAAGAAGGCGCGCTCGCGCAGGTCGCGGGCGTCGTCCACACCTCCGTGGGACGCGGCGTCGATCTCGATGACGTCCAGGTGGCCGGGCCCGGTGGACGAAAGGGCCACACAGGACTCGCACTCGCCGCAGGGGTCGGGCGTCGGGCCCTTCTCGCAGTTCAGCGAGCGGGCGAGGATGCGCGCGCTGGAGGTCTTGCCGCACCCGCGCGGGCCGCTGAAGAGATAGGCATGGTTGATGCGGCCGGTGCTCAGCGCCTGCCGCAGCGGCTCTGTGACGTGATCCTGACCCTTGACTTCGGCGAAGGTCCCAGGCCGGTATTTGCGGTAGAGAGCGAGACTCATGCCGTCTCCTCGCCTAGGGGGTCGGAGTGCGAATGCGCCGGAAGACCAGGGGTGTCACGAGGGTCGAGCGGCTCGCTCATGTGACGGCACCATCCTGGAACTCCAGCTAAGAGACCCCTCGCACACCCGACAGAGCCCGCTTATCCTTGCTGCCTTCCGGCCCTGGGGAGGTTCACAGGATGACGCCGTGCGAGGGGTCCGGTGACAGTCTAGCCGTGCCCGGCAGTGCTCGTGGCAGCCACCGCGCGGACACCGAGACCGATTCGTGGTCGTCTTCGCGGTCTTCTCAGCCCCCGAAGTCCGGTAAGCTTCTCGACGGAGGATTCGCCTAGTTGGCCTAGGGCGCACGCTTGGAAAGCGTGTTGGGGGCAACCCCTCAGGAGTTCGAATCTCCTATCCTCCGCCACCTTCCGAAAGGGTCGGGCCGCGCATGCGGGTCGGCCCTTTTTGGCGTTCCGCGCTGGTTGCTACGGGTTCACGGGAGGGACGGTCGGGGGCATGGGGCGCCACTGGACGATGTACGGCAGGCCCGAGTGGTCCGGGGGGCGGGGTTCGGGGCCGAGGCCGGTCGGGAACGGAGCGGTCAGCGCGCAGGATGGGCTCAGCCCGAGGCCCATGCCCGTGCCGGCCGCCAGCGCGAGCACCAGACCCGCGACGAGAGGGCCCTGGGACGCGACCCTGGCCCGTATCCACCTGCCCGTCGGCATGATCGGCCCGCTCCGCAGGAAGAAGGCGGGAGGCGGCACTTGATAGGGGAGCGGCTCCTCGTGCACCGTACGCAAGGTCGCCTCCATATCACTGTCAGTGGTCGCCTGGTCGTCACAGTAACCAGATGTGGACCTGGGGCCCGGGATCCCGCGCCCTTGGCCAACCGATCACGGCATGCCGTTGGCCCGCAGCGGTGCAAGCCTTGAAGAAGAGCCATACCGCCTTTGACGGGCGCTCTGAGCTGGCACTCTGTATGAGACACGCATGATCGTTTCTCTCTGGGGAACTAGGAGCTGTTTGACGTTCGGATCTTGGTGGGGTCCGGTAGCGGGCTGGTCATGGCTGATAGAACTCGGATGTGGCGCGCTTTGATGTGACCGA